>NZ_JBVJCO010000055.1:29198-57223 GCF_055588525.1 Kitasatospora sp. NPDC041988
CCTTGGCGTTTGGTGCGGTTTGCGCGGTCCCCCCCGCCCCGGGGCCCCCCCCCCCACCGTTGTGTTCCCGGGTGCCGCTCAGGCGGTGGCGAGCCGGCCTGCCGGGGCTTCGGTGCCCTCCGCGGCGTGCAGGGCCCCGGTGGCCAGCAGGTACTGGGCCAGGATGTACGTGGCCATGATCCAGAACTGATGCCCCGGCAGCTCCCGCCACTTCGCGAGCTTGGTGGCGATCAGGGTGTCGGAGAGCAGGAAGAGCGCCCCGCCGAGGCCCGTCCGCCACCCCAGCCCGGCCGAGGTCACCGCCGTCGAGGCGAGCAGCAGGCTGTACCCGGCCACCGGGGCCTGGAGGTCGCCGAGGTCCGGCCAGAGCCGGCCCACCATCACGGCCCAGGCCGTCGCGTACGCGGCCGCGACCACCATCGCCCGCCGCCGGTCGGTCAGCGCCCCCTGCCGGACGAACATCGTCACGAAGCAGACGTGCGCCGCCGCGAAGGAGCCCATGCCGGCCAGGAACGCGGTGTCGTCGCCGAGCTGCAGCAGGACGTCGCCGCCCCCGCTCAGCAGCAGCGCCGGCGCCAGCAGCTTCGGCGCCTCCCGGCCGGCCGCGGTGGCGGCCGTCACGCTGTGCGCGGCCAGCAGCGGCATCAGGGCCGGCTTGGTGGCGTGCCGCAGCACGGGCGTGTCGGTGAGCAGCGCGCCCAGGTGGGCCGCGGAGGTGGCGGCGAAGCCGGTGAGCAGCCCGGTAGCGGTGCGCAGGCGCCCTGGTCCGCGGCCGCCGAGAACGGCGCGGGTGGTCGTACGGATGCTCATGCGGCGGTGTCCTCCGGGGGTCCGAGTGGGTGGCGGGGCCTGGGTGCCGGGGCCGGCGGCCCGCTCGTCCGCACCCTAGGCGACGGGGCCCGCGCCGGGGAAGGGCTTGTTACCGGCGCGTAGCACCGGCCGGGCCCGCGGGGTGACGAGGCGGAGGGCACGGCGGCGGGTGGGGCGGTGGGCGGCCGGCCGATTCGCCGCCCGGTCCGGTTGCTGCCACCGGGGCCGCGCCCACCGTCTAGTCTGGACCACGACATGGAGCAGCAGGAGTACGCGGCCGGCGCCACGCAGGTGGCCGGCGGCACGCCGGACGGACGCGCGGGCGGGGCGGGGCGCAGTACCACCACCGCCGTCGTCGCCGTACGCGAAGCCGGTCCTGACGCTCCGCAGGAGCCCGGCCCGGCCGCGGACACCGCCGGGCTCTCGCCCGACCCGGGTCTGCTCCGGCTCGCCCAGTGGTTCGCCGAGGCCGGTCCCGGCACCGCCGACGACCTCTGCACCGCCTCCTTCGGCCTCTACCCCGCCCGCCACTTCGGCGTCCCCGCCGAGCCGGCCCCCGGCGCCGCACCCGGCCCCGCCGAGGCCGAGGTCAGCTGGTGGCACGGCCCCACCGCGCACGCGCCCGCCGCGCTGCGCGCCCGCGAGGCCCGCCCGGCCCGCGGCCCGCGCCGGGCCCGTCGGGACGCCGGCTCGCCGTCCGCCGTCCTCTCAGGAGTCAAGCCGGGCACGCCCGGTAAGCACCGCAAACCCGAGCGCGCCCGCTCCGCCGCCGGTGCGCAGGACCGTTCCGCCGCCGCCGAACGCCGGATCGCCGCCCGGCTGCTGCTGGCCCACCCGCTGGTCACCGCCTCCGGGCCGCACGCCGAGGGCTTCCCGCTGATCCGCCGTCACCGAGACTGGCTCACCGAGCGGTTCGACACCCTCCTCGGCTACCGCCTCGTGGTCGGCCCCTGGCACGCCCGGCTCTGCAAGGCCGGCCTCGGCCCCGGCGCCGGCCGCCGGCTCGAACACCCCGGCACCGGTGCCCCGTTCACCCCCGGGGGATACACCCGGCTCGCCCTCGCCCTGGCCCTGCTGGTCGACGCCCCCGAACAGCTCCCGCTCGGCCGGCTGCTGGCCGCGATGCGCGCCGCCGCGCCCGGGCCGGACCGCACCGCCGCGCCCGCCGACCTCGCCATGGCCCTGGCCGCGCTCGCCGAGTGGCAGGTGCTCGACGGCATACCCGCCGACCTCGCCGAGGAGAACACCGTCCTCACGGTCGACCGCGAGCTGGCCCGTGCCGTCCCCGCCGGACCGCCCGCCCTCGCCGCCGACGCCACCGACCTGATCCGCCGCGCCACCCAGGCCGATCCCGGCACCGCCGTCCGCCGCCGCCTCGCCGAGACCCCGGCCGTCCTCGCCGACGACCTGCCCGAGGACCAGCGCGCCTGGCTCCGCGACCACCACCACACCGGCCCCGCCGCGCTCGCCGACTTCCTCGGTCTGGAGGCCGAGGTGCGGGCCGAGGGCGTCGCCCTGCTCGACCCCGCCGACGAGCTCACCGACCTCGCCCTGCCCGGCCCCGGCACCGTGGCCCAGGCCGCCCTGCTGCTGGTCGAGCGCCTGGTCGAGGAGGTGCGCCCGCTCCCCGGCGAGACCACCGGCGCGGACGTCCCGATCCCCGACGCCCTGATAGACGGCGTCCTCGGCGACATCGCCGACGAGTACGGCCTCCCGGCCGGCTGGCGCCGCGACTACCTCGCCGACCGCACCGCCCTGCGCCGCGACACCCTCGACCTGCTCCACCGCATGGGCCTGCTCACGCCCACCCCCCGCGGCACCCGCCCCCCGGGCTGGCTCCTCCGTGCCCCCGCCGCCCGCTACGCCCCCGCCGCGGACCTCCTCCCGCCCCCGGGCACCGGCCGCCACTCCCGCCGGGACCACCCGGAGACGATCCCCGCCCAGGCCGGCCCGAGGGAACAGCAGCGGGCCTGAGGGTCAGAGTCGGGCGACTCTCAGGCGTCCGCCGGAGATGCGTTCGATGTCGTCGATGTCGGACGTGTAGATGACGACCCTGCCGTGCGTGCATGTGTCTCTGGTCACATCATCGTCTGGCCGTGGCCGCCGTCACCGGGCCGTGTTGGACGGTTTCGACGGTGGCGCCGACGCCGAGGGCGCCGAGGGCGATGGAGGCGAGGACGGCGGCGCAGGCGAGGTAGCGGCGGTGGCGCTGGGGGAGCGGGAAGCGCGGATCCTGGAGGGTCGCCGGAGGGTTGGCGTTCATGGCAGGGAGCGTTCCAGGGCGGCGTGAACGATCGCTACGCGTGGGTGAAGTCCGGATGGGGGGCGGGCGTCGGTTCGTGCCGACAGGGCCCCCATGGGTGCGGGCCCCGCCGCTGGGCCCCGCCCCTGGGGTCAGCCGCTCGGGGGCGCGGGTAGGGGGCGCGGCTAGGGGTGAGCCCGCCCCGGTCCGTGTGACCCGTCAGGCGGCGGCGTACATGCGCGTTGCCTGCTCGGCGCTCGCCCGGGTCGTCGGCACGGCGGTGTCGAGGTAGTGGGCGAGGGCCTGCCGGCTGCGGGTCAGGTCGTCGATCCGGCCGTCGAGCTCGGCGAGCTCGCCGCGCAGGGTGGCGAGCAGGTCGGGGCAGGCCTCCAGGGCGGGGAGGGGGCCGCTGGCGCACGGCAGGATCTCGGCGATCACCCGGGTGGACAGGCCCGCCGCCAGCAGGCCGCGGACCTGCCGCACCCGGACGAGGGCGTCGTCGCCGTACTCGCGGTAGCCGGCGGCCGACCGCTCCGGACGGAGCAGGCCCTGCTCCTCGTAGTACCGCAGAAGGCGGGTGGACACCCCGGTCAGGCGGGCGAGTTCTCCGATGCGCATGATCGTCGGAACGTCCGCCCGCCCGCCGCTGTTCCCGCCTGCTGGCGGTGGGCCGGCTACTCCGCGGCGCCGGTGAGGAAGTCCAGGACGAGCTTGCGCAGTTCGGGCAACTGCTCGACGACGGCCATGTGGCCGGCGCTCATCTCGGCGAACCGGGCGCCCGGGATGCCGTCGGCCATGGCACGGTGCTGGCTGGGCTGCACCAGCATGTCCTCGGTGGGGCTGATCACCAGCGTCGGCACCGCGACGGAGGCCAGCTCGCCACGGACGTTCACCTCGGCCACCAGGTTGAACTGCTGCCGGAAGGCGGCCGGCAGCGGGGTCAGCAGGTTGTCGTACAGGCCGGTGAGCTGCTCGGTGGTGAGCGAGCTGACCCAGCTCGAACCGAAGACCACCGAGAGCATGAAGCGGGCCATCAGCTCCGGCTGGTCGGCCAGACCGATCGCCAGCTCGGCGGTCATCCGCAGGCGGTGGTCGCCGCCGGCCACCGGGGCTATCAGCAGCAGCGAGCGGACCCGCTCCGGGTGGCGGTTCACGGCGCGGACGGCGACGGCGCCGCCCAGCGAGTACGCGGCCAGGTCGAAGGTCTCCAGGCCCTCCTCGACGGCGGCCGCGACCAGCCGGTCCGCCAGCTCGTCCAGGGTGGGCGCGTCCGCCTCGAACGGGGAGTCGCCGGAGCCGGGGAAGTCCGGGGCGACGACGGTGCGGTGGGCGGCGAGGTCCTCCAGCAGCGGGCCCCAGTTGTTGACGCCGCTGCCGCCGGCGCCGTGGGCGAGCAGCAGGCCGGGGCCGGAGCCGAGGACGGTCCGGGCGAGCGGGGCGGGGGTGGTCGGCTTCTCGGTCATGACAGGTGGCTCCTCTTCGGCCGTGGGTGTCTCGGGCACTCACGACGGTATGTGTTCACACCGATGTGAAGGTCAAGAACGTTGCCCAACTCTGTTCGGAGCACGCTGAAGTGACACTTCGACTCGCCGGTCGGCAGCCGGACACGCCGGAGCACCGGCCGGCGCCCGGAGCGGCCCGGCCCGCGCCAGGGGCGGACGGCGGGAGTGTGAGGACCGACCTCAGCCGGCGGGCTGGACCTCGTACGGGGCCGGGTACGGCGTCTCGTACGGGGTCAGCACCAGCCGCACCACGTCCTCCAGCCGCCGCCGGGCGTCGCCGAGCGTGGTGCGGCCGGTCACCCAGGCGGTCAGCTCGCCCTGCCAGGCGTGGCCGACGATGTGCCGCACGAGGTCGCTCGCGGCGGCCGGGACTTCGGCCATCACCGCCTGGAGCGCGGTGCTGTCGGCGCGGGCCATTCCCTGCAGGGCCTCGCTGGCGAAGGGGTCGGTGGAGGCGGCGACGGCCACCCGGAGCCGGGCCAGCTCGGGCTGGCGCTGGTAGGCACGCATGCCGCCGCGGACGAAGCGCACCGCCCGGTCGGTGGCGCCCAGACCGGCCCGGGGCCCGCGCAGCTCCGCCACCAGGTCGGCCAGGAGCAGCCGGTGCCACTCCGCGATGGCCGCCGCCAACAGGTGGTCCTTCGAGGAGAAGTAGCGGTACGCCGTCCCCAGGGCGACTCCGGACCGCTCGCAGACCTGCTTCATCTGCAGCCGCTCGACGCCGATCTCGTTCACCAGGGCGAGTGCGGCCGCGATCAGGGACTCGCGGCGTTCGAGCTGACGCGGAGACATCGTCTCCACCGGCCTTGGTGACAGGTCAACCTTGGTCACCCGCACCATGATACGGCCCGGGGCCGCTCAGGAGTATGACGCCGACCGGCCGCCTCTCGTTCGTCCGCCGTGCACCGGGGCGGAGGCGAGGGGCGGCGCCGGTCAGCGCAGCCGGGCCGAGCGGTCGCGCACCAGCGCCTCCTGCACCGCGGAGGCCACCAGCCGGCCGTCCCGGTCGTAGAACTCGCCGAACGACAGCCCCCGGCCGTCCGAGGAGGACGGGCTGCGCTGGGCGAACAGCAGCCACTCGTCGGCCCGGAACGGGCGGTGGAACCACATCGCGTGGTCCAGCGAGGCCAGGATCAGCCGGGGCGGCTCGGTGCGCTGGAAGAAGTTCGGCTGGATGTGCAGCCCGGCCGTCGAGGCCAGCGTGAGGTCCGAGAGGTAGGTGAGCGCGCAGACGTGCAGCAGCGGGTCGCCGTCGGGCAGCGGGGAGCCGGTGCGCAGCCAGACGAACTGCTGCGGCATGCCGGGCACGGCCGGGGGCACGCCGGGCGCGTCCGGCGGGACGAACCGCAGCTCCAGGGAGCCGAAGCCGCTGTTGCGGGTCACTGCGGCGCGGTCCGCCTCGTTCCAGAGCGAGAGCGCGTCCGGCAGTTCCTCGGGCCCGGGCAGGGCCGGCATCTCGCGGTGGCGGTCGGCGGCGGGCTCGGGCCGCTTGAAGGAGGCGGAGAGCGTGAAGATCGCGTCGCCGCCCTGGACCGCCGTCACCCGCCGGGTGACGTACGACATGCCCTGGCGGACCCGGTCGACCTCGTAGCGGATCGGGCGGGTCGGGTCGCCGGCGAGCAGGAAGTAGCCGTGCAGCGAGTGCACCGGGCGGTCGGGCCCGACGGTCAGCCCGGCGGCCGTCAGCGCCTGCGCGGCCACCTGGCCGCCGAAGGCGCGCATCGGGGCGCCGGCGTGGCACCGGCCCCGGAACGTGTTCTCGTCCAGCCGCTCGATCCGCAGCAGCTCGGCGAACGGGCCGGCGGTATCGGTGGCCCGTCTTTCCTGTTCGGTCACGTCGGTCACGGGCCCATAGTGGCAGAAGCCAACGGTTCGGCGGTGTGACCTGGGTAACCCTTTCGGGCGAACATCGGTGTAGAACCTGTTCCAGAACCGGGCGATGGTCGACGCATTGTCAGTACCCCCTCCTAGCGTGCTCGGCATGTCGCAAGCCGTACACGCGTACACCTATCTGCGCCCGTCCGCCGTCCTCGACGGCGCCGACGGCCCGCGCCTCGCCCTGGAGACCTCCGGCGGCGCCACCCCGCTCGGGGCGGTCGCCAATCCGCGCTTCTTCGCGGGCTTCCTGGCCGACCCGGCGCCGGCCGCCGCCGCGCTGCTCGCGGTCGCGGACGTCGCCGCCGCCCGCTACTACCAGCCGCAGCTGCGCGCCTCGCTCGACCCGGTGGTGACCGCCAACGGCGACCGGCTGCGGTTCGAGTCCTTCTCCGGCTGCTGCGGCGTCTACGCCCGGCTCGACGTGCTCGGGGCCGGGCTCGACGGCGACGAGATCGGCCACGGCACCACCAACGTCGACGTCAACAACCCGCTGCGCGAGGCGCTCACGCGGATCGGCCCGGGCGACCCGCTGCACCTCGCCGTCGGCCCGGACGCCCTGGAGGTCACCACCTTCGACGGGCCGGTCGTCGAGAAGAAGGTGCCGCTGCCCGAGCGGTGGCTGCGCGGCTTCGCCGAGACCCAGGTGACGGCCGCCGGCTTCGACCTGCGCGCCGAGCTGCCCGCCGCCGAGGCCGTCCGCTTCCTGCGCTCGCTGCCGCGTGGCGGCGGCCGGGCCCGGGCCGCCGCAGGCTGGGTCGTCCCGGCCGGCCGGACGCTGCGCCCGACCACCCGGCCGGTGCCCGGCGCGGTCTGCCTGCCCGGCCCCGAGCGGCTGGCCGCCCTGCAGCGGGTGCTGCGGCACGCGCTGGCGCTGCGGGTCTACGCACCGGTGGCGGGCGACGGCCCGGCCGCCTCGGCCTGGGAGGTGGTGCTGCCCGGCATGCGGCTCACCCTCACCCTGTCACCCGACGCCTCGCGCGGCTTCTCCGGCGAGGGCGGGGTGCTGGGCGCGCTGGCCACCGGCGCCGCCGAGCAGGACGCCGAGCTGGTCGCCGTCCTGCTGGCCTGGGAGCCGCGGATCGAGGTCGCCGAGCTGGCCGGGCAGTGCGGTCTGACCCCCGCGCGGGTACGGGCCGCGCTCACCCGGCTCGGCACCGCCGGGCAGATCGGCTACGACACCGCCGAGGCCGCGTACTTCCACCGGCAGCTGCCTTACGACGCCGGCCAGGCCGAGGCGCGGAACCCGCGGCTGCGGGCCGCCCACGCGCTGGTCGCGGCGGGCGCCGTCCGGCTGGAGGCGGGTGGCGCGCTCGCCACGGTGACGGTGGACGACCACCTCCAGCGGGTCCGGACGGACGCGGCGGGGGCGGTGAGCTGCACCTGCCTCTGGTGGGCCAAGTACCGGGGCGGGCGCGGGCCGTGCAAGCACGCGCTTGCGGTCGGGATGGTCCGGGAGAGCGCGGCGAACGCGACGAGCACGGCGGGAGTGGGCGCATGAGTGGCGTCGAGCAGCTGGTGACGGCGGTCCGCGAGGGGCGGACGCCGCAGGTACCGGCCCTGCTGGCGGGGCTCGGCCGGGCCGAGCGGCGGGCCTGCCTGCCCGCGCTCAAGGAGCTGCGCAAGCAGGTCCGGGGCGAGTGGTCGAAGGAGGCGACCGCGCAGGCCGGGGCGCTGCTGGTGGCCGGGGCCGGCTGCCACGCGGGGCCGGCCGGGGCCGCGACCTGGATCGGCGGGCGGGACTTCGCCGGCCGCTCCTGGGCCCGCCACCCGGCCCTCGCCGAGGTGGTCGGCGCGCAGCCGGTCGAGTGGCAGGTCGAGGTGGCCACCCGGCTGGCGGCGCGCCGCGGATCGGGCTGGAGCTGGGACCTCTACCCGCTGATCGAGCAGGTGGTCCGGCGGACGGGCTGCCCGGTGCCCGACACGGAGGCCTTCACCGCCGAGTGGCTGGAGCAGCTCGCGAGGGGTGACGGCAAGCGCGGTCGGGTCCGGACGCTGCTGGAGCTCCTGCGCGAGGACAGCTTCACACCGGTGCTGGTGCCCCGGGTGTTCGAGCTCGCGGACATCGGCTGGCGGCTCGAATTCCGGTTCACCGAGCGGCCCGGGGACTGCTGGCCGGAGGCGGTCGCCGCGCTGGCGGCCGGCGGCGAGCTGGACCGGGCCGAGCTGATCGACCGGTGCCTCGCCCGGCTGGTGCGCGGCGGCAAGCCGGGCGACCAGCGGGCCTTCCTCGCCGTCCTGGCCGCCCTCGCGCCCACCCCGGAGGAGTACGCCGCCCGGCAGCGCAGCCTGGTCGCCCTGCTGGACGGGCTCTCCGTGGTCGCCGGTCACGCCCAGCAGACGCTGGCCGGGCTGGACGCGGCCGGGCTGATCGGGCCGGAGGTGCTGGCGGAGGCCTCGGTGGTGGTGCTGTTCCGGACCGAGAAGAAGCTCGTGCGCGCCCAGCTGGGATGGCTCGACAAGGCGGCCCGGCGCTCGCCCGAGCGGGCCGGCCCGGTGGTGCTGGCGGCGGCCGAGGCCTTCGGGCACCCCGACACCGCCCTCCAGGAGCGGGCGCTCAACGTGGTGGCCCGTCACCTCGGCGCGGCCGGCGAGGCGGTGCTGCCCGGGCTGCGGTTCGCCGCCGAGGCGCTCAACCCGGCCCACCACGCGCGCGCCGGCGAGCTGCTGGGCTCGCCGGTCGGCGGCGACGCCCCTGACACCGGGTGGAGGGAGCTGCTCCCGCCCGCCCCGCAGCCGAGGCCGCTGGGGGAGCCGCTCGCCACCCCGGAGGAGGTCGCCGAGGAGCTGGCCGCCCTGATGCTCGCCGACGGGCCGGACGTCGCCCTCTTCGAACGCGTCCTGGACGGCCTGGTCCGCCACGCCCACCTGGACCGCCCGGCGCTGGCCGCGGCGCTGGAGCCGGTCCTGCGCGTGCACCGGTGGAGCGGCGCCGAGCGGTGGCGGGACTGCGGGCCGGGCGACGTGCTGTACGTGGCGACGGCGGCCGCGGGGCAGGTCTCGACGCGGGGCCTCTGGGACGGCATCCGCGGCAAGGGCCGGTCACCTCTGCGCGGGGCGGACAACACGCCCTACGGGAACGTGCTCGCCGTCCGCCTGGAGGAGGCGGCCTGGCAGGTGACCGCGACCCGGCCGCCGTTCCTGCTCGCCACGCCCACCGACGCCACCGGGGCACTGGAGGCGGCCGTGCTGGTGGAGCGGCTGGCCGGGTACGAGGCGGCGGGCGCGAGCCCGGGCGCGGCGGACCTGCACGCGGCCCTGCTGCGGGTCACCCCCACCACCGACGCCGCCGTGCTCGCCGACGCCGCGCTGCTGGGCTCGCCGGACGGGCGCTGGGTGGCGCACTGGCTGCGCGAGGGCGGTCTGCCGCACCAGCCGTCGGCGCGGGTGGTCTTCGCTCCCGGCCGGAGCGCGAGCGGCAGCCGACTGCACGGTCGCACCTACTGGGACCGCTGGTGGGAGGAGCTTCACCGGGTGGCGGTGGCTCAGCCCGGCCTCGGAACCGGCCCGCAGGGCCCGTCCGTCGACCAACTGGGCGAGGACTTCCGCGCCCTGCTCGACAGCACCGAGCCCAGCGTGGCCCGGGCCCGGAAGCAGAACGAGTGGCTCTGGCAGCCCACCGCGCACTGGGCCGCCATGCTCCCGCACCACCGGGAGGAACAGGCCGCCCGCTGGCTCGACTGGTTCGCCGACTCCGCCGACCGCGAGCGGCGCGGCGCGGCCGCGCTGCTCCCCGTCCTCGCCGAGGCCGGCGGCCCGGCCGGCCTCGCCCTCCACCTCGCCGTCGGCTACGGCCTGGGCGCGCGCTTCCCCGAGGACCGCACGGCCGCGGTCGACGCCCTGCTGGTCCTCGCCGCCCGAGGGGACCTCGACGGCGCCCTGCTCGGCCGCGAGCTCGGCGAGTTGGTGGTCCGTGGCACCGTCAAGCCGAACCGTCTCGCCGCGGCCCTGGCGACGGCCGCCGACACCGGCGCCTATGCGACCGTGTGGTCCGTCCTCGCCCCGGCCCTCCCGGCGCTGCTGGCCGGCGAGCCCGCCCGCGGCACCGCCGACGTCCTCGCCGTCGGCACGGACGCCGCCCGCCGCTGTGCGGCCCGCGGCCCGATACCCGAGGTGGCCGCCGTGGCGGGCCGGGCGGGGGCGAGCCGCCTGGTGAAGGAGGCGCGCTCGCTGCGCGACCTGCTGGCCGGCTGAGGGGCGGTCCGTCTGACGAGTAGGCCGCCTGAGGGGCCGGCCGTCCGACGAGCAGTCCGGCTGAGGGGCCGGCCGTCCGAGGTGCGGCCGCGGAAAGGGGAGGCGCGGAGCGGGCCCGGAGTTCGCGTGAACTCCGGGCCCCTCCCGGTGCGTCGGGCCGCGTCAGACGGTGACCCCGTCGTCCTCGGCCGCCGCCTTGGGCCGGGTTGCGGGCTGGGCTGCCGCGGTACCGCTTGTCGCCGAGCCGCTCGCCGCCGTGCCGCCCGTCGTCGGACTGCCCGCCGCCGCGCCGTCCGTCGCCGCGCCGCTCGTCGGGGCGAGGCCGTCCGGGACGACCAGCTTCGCGTCGTCCTGCGGCAGCGCCGCGACCGCCCGCCACCAGAGCCGCAGCGCGGGCGGATCGGCCGGCTCGAAGGGCTTGCCGGGGCGGGGTACCGCCAGGTGCGCGCCGAGCGCCTGGGTCGCGGCGACCACGCGTTCGGCGGGCTCCTCCCACGGGTGCGGCGCCAGGTTGAAGGTGCACCAGTGGATCGGCAGCAGCAGCTCGCCGCCGAGGTCGAGGTGGGCCCGGACCCCCTCCTCGGGGGTCATGTGGACCTCGGGCCAGAAGTCGCTGTACGCGCCGACCTGCATCATCGTCGCGTCGAACGGTCCGAGCCGGCGGCCGATCTCGGCGAACCCGGGGAAGTAGCCGGTGTCGCCGCTGTGGAAGACCCGGTGCCCGCCGCCGGCCACCACCCAGGACGCCCAGAGGAAGAGCGCGCTGGTGCGCGGGCCGCGGCTGCAGTAGTGCCGGGCCGGAGTGGCGGTCAGGGTGAGCCCGGCGACCTCGGCCGACTCCCACCAGTCCAGTTCGACGAGCCGGTCGGCGGGCACGCCCCAGTGCTCCAGATGGGCACCGACGCCGAGCGGGACGGCGAAGACCGCACCGGTGCCGATGAGGGCGCGGATGGTGGCCATGTCGAGGTGGTCGTAGTGGTCGTGCGAGACCACCACGACGTCGACCGGGCCGAGTTCGGAGAGCGGGAGCGGCACCGGGTGGAGGCGTTTGGGGCCGGTCCAGCCGAAGGGGGAGCAGCGCTCGCCCCAGACCGGGTCGAACAGCACCCGGCGGCCGTCGATCTCGGCCAGCACGGTGGCGTGGCCGAGCCAGGTGAGCCGCAGGCCGGAGGTGGGCGGCGCGGCGAGGTCGACCGGGAGCAGCCGGTGCAGCGGCACGGCGGCGGTGGGCATCCGGCGGGTCTTGTCGGAGGCCAGCTGGGCGCGGGTGATCTCCAGCGGGGTGCGCTCGTAGACGAGCCGGCGGGTGGGCAGCGGGTTGCGGAAGGCGCCGTCGGCGAACTGCGGCGAGCGGTGGATCCGGGACAGCCGCTCGCCCCGGGGCTCGGCGCCGAAGGCGTCCGTCCGGACCCGGTGCCAGGCCGCGCGGGGCAGTCCGGAGAGCGTCGGCGGGCTGGAGAACTGCGAGGTCAGACCGGCTACGCGGGAGTACCACGGGGCGGGGCGGGGCACGGCACCTCCAAGGACGGTTACGGCTACCGGGCGTGCCGGGGGGCGTACCCACGGCAGTAGGGCCGCTGTGGTACGACAACCATCTCGTCGGAGGTTACTCGCAGTGGGCCGCCCGGACCCGGTGGGCGGCCCCGTGCGTGCCGTTCGGCGTACAGAGCGGCGGACCGGCAGGGGCGCGGCGGGCCGCTAGGCGTAGAAGCGGGTGATCGTCTCCGCGACGCAGTGCGGCTTGGCGCTCTCCGCGCTGGTGATGGTGAACCGGACCACGGCCTGGACGCCGCCGGGCACCTCGGTGGCGGAGACCAGTTCGGCGGTGGCCCGGATCGCCGTGCCGACCGGCACCGGTGCGGGGAAGCGGACCTTCTCCGAGCCGTAGTTGAGCGCCATCCGCACGCCCTCGACGCCGTAGCACTCCTTGGCCAGCACCGGGATCATCGACAGCGTGAGGTAGCCGTGCGCGATGGTCGAGCCGAACTGGCTCTCCTTGGCGCGCTCCGGGTCGACGTGGATCCACTGGTGGTCGCCGGTGGCCTCGGCGAACAGGTCGATCCGCTCCTGCTCGACGGTGTGCCACCGGCTGGTACCCAGCTCGGTGCCGACGGCCGCGGTGAGGTCGGCGAGGGAGGCGAAGGTCGTCACGGAACGCTCCTGGTGGCAGGTGGGGGTGCGGACTCCGGCAGAGTATGCCTACTCGCCGGTCACCTGTCAGGGGTCGGCCGGAAAACGATCAGGACCGGAAAGGGCCGGGGCCGCGAACGGCCCGGGCCGGGGCCGGGCAGGCGTCAGGAGTGCTGTGCCGTCCGGCCGGCGGGCATCAGGTGACGGCCGCTGACCAGCTCCGGCACCAGGGCGACGAACAGCGGGTCCGGGTCGCCGATCCAGGGCCGCAACCCGGAACGCAGCGCCAGCCGTACCTGCTCCGGCTCGCGCACCACGTCCGCCCGGCCGTGCACCAGCACGCTCCAGCCGGTCCGGGTGACCGGGTCCAACTGGTCGGCCTGGAACGCGACGACGGTGCCGTCAAGCCCGCGCGCGGTGGTGCTGCCCCGGCGCACGGCCAGCAGCAGGCGCCCGTCCGCAGTGACCTCGAAGGAGACCGGCAGGACAGCCGGCAACGCGTGCTCGGTGTACACCACGCGCCCGACGGGCACGGTGCTGAGCAGCCGCAGGCACTCGGCCTCGCTCAGGGGCTCCACACGCTCGTCACGGTCCATGCCTCCGATCGTCCTCTTGCCGGAGCACGGGCCGATAGGGCCCATGGTCCCGGAGCGGGCGGGCCCGGAGCCCCGTCGCGGGGCCCGCGGGGCGGTAGCTTGTCCGCGGCGGTGCGGAACGTGCCGGGGGCACGGGCGCCGCGCCGCCGGTACGACAGGAACGGCCGTACGGACAGGAACAGCCGTACGGACAGGCACGGCTGCATGACAGGAACAGCCGTACGGCAGCATGCGCGGCACCGCAGGAACGGCCGGACGGCAGGAGCCGCGGGCCGGGGGAGGTCGCGGTACGGCGGGACCGGACGCGCGGCCGGACGGAGCGTGCGGTGGTGCGGCGGGCGGCCCCGGGTAGGGCGGGGCCGGCGAGGAGGGGGCGGTGCGGGTGGTCAGTGGGATCGATCTGGTGGTGATCGGGGCGGACGGCGGGCCGGACCGCGGCTTCGGCGGCTCGGCGCACGCGGCGGCCGGGGCCCGGCTGCTCGCCGACGTGCTGCCCGGGATGTGTTTCGACGCCGGCGCGGCCGGCTGCCGGGTCGCGGTGGTGGACCCCGGCGCGGACGCCAACACCATGCTCACCGCGGTGCGCGAGGCCGCCGCCCGGCCCGGCCGGTGGCTGCTGGTCTGCCTGGTGGGCCAGCTGGTCGCCGATCCGCGCGGCCGGCGGCTGGCCCTGGTCACCGGCGGCTCCACCGCCGACAACGCCTACCGGCGCGGGCTGGCCTGGGACTGGGTGGTCAGCGCGATGGTCCACGGCGACCAGGAGGAGGCGCTGCTGCTGGTCGACGCCGTCGCCGACCGGGACACCTGGGCCGCGCTCGAACGCGGCGGCGGCGAGGACGGTGCGGGCGAACTGCTCAGCTACCCGCGGGTGCCGCTCTGGGGCCGCGTCGGCCGCTACACCGCCGGTAGACGGGGCCGGGACGCCGTCCTGCCCGGGGGCGAGGGATCGTTCAGCCGCGCCCTCACCACCGTGCTCCAGCAGGGGCTGCCCGGTGCGCCTGCCGCCGTCGCCCCGCTCGACCTGCAACCGGCCGTCGCCGCACTGCTCGACGGCGGCGATCCCGGGGCCGGCACCGCGTCGGCCGGCACCGCGCCGGGCGCACGCCTGCTCGTTCCGCCGCAGGGCGGGCGCCTGTTGATGCGAAATCGGGCCGCGGTTCGGGGCGCATTGGCCGGATTGTCGCTTTCCGAAGAACTGTTGGCCGTTCTGTGGCGGGAAAGTGCCCCGACGGATCCGCCTTCCGCGTAAGGTCAGGGGCCCGGGGTGTTGCCGTGAAGGGGTGGGTTGGCGAAGAATCGATGCCCTCGCAGCAACACCGGCGGGACGGCGGAATTCTTCTGGCGACCACGGACCACGGACGGGGTCGGTCGCGATGAGGTGGGGCGATGCGGCGGCGCGGAAATGTGTTGCGCCCTGGGGCGGTTGGGGTCGCTGGGCTGGTTCTGGCGATGCTGCTGAGCTCCTGTGCGGCCAGTGGTGACGCCGGTTCCGTCGATCGTCTCGGGTCGAGTGCACCCACTGTTGCGGGAGTGAACCCGGTAACTCCTTCGGGTGGTTCCGCAAACATCGGGATCGCGCCGACCGACGGTCCCGAAGGGGCCCAGGGGCGCCTGGCGTTGAGCACCTATCAGGACTGGTGGCAGGCCCAGGTGGAGGAGTTCGGCCGTACCGATTCGGACGGGTCCCGGCTGCAGACGTACTCCTCCGGGACGGCGCTGCGCGACTCCCTCGTCAATCTCCGTCAGCTGCGTGACGCCAAACTGGTGATGATCGGAAGTCCGAGGAATTCCCCGGTGGTGAAGACCGTCGACCTGAAGTCGGATCCCCAGACCGCCGTGATCGAGGACTGCCTCGATGTGACGGGCTGGCACCAGGCCGATGCCACCACGCACGCGGTAAAGGATCCACAACAGCGGCTGACGCGGTACCTCGCGACCGTTTCCCTGCGGAAGTTCCAAACGCGTTGGCTGATCAACGAGTTCAAGCGGGAGGTGGACCGATCGTGCTGAAACTCGAACGGCAAATCGTGATCCGCGCGCTGTTGTCGGCCGGATTGCTGCTGGCCCCGGCGGCGCCCGCGATGGCGGACGAACCACCGGCGGGTGATGTCACCCACTGCGCGGTGAACGTCATCTGCGAGGGGACCAAGACGCCGGGGAGCACGCCGACCCCGGGCGGCGGCAACGGCGGGACGGGCGGCGGTGGCTCCGGCGGTCCGCAGCTCTGCCGCTGGAACGGCGAGGACTGGCCCTGCCGCGACCCGGAGCTGGGCTGGTTCAGCAGCGCGACCGGCTGCTACTACCGGACGGTCACCCCGCAGCCCTCGGCCGACGATCCGGTCTGGGCCGGACACAAGCCCACCGAGGGCACCGTCTACGCCGAGACCTGCCGTTTCACCGACGGCAGCATGGGCACGACGGCACCGAGGTTCTTCGCCCAGGCGCCCGCCGAGCCGCCGTTCGACCCGGTGGCGGAGGCCGAGAAGCTCATGTTCGAGCAGATCACCCTGCCGTTCCCCGAGCCGGGCATCGCCCCCAAGGGCACGGCCGTGGTCGGCGTGCCGGTCTGGCTCTGGCTGACCAACGCCAAGGCGCCGGCGCCGAAGTGGGTGAGCAACGGCACCGTCACCGTCACCGTCACCCCCCGGCTGGACTCGGTGGTCTGGGACCTCGGGGACGGAGCGAAGGAGACCTGCGACAAGGAGGGCGCGGCCGGCACCCCGTACGACCCGACGTACGGCGCCGCCAAGTCGCCCACCTGCGGCCATGTGTTCTCGACCGGCTCGGCCACGAAGTCCGGCGGAACCTTCGCCGGGACGGTCACGGCCAACTGGGTGGGCGAGGTGACCGTCACCGGCAGCAGCCAGAAGGTCGCCCCGATCAAGGTGCCGCTGTCCGCCAACCTCACCATGCGGGTGGCCGAGGTGCAGGTCCTCAACTGAGCCCGGCGGCAGAGCCGCAACACAGCAACGTGTCCGAACGACGTGGGAGGGGCCGGAACCCGGTGGAGAACCGTACAGACAGCGACGCCGGGGGTGTCCGTGGTGGTGCCTGAGCAGGGACCGGCCACGCCGCACACCCCGGGGCGGACGCTCCGGGCGCGGCGTCGGCGGCCGGCGGTGCTGGCGATGGCGGTGGCGCTGATAGCCGCCGGCGGGCTCGGCGGCGCGGTGCTCTACAACAGCACCGGGCAGCGGGTCGCCGTGCTGGCGCTCGCCCATGACGTGCCGTACGGACAGGTACTGACCGACGCGGACCTGGTGGAGGCGCGGATCGCGAGCGATCCGGTGCTCAAGCCGGTGTCGGCCACGGACCGCAAGGACGCGGTCGGGATGCGGGCCACCACCGACCTCAAGCGCGGCTCGCTGCTGCTGAAGGCGGACCTCGCCCAGGCGCTGGCCGTCCAGCCGGGCCAGCTGATCGTGGGCGTCTCGGCCAAGCGCACCCAGCTGCCGGCGACCAGGCTCCAGCCCGGCCTGCCGATCGTCGTGGTCTACACGCCGGACACCGGCCGGCCGGACTCGCTGGCCGCGGTGGTCGTCACGGTCGGCCGGGTGGACACGGACGGCAGCCAGGTGGTGGACGTCGCGGTGCCGGCGGCGGACGCCTCCCGGCTGGCCTCCTGGGTGGCCAGCGGGCGGATCCAGGTGGTGCTGTCGCCGCGCGGAGCGGCCGGCGGCGCACCCCCGGCGACTCCCGCGCCGTCGGGGGCTCCCACGCCCTCGGGCACGGCGGCGCCCTCCGGTGCCGCGACCCCGACCGGTACTGCGGCCGGCGCCGCGACCGCGCCCGCCGCGCCGCCCGGGGCGGGTGGGGCCTGAGATGGCGGTGATCGCGGTGGTCGGCGGCCCCGGGGCACCGGGCGCCACCACGACGGCGCTGGCGCTGCTGCTGGCCTGGCCGTTGCAGCCCGGGCGCCGCATCCTGCTCGTGGAGTGCGACCCGGACGGCGGCGCGGTGCTGGCCGGCGCGCTGGAGGGCCGGGTGGAGGCGGTCTACGGGCTGCGCAACCTGGCCGTCGCGGACCGGCGCGGGCTGCTCGCCCAGGCGCTCTGGGAACAGCTGATCGACCTCTCGCCCGAGGGGAACGCCGAGCGGCTGCTGCTGCCCGGTCTGACCGACCCGACCCAGGCGCCCGGGCTCGCCTACACCTGGGAGCCGCTGATGGAGGTGCTGCACGGGCTGGAGCCGCAGGGCTACGACGTGATCCTCGACCTCGGCCGCTCCGGCGCCACCGGGACCAGCGCCGTCCTCGCCCGCCGGGCCGACGTGGTCGCCGTCACCGTCCGCACCACCCTGCGCGGGCTGAGCGCGGTCCGGCCGCGGCTGTCCGCGCTCACCGAGGACCTCGCCACGGCGGGCACCGGGGCGGACGCGCTGGGCCTGCTGCTCGTCGCGGAGGGGCCGTACTCGGGCGCGGAGGTCTCGCGCGAGTTCGGGCTGCCGGTGCTCGGGCTGCTGCCGCACGCCGTGCGCACCGCCCGGGTGCTGTCGGACGGCGGGGACACCACCGACCGCCGCTTCATCCGCTCGGAGCTGATGCGGACGGCCCGCTCGGCGGCGGACGAGGTGCAGTTGCTGGTGCGTCGCCGCCGGCAGCGGCTGGCGCCCACGGCGGCTCCCGCGCCCGCACAGCTCGCCGCGGCGCCCGCGGCCGACGCCGGGGCGCAGCCGCTCACGTACGCGCCGCCGCCTCCGGCACCGCAGCCGTACGGCCAGGTGCCGCCGCCGGTGCCGCCGCTGATCGCCACCGGCCCGGTGGCGCCGCTGGCCGGGTTCGCGCCGCAGCCGGCCGCACCCGCGCCGTTCCCTGCACACGCCCAGCCGCAGCAGCCGGAGCCGACGTACCCGGGCCCGTCGGACGGGGGTCCGTCGTCCGCAGGTCCGCCATCGTCCGGGCCGTCGGCCGCCGGGGGCCTGTCCGACGCGGGCACGCCGTACCCAGGCATGTCGTACGCCGGCACGCCGTACGCAGGCACGCCGTACGCAGGGCCGTCGTCCGGGCCTCAGGACGGGCAGGCGTCCGGGTCGCCGTACGGGCCGGGGCCGCAGGACGGGGCGCTGTACGGCCCGGGGCCGCAGGACGGGCAGGCGGACGGCCGGCAGTACGGCCAGGGGCCCGCGCGGGAGTACGGCCGCGTCCAGCCGGAGCAGGACCGGCCGGCGCCGCCGTCGTACGGGCAGGGCCCGCAGCAGTCGCACGCCGGCTACGGGGAGGTACTTCGTGCGCGGTAGCCCCCTGCACCAGCATCCGGCGGCGGCCGACCCGGCCGCGCTGCCCTGGACGGCGCCCCAACCGGTCGTCCCGCCGGTCGTCCAACCCGGCCCCGTCGCGCCCGGCCCCGTCGTGCCGACGGGCGCCCAGCAGGGCGGCGCCGCGACGCCCACCGCCGTGCCGTCCCAGCTGCCCTCCCTCGACCGGCGCGGCGCCGGCACCCGCCCGGCCGTCGACCCGCAGGTGGCGCGCGAGCTCAAGCGCCAGGTCGCGGCCGAACTGCACCAGCAGATCACCCGGCTGACCGCCGCCTCCGGCACCGAACCGGACCGCGCCACCCGCCGCCAGCGCGGCCGGGCGCTGATCGAGGAGGCGGTCGCCCGCTGGTCCGACGCCTACGCGCAGACCCACGGCATCCCGCCCACCCGCGACCAGGACCGCGCGCTCGCCGAGGCCGTCTTCGACCTGCTCTTCCGGGCCGGCCGGCTCCAGCCCTACCTCGACGACCCGGAGATCGAGAACATCCTGATCAACGGCTGCGACGACGTCTGGGTCTCCCGGGTGCACCAACCCCTGCGCCAGGTCCCGCCGGTGGCCGACACTGACGCCGAACTGGTCGAGCTGCTCCAGGACCTCGCCCGCCAGCACGGCGGCGGCGAGCGCAGCCTCTCCACCGCCAGCCCGACCCTCGCGCTGCGCCTGGAGGGCGGCATGCGCCTCCAGGCGCTCACCGAGGTGACCCCGCGCCCGTACGTGGCGATCCGCCGCCACCGGGTGGCCTCGGCGACCCTGCCCGAGATGGTCCGGCTCGGCACCCTCGACTCCACCCTGGCCGCCTTCCTGGCCTCGGCGATCCGGGCCCGGAAGAACGTGATGATCACCGGCACCCAGGGCGTCGGCAAGACCAGCCTGCTGCGCGCGATGGCCGCCGAGATCCCGCCGGACGAGCGGATCGGCACCCTGGAGTCGGAGTTCGAGCTCTGGCTGCACACCCTCGGCCACCTGCGCCAGGTCGTCCCGATGGAGGCCCGGGAGGGCAACGGCGAACGCGTCGAGGGCCGGATGGCCGGCGAGCTGACGATCGGTGACCTCATCCCGGCCGCACTCCGGATGACGCTGTCGCGGATCATCGTCGGCGAGGTCCGCTCCGGCGAGGTCGTCCCGATGCTGCGCGTCATGACCAACGGCGAGGGCGGCTCGATGTGCACGCTGCACGCCCGCGGCCCGCACATGGTGGTCGACCGCATCGCCGAACTCTGCCTGGAGTACGGCTCGCACATGACCGACGCGCTCGCCTACCGGCTCACCGCCAACGCCGTGGACCTCATCGTGCACGTGTCGATGGTCGACGAGACGGCCGTCGGCGGCCGGCGCCACCGCTTCGTCTCGCACGTCCTGGAGGTGACCGGCCTCGGCGAGAGCGGCCGGCCCGCCCTCAACACCGTGTTCGGCCCGCGCCCCGAGCTGGGCGAGCCGCGCGCTGTCCCGCACACCCCGCCGAACTGCCTGGACGACCTGCGCCGGGCCGGCTTCGACGCCGCCCTGCTCGGCTCCCGGTACGGGAGTTGGGCCGAGCCGCTCCAGCTGCGGATCGGCGGTGGCCCCCGGTGATGCTGCTCTTCGCCCTCTGCGGCCTGCTGGTCGCGCTCGGCCTGGCCGCCCTGGTGGTCTGGGCCCGCGGCAGCGAGCCCGTGGAGGAGGGCACCGGGGCCGACGAGCCCGGCAGCCCGCTGGCCGGCCGCCTCCACGTGTTCTGGTACGGCGCGCCCGGCACCGCCCCGGCCCGGGTGGTGCGGCTGCGCCGGGTGCAGCTGCCGCTGGCGCTGGCCGGCGCGCCGCTCGGCTGGCTGTTCACCGGCATCCCGCTGACCGCGCTGCTGGTGCCCTGCGCCGTCTTCGGCCTGCCCTGGCTGTTCGACACCACCCGCCCGGACACCCACCGGATCGAGCGGCTGGAGGCGCTGTCCGAGTGGACCCAGCGGATCGCCGACGTGCTGCTGCTCGGTGTCGGCCTCAACCAGGCCATCGTCACCAGCCGCCGGACGGCTCCCGCCGCGATCGAGGACGAGGTCGGCGAGCTGGCCGCCCGGTTGCAGGCCCGCTGGCGGCCGGAGGAGGCGCTGCGCGCCTTCGCCGACAGCCTGGCCGACGCCACCGCCGACAAGGTGCTCGCCGCGCTGGTGCTGCGCGCCGGGGACAGCGGCCCCGGCCTGGCCCGGGCGCTCTCCGACATGGCCGACTCGGTCCGCGAGGAGGTCCGCCAGCGCCGCACCATCGAGGCCGACCGGGCCAAGCACCGCACCACCATCCGCTGGCTGGTCGGCATCATCGTGCTGGTCGTGGTGCTCGGCTCGTTCAACACCGAGTACACCCGGCCCTACAGCACCGTGCTGGGCCAGATCGTGCTCGCGGTGGTCGCCGCGCTCTTCGTGGCGATCATCGCCTGGATGCGCGCGCTGGCCTCGCACCCGCCGGTGCCGCGGCTGCTGGTGGCGGACCGGCGCAGCCGGACCGGTGGCCGTGGCCGCTCCGGCCGGCGTGCGGACGCCGATCCGGGCCCGGACGGCTCCGCCGACGAACAGTCACTCCTCGGGGAGGCCCGATGATCTCGCCCTGGTCCGTGCTGGCCGGCGCGGTCGCGGCCGGCGGCGTCGCCCTGCTGATCTCCGAACTCCGTCCCGCGCCGCCCGACCTGAGCCAGGCGCTGGACCGGCTGCACCGCACGCCCGCCGACCGGACGCCCCACCCGGACGAGCGGCCGCGCTGGTTCGACCGGATCGGCGAGCGCTCGGTCGGCGTACGCGGCGTGCGCATCCCGTACCGGGAGCTGTCGCTGATCGGCCGCACCCCGGCCCGGTTCATGGCCCACAAGCTGCTGTTCGCCGTGATCGGCCTCGTCCTGCCGGCCTACCTGGCGGCGATGGCGCTGCTGCTGGACATGGGCCTGCCGTTCGCGCTGCCGCTGGTCGTCGGGCCGCTGCTGGGCGGGCTGTTCTGGTTCGTCCCGGACGCCATCGTGCGCGGCGAGGCCAAGGAGGCGCGCACCGAGTACCTGCACGGCATCGCCGCCTACCTGGAACTGGTCGCACTGGAGCGGGCCGCCGATCTCGGGCCGGCCGAGGCGCTGCGCCGCGCCGCCTCGGTCGGGCGCGGCCCGGTCTTCCGCCGGATCCGGGACGCCCTGGACCGCGCCGCCACCGACCGGCTGCCACCGTGGGCCGGACTGGACGCGCTGGCCGTCGAACTCGGGCTGACCCCGCTGCAGGACGTCGCCGACATCATGCGGCTGTCCGGCACCGACGGCGCCGCCGTCTACGACACCCTGCGGGCCCGGGCGAAGGGCCTGCGCGGCGAGCTGCTGGCCGAGGACCTGGCCCGGGCCAACGCCGACAGCGAGCGGATGGTCGCGCCCGGGGCCGCCCTGACCCTGCTGATGACCGTCCTGATCGTCTTCCCCGCGCTCCACCAGATGCTCGCCTGAGCGGGCCGCACGGCACCTGCCTCACCGCCGAGCAGCTGACACCACACCCAACCCCGGGAGTTCCCGATGTCCGACCAGTTCAAGTCCCTGGTAGGCCGGTTGATCCGGCCCACGTTGCTACCCGTCCAGTTCGCCCTGCTGCTCTTCCAGTTCCGGGTCGGCCGGGTGAAGGCCGCCCGGGCGCGCGGCGACCGCGGCGCGATCAGCATCGAACTCGCCCTCGCCATCATCGCGCTGGTCTTCGTCGCGGGCGCCGTCGCGGTGGCGCTGTACGCGCTGAAGGACAAGGTCGTGAAGAAGGTCCAGCAGGACCCGAACCTCCCGGGCGGGGGCGCGGCCACGTGAGGCACCGGCCCCGTCGCCGCGGCGACCGGGGGTCGGTGAGCCTGAGCCTGGCCATCGTCTTCCCGGTCGTCCTGGTGCTGATCCTGCTCGTCGTCCAGGTGTCGATGTGGTGGTACTACCGCCAGGTCGCGCTCACCGCTGCCCGCGAGGGTGTGGACGCCGGACGCGTGCAGGGGAACCGCAGCGACGAGGCCAAGGACGAAGCGGCGACGAAGCAGGCCGAGGACTTCCTCGGCCGGCAGGGCGTCCGCGAGTACAAGGTGACGAAGGCCGGCAGCACGCCCGAGCTGATCAGGGTGACGGTCGAGCTGACCGCGCCCTCCGTCGTCCCGTTCCTCAAGCCGACCGTCACCCAGTACGCGGAGGCACCGCGCGAGCGCTTCCTGCCGCCGAAGGTGGTGCCGTGAAGCGGGTGGCCGGGCTCAGGGCCTGTCTTCGGGGGCGGGGGCGGCGGTTCGCGGCGTGGCGGGCCGCCCGGTCGGCGCGCGGGCGCGACGGCGGCGGCGTGGCGATCGAAGCGGCGATCATCGCCCCGGGCGTGGTCGCGCTGATCCTGGTCACCGTCGCCGCCGGCCGGGTGCAGACCGCGGCCGGCACGGTGGAGGCGGCGGCCCGCTCGGCCGCCCGGACGGCGTCGCTGGTGCGCAGCGCCGACGGGACGGACGCGCTGGTCGAGCGGACCGCCAGGGCCACCCTCCAGCAGCAGGGCGTCGACTGCCGGAGCAGCAGCGTCACCTGGAAGCCCGGCCGGCTGGAGAGCCACGGGGCCGTGATGGCCACCGTCGAGGTGACCGTGGTGTGCGAGGTGGGCCTGAGCGACCTCGTCCCGGGCCCCGGCATGCCCGGGACGAAGACGCTCAGGGGCAGCTTCACCTCGGTGGTCGACCGCTACCGGGGCGGGTGAGACGGGTGGTGCGGACGAGGTTTCCGGGCGGGGATTGGGGACGCCCCGGGCGGGGGAGACGCAAGCGGAGAGCTCCCGGGGGCGGGCAGGTGCGAGGCGGAGCGGTTCCGGTGGCGACCGGTGGGGACCGGTGGGGAGACGAACGTGCGGGAGGGGGCGTGATGGCGCGCAGACCCGGGGGAGAACGGCGGCGGGGCCGCGGCGTCCGGGGGTGGGCGCGAGGCCGGTCCGACCAGGGTTCGATGGCCATCTTCGTGGCGATCTGCGCGGCCTTCCTGATCCTGGTCATCGCCCTCGTCGTGGACGCCGGCGGCCGGTTGCGCGTCGCCGAACGCACCGACGCCTACGCCCAGGAGGCCGCCCGGGTCGGCGGCCAGCAGCTCGACGAGGCCGTCGTGCTCCGCGGCGAGGGGTACCGGGTCAAGGAGCAGTACGTCAAGGACGCCGCCGACAGCTACCTCGCCCTGTACCACCTCAAGGCGGCGGGCGTGGCGTTCTCGCCGGACGGAACGGCCGTCACCGTCACGGTGGAGGCCGACTACAAGCCGGCCCTGCTGGGCGAGCTCGGCAAGCAGAAGGTCACGGGCAAGGGGAGTGCCACCCTCGTCCACGGAGTCGAGAAAGCGGAGACCGACTGATGGTCGCGCCACGTGCCAAGGACCAAGCCCGCGCCGGACATTCGGCCCGCCGCGGGCCCGCTCGCCGGGCCGCAGCCCCGGCGTCCGGCCGTCGGCCGGCGCCGCTGCCGTCGCGCCGCGGCGGCCGGGGCGGTGCCCTGCTCACCGCCGTCGCGGCGCTGCTCACCCTGCTCGCCCTGCTCGTCGGCGTGCCCGCGCTGCTGCTGTACGGCACCCAGGCCGTCGCCGCGATGGGCGAGGTCGCGCCGGACGGCGTCGGGCAGGCGCTGACCGGCCCCGACGACGGGCGGCTCTTCCTCTGGCTGCTGGTGGTGGTCGGCTGGCTGGGCTGGCTCTGTTTCGCCGTCTCCGTCCTGCTGGAGATCCCGGCCCAGCTGCGCGGGCGGATCGCCCGGCGGATCCCGGCCTTCGGCTGGAGCCAGCGGCTGGCCGCCGGCCTGGTCGGCTCGGTGATCGCGCTGTTGCCGGTGGCCGGATCGTCCTTCGCCGCCACCCCGGACCGGGCCCAGTCCGCCTCCGCCCCGGCCCAGTTGACCATGGGCGCGCAGCGGGCCGCACTGCCCGCCGCCCAGGCCGCGCCCGCGCTCGCGCCCGCCGCCGACCAGCACCCCACGTACACCGTCCGGGACAGCCGGCCCGCCGACAGTCTCTGGTCCATCGCCGAGCGGCAACTCGGCTCGGGGGAGCGGTGGGTGGAGATCGCCAAGCTCAACGACGGGCGGTCAATGGATGCTTCGGGCATCCGATTCGACGCCGAGCGGCCGATCCAGCCCGGGTGGGAGCTGCTGATGCCGGGCGACGCCAAGGCGGACGCGGCTGCGGGCCAGGCCCAGGGCCAGGCGCCGGCGCCGGGTGCGCAGGGTACGCCGGGCGTGCCGCAGGCGGGGACGGCCGGGGGCGCCGGGGCCGGGCACGGCACGGTGACGGTGGCGGCCGGGGACAGCCTGTCGGCCATCGCCCAGCGTGAGTTGGGGGACGCCGAGGCCTGGCCGAAGCTGTTCGAGGCGAACAAGGGCGTCCAGGCGCCGGACGGGGAGCGGCTGACCGACCCGGACGTGGTGGTACCGGGGATGGTGCTGACGGTTCCGGGGGCGGCCGCGCCTGCTCCGGCTCCTGTGCCGGCTCCGGATCCCGCTCCCGCTCCCGCTCCTGTGCCTGCTCCGGCTCCTGAACCGGCTCCGGCTCCGGCGCCCGGGGCATCCGCCACGCCCGCGCCGTCCGCGCCGCCCGCCTCGGCTCCCGCCACACCGGCGCCCGCCACCCAGGCGCCCACCTCGCCGCCCACCCACGCCCCGGCCCCCGCCGCGCACGCCGAGGCGGCCCCGAGCGACGACTACACCGTCGCCCTCACCACCTCCACCGTCAGCGTGCTGCTCGCCGCCATGATGATCGGCACCGTCGCCCACAAGCGCGGCACCCAGCTGCGCGCCCGCCGCCCGCGCCACCGCATCGCCCTGCCGGCCGCGCCCGCCGCCGCCTTCGAGGCCGAGCTGAAGACCCGCCAGGACGACCGCGGCCTCGACCTGCTCGACCGCGCCCTGCGCACCATGGCGCGCAACACCGTCCGCGGCGGCAAGCGCCTGCCCGCCATCGTCGCCGCCCGGGTCACCCCCGGGCACACCGTCGAACTGCACCTCTCCGGCCCGGCCGCCCCGATCGCGCCGTTCCGCGCCGCTCACGCCCCCAACGTCTGGTGGTGCCCAGCCGACTCCACCGACCTGCTCTCGCCCTCCCAGGCCCGCAAGTCCGCCGCGCCCTACCCGGCCCTGGTCACCCTCGGCGCCGCGCCGGACGGTTCGGTGGTCCTCGCCGACCTGGAGACCGTCCGGCTGCTCCACCTCTCCGGTCACCCGGACGACGCGCGCGACGTGCTGCGCACCCTGGCCGTCGAACTCGCCCACAGCCCCCTCGCCGACCGGCTCCACCTGCACCTGGTCGACCTCGCCGAGGAACTGCCGATCAGCGGCCCGGCCGCCGAGCGGGTCCACCGTCACCCCACCCTGGAGGCGGCGCTTGCCGCCCTCGGCCCGCGCACCGCCAAGGCCCGCGCCACCCTCGTCGCCGCGGAGGCCGCCAGCCCCCGGGACGCGCGCAGCCGCGGCGAGGCCGACGAGTCCTGGGTCCCGGAGATCGTGCTCTGCGCCCACCAGCCCGACGGCGACATCCCCGCCGAACTCGGCCGCCTGCTCGACGCCCGCCCCCGCACCTGCGTCGCCGTGGTCACCCGCGCGCCCGAGCGCGGCACCGGCCCGGTCGCCCGCTGGACCCTGCCCAGCACCGGCCAGGCCACCATCCCCGGCCTGCACCTCACCCTGGAGCTGCAACGTCTGACCGGCCCGCAGTACGAGCAGGTCTCCGAGCTGCTCCGGGCCGCCGACGACACCACCCAGCACCCCGCCCCGTCCTGGACCCTGGACGGCCCCGGCATCGACCTTGAACCGGCCGAACTCCCCGCCCCCGTACCGGTCCTGGTGGCGGTCGGTGCCGGTGCCGGAGTCGGTGCCGGTGCCGTTGGTGGTGCGGGAGAGGGGGGCGGCGGCTCGGACGCGGCCGGCCCGCGCCTGCTCGCCCGGGTCATCGGTACGGGCGCCAGCCCGTTCGCGGGCACCGACCCCGCCGCGCCCGCCGGGTTCGCGGCGGGTGCCGCAGGTGGTCCGGGGGCGCGCTTCCTCGCCAACGGCCTCGGCCGGCAGGCCGGAACGGGATCGGGAGCCGGAGCCGGAGCGGGGGTCGGGACGGGAGCCGACGAGGACGCGGACCTGGACGAGACCACGCAGAACCTCCGTCTCCCGGCCGGGGCCGACGTGGTGGTGCCGGTCCAGTCCGTCCAGCCGGTGCCGCCCGTCCAGCCGGTGCCCGAGCCCGTTGCGCCCGCCCCCGAGCGCGCGCCGGAGCCCGTGCCGACCCACGACCCCGCACCCGCGCCCACCGGCGTCGACCCGCGCCTCCCCGCCCGTCCGGAGCCGTCCCCGGAGCCGGTCGCCGAGCCGGTCGCCGGTCCGTCCGTCGAGCCGGAGACCCAGCCGGCCTCCGGGCCCGCCGCCACCGCGCCGGTGGCCCGTACCACCCCCGCCCGCAGCGACAGCGACGACCTGCTCGCCATCCTCCGCTCCCCGGAGGCGCACGCCGTCCGGACCGCCCCCCGGATCCGGCTGCTCGGCCCGGTCGACGTGGCCGGCGCCGCCGGCACCGCCGAACCGGCCGTCCTGCCCCGGCTCACCGAACTCGCCGCCTACCTCGCCCTGCGTCCCGGCGCCGACCACAACGCCCTCGACCACGACCTCCACCCCGGCGCCGCCCACCTCGACCCGCACCCCACCGCCGCCGACGCCAAGAGCCCGCTGCCCGCCAAACTCGCCGACCTGGCCGCCTGGTTCGGCAGCTCGGCCGAGGGCCTGGCCTTCCTGCCCACCGACACCCCCGAGGGCTACACCTTCGCCCCGACCGTCACCTGCGACTGGGACGAGTTCCGCAGCCTCTACCGACGCGGCATGCGCAGCACCAGCGCCACCGCCGACGCGGCGCTCGCCCACGCCCTCGCCCTGGTCCGCGGCGCCCCCTTCGCCGAGGCCCCGCCCGCCGCCTACGGCTGGGCCGAGGCCGAACGGCAGGACATGATCGCCGCGATCGTCGACACCGCACACGAACTCGCCGCCCGCCGCCTCCAGTACGGCGACCACCGCAGTGCCGAGGCCGCCGTCTTCCGCGGCCTCGCCGTCGCCCCGGACGTCGAACTCCTGCACCGCGACCTCTTCTACGCCTACGCCTCCGCCGGCGCCCGCGACCAGCTCCTGCGCGCCGTCAACCGCCTCGACGCCCTGAGCCGCCGCACCGGCCGTGACCTCGACGCCGACACGGTCGCCCTGCTCCGCGACCTCCTGTCAGGGGCGTGACGCGGGGCAACGGCCGGTCAGGTGCGGGCGGCGTGGTCGGGCTTCGCCTTCGTTCACACGGACTCGCCCTTGTCGGCGATGACGTGGTGGGGGGGGGGGGGTGGGCGGCAGACGCCCAACCCCCAGCCACACACACAGCCCCCACCGGAGGCCCAACAGGTGCCCGCCCTGGTTCTTACAAAACACCGCACAGGGCCTCC
>NZ_JBVJCO010000055.1:57233-62105 GCF_055588525.1 Kitasatospora sp. NPDC041988
AGGACGAGGGACGTCGAGGTGTAGTTGGCGGGGCGTTCTCTCCTCCTCCCCCCCCCCCCCCCCCCCCCCCCCCCCCCCCCCCCCCCCCCCCCCCCCCCCCCCCCCCCCCCCCCCCCCCCCGACCCTCGGGACACGGATCGCTTCCAGGACGGGTTCCAGGCGGGTGCAGTCGGTGCTGCGGAAAACGCGTGTACAGGGTCTGCCACGAGCCGTAGCGCTCCGGGACGTCCCGCCGGGACGTGCCGGTCCGCAGCCTCCTCACGATCCCGTTCAGCACCACCCGGTCGTCCGACCGTGGTCGGCCCGCCGCCCCGAAGCGGGAAGGAACCGCGACAACACAGCCCACTCGGCATCCGAAAGCTCATGACGACGCACCACAACGGACATGACCTCTCAATCACTTGATCATCTTTGAAGGCGGACCCTAGGATCTGCGGCATGGCAACACGACTTGTGCAGATCAACATGAAGGCCCAGGACGACTCCGCGCTCGGCCGGTTCTGGGCGGAGGTACTCGGTTGGGGTCTCGACAGCGAGGGGCCCGGCGTGACCAACCTCGAACCCGTGGGCTTCGCCTACCCCGACCCCGTGGCCGTCTGCATCGACATCGTCGCCCGCCCGGAACCCAAGACGGTGAAGAACCGGGTGCACATTGATCTGGCCACCACCTCGACCGCCCATCAGGCGGAGTTGGTCGCACGCCTGAAGGACCTCGGCGCGACGCTCGCCGACGTGGGTCAGGGCGACGTCCCCTGGACGGTCATGGCCGACCCGGAGGGCAACGAGTTCTGCGTCCTGGAGCCCCGCCCGATCTACCAGGGCACCGGGCCGATCGCCGCGGTGGTGGTCGACTGCGCCGACCCACGAGCGATGGCCCGGTTCTGGGGCGAGGCGATGGACTGGAAGCTGCACGAGGTCACCGACGACCAGGCGACCATGCGCTCCGCCGAAGGCGTCGGCCCCTACCTGGAGTTCATCCGCACCCCCGACACCAAGAGCGGGTGGAACCGCGTCCACCTCGACGTCCGCCCCTACCCGGGTGACGACCCGGCAGCAGAGAAAGCTCGACTGCGCGCCCTGGGCGCCACCGACCCCGGTATCGACCAGTCGGCGATCCACTGGACGGTTCTGGCTGACCCGGAAGGCAACGAGTTCTGCCTTCTCAGCCCTCTCTGACCTTGAGCAACGGCTCCGCCCTCACCTCGCCGGGACGGGTTGGACCGGCTGGGGAGTGCGTTTGGCGGCGCGGCTGACGATGGCCGTCTCGACGTGGGTGATGCCCAGGCCGACCAGGTCGCGGGAGAGGAAGCCGTAGAGGGTCGTCAGATCCGGGAAGTACGCGGCCGCGTGCAGGTTCGAGGGTCCCGACGTCGCGAACGCGCCGTGCACCGAGGGGTGGTCGGCCAGCGCCTGCCCGGCGGCGGCCAGATGGTCGGGGGCCACGTGCAGCAGGAGTTTGGCCTCGATGGGCAGCCCGAGGCGGCGGGGATCGACCAGGACCTGGGTGATCAGACGGCCCTGGGCGGCCAGTTGGGCGAGGCGCCGGCGCACCGTGCTCTCCGGGTGGCCGGTGCGCGCGGCCAGGGCCGCCGCCGTCAGGCGCGCGTCGGGTGTGAGGGCGTCGATCAGGGACTGTTCCAGGGCGTCGGTGTCGACTCCGTACGGGCCCGGGGAACCGGAGTCGGTCGCCCCGGGGACGGGCTCGCCCGGGCCGAGCGCCGCGCGTTCGGGCGCGGTCAGCACCTGGTGGCGCCACTCGGAGGTGAGCCGGAAGACGTGCAGGATCGTGGCGCTCTCCAGGGACGTCACCGCCTGGGTGGAGGGCAGTTGGCGGAAGACCAGCGGGTCGCGTGAGCCCGGCTCGGTGCGGGCGACCGCGAAGATCTCGTCACCCGACGTGGTGACGTCGATGAAGGGGATGTCCTCGCGCGCCGCGAGCGCGGCCACGATCGTGTCGAGCTTGCCCCGCAGGACCCGGATGCGCAGGAACAGGGCCCCGGCCGAGCCTCCGTTGCGCGGTCGCGCCACCGGTGAGAACAGGCCGTCAAGGCGGAGATCTCCTTCCTGCAGAAGCATCTGGATCCCCGCGATCCCGGATGAGGCGGACCACCCGCGCCGTGGCCCCCGGAGCGGGCCGTAGCGGTGCCGGCGTCGTCACCGACCCGCACAACGACCCGCAGTGCGGCGGCGGTTGACGACGGTCTGGCGCCGGCGTGCAGGCAGGGGAGCAGCTCTTCGGCAGACACCGGCCGGATGTGCGGCTCGGCCACGGCGGCCCGGGCGAGGCCGGCAGGGCTTCGGCGTCGCGCCCGGCCGGCCGGGCGCGGGCGGGCACCGTCGGCGGTACGGGCGCCGCCTGACACGGCACCGGACGCGGACGGCGGCCGGCCCGGGAGGCACCGGCGGGCCTCCGGAGGGCGAGCGGCACGGAAAGTGCGCGACGCCGCCCGGCCTTGATCACCGCCCCGGCCTGGCTCGGGCGTGCCGGGATCTCGTAGGGTGGCGCTGACGGATGTGGTGGCAGGCACCACGGGGCAAGGCAGTCAGACGCCGCTGGACGGCGGGGCGGGGCGGTGACCAGAGATGGCGGAGACGACGGCTGTCCCCGGCGGTCCCGATCCCGCGGCCGACGCGGGCCCCTGGGGCGCCGTGCCGCCGGGCCACCCGAGCAACCCGTACGAGGAGCACCCGCCCGGCCCGGCCGCCCTGTACGAGCCGCCTCTCCCGGCCTCGGCGCCGATTCCGGCCCAGGCGCCGGCACCCGCCCAGGCTCCGCTGCCCGCGCAGCCGTTGACCGCGCCGATGACGCCGCCGACCGGATGGACCGTCGCCGGCATGTCCGTCGTGGCCCCGCCGCCGTCGGCGACCCCGCTGCCGTTCACCGTCCCGCTCCCGGGGACCACCCCCGCCCACGGCGTCCCCGCCGGCGCGGCGGTCGGCCCGGGCGGCCCGGGCGGCCCGGGCGGCCTGGGCGGCCTCGGGGCCGCGCCACGCGGACGGCTCCTGGTCGTCGAAGGCGGCTACGGCACCTCCGGCCGCCGCACCTGGGGCCGCGGCGGACCGACCCAGGCACCCGTGCTCTCCGCGATGCTCGCCGCCGTCTCCCCGCAAGTACTGCTCGCGGCCGACGCGGTGGACGCCGTCCACCTCCCCGGCGCCAGCGACCCGCACACCGTGCTCGCCCACCTCCGCGCCGCCGCCCGCCACCCCGGACCGCTGCTCGTCCACCTCGGCGGCCACCTGCTCGCCGACAAGCGCGGCGGCCAACTGCACCTCACCCTGCGCGACTCCAAGCCCGGCAGCGTCCGGCAGGACGGCCTCGCCTGGCAGTCCATCGCCGGCGAACTGCGGCACCGGCCCGCCGAGTGGCAGACCCTCGTGATCGCGGACCTCAGCGCCGACCAGAACGCCTTGCCGTTCCTCCAGGGCACCGTCTCCCCGCTCGCCGACGGCCTCCCGCTCTGGGCGGTGGTCAGCCCCGACCCGGAGCAGATCGGCACCTTCACCCGCGCGCTGATCGAGGCCCTGCACGGCGGCCGCCCGGGGGCCGACGCCGTCCTCGCCCCCGAACAGCTCCGCCAGCAGGTGTACTCGGTGCTGCGCCCGGACGTCGTCATCCTCGCCACGCACGCGCCGAACCGCCCGTTCTTCCGCAACACCGCCCGCCGCACGGACGGCCCGGCCGTGGACACCGCCGCCTACGAGGGCCAGCGCCCGGCCGCCGTGCTGCCGCGCCCGCCGGCCCCGCACGACGACGTTCCGCGCGATGCCGTTCCGCGCGATGCCGTCCCGCGGGACGCGGTTCCGCGCGATGCCGTCCCCGTTGTCCCGAGGCCCGCCGTCACGCTGGACAAGCCCGCCGCGGCCGCGTTCGCGGGGTCCGCGCCCGCCGCCGTGCCCGTGCCCGTGCCTCCGTCCGACGGCCCGGTGAACCTGTTCAAGCCCGGCGTCCCGCCCACACCTCCGCCCGCGCCCCACCCCGTGAACCTGCTCAAGGCCTACGCCTGGCGGCCCACCTCGGACGGCGTCGTCACCCTCGACAAGGGCACCCCGGTGGACGAGGGCACCTCGGTGGACGAGGTCGCCCCGGTGGACGAGGTCGCCGAGGCCGTCATCCTTGAGGACGCGGTGCCGGCGGCCCCGGCTGGTCCTGCTCCGGCTCCGGCTGCTGCCGCCGGTCCTGCTCCCGCCGGTCCTGCTCCCGCCGGTCCTGCTCCCGCCGGTCCTGCTCCCGCCGGTCCTGCTCCCGTCGAGGCTGCGCCGACCGAGCCGGAGGCTGCCGGCCCCGACGCCTCCCTGCCCCGCGCGGACTACCGCGAGGTGATCGGCCGGATCGTCCGCAGCGCCGACGCCGGGGACCACGGCGCCGCCACCGACCTCGCCTTCGCCCTCGAGCTGGAGGCGATCGCCGAACACGGCGCCGTCTCCGAACCGGTCCTCCAGGTCCGCCAGGTCCGTGCCCACGTGTGCCGCCTGGCCGGAAAGACGATCGAGGCGGCCGACATCTACCGTGAGGTGGCGCTGTCCCTCCTCCGGTCCCAGGGCGCGGAGCACCCGGAGACCCAACAGGCCGCCACCAACGCGGAAGCCTGCTGGCGGGCGATCCCGGACCGCGCGGCGGCCCTCCGCATCGCCCCCGAGATCATCGAACTGCGCGCCTACCTCCCCGGCCCCGACGGCCGCAAACTCCGCGCCGCCGAACGCCACCTCGCCCATCTGGCGGCCACCGACCCCGCCTGACCCCCGCGCACAGGAAGTCGGCCCGGCCGACCTCCCTTTTTCTGGGCGGGTCGGAACTCCCGAGGGGGGGGGGGGGGTGTTCTTGTCCCCCCTCCCTCACACGGTTGTTGTCCCGTTCACCCTCAGGGCGCG
>NZ_JBVJCO010000056.1:0-59303 GCF_055588525.1 Kitasatospora sp. NPDC041988
ACCCGCTCCCGCCTGGGACGACTCGTCCGCCAGGGAGTCCTCGAGCAACCCGAACGCGGCCGCTACCAGAAACGGACTTAACGTCCTCTCAGAGATGGCCTTTCCAGGACTTCGTCGACACCGCCGACCCGGCATGCTGGAGGGCTGCCTGGAACGGGCAGGACATGGTCGGCGTCGCCCTCTGCTCCATCCGCCGTCACGACCACACCGTGGGTGAGGTGGAAGAGCTGAGTGTCCGGACGGACCAGCGACGCCTCGGAATCGGCCGGGTCCTGCTGCTGGACGGGCTGCGGAGCCTTCGCGAGCAGGGTGCAACGACCGCCCGGCTGTTCACGGGCACGGCAAATCCGCACCGGTCCTACGACCTTTACGAGAGTGTGGGGTTCCGGCGGCAGAACGAGTACGTCCGTTACCGCAAGCCGCTTGCTTGATCGACCGGCCATTGGGCTGTCGGGTCAGTCCACAGGATTTGACAATTCCTCCTGAAACGCGAGCCTGGGCGCCTTGGATGTTGCGTCAGCAGAAGGAGAAGCGTTCGGCGGCTTCGGCGGGTGTGACTCCTTCTCTGCGCCCGGGGACGTCGTGGACGGCTGCTGCGCCCTCTGAGCGCAGTTGGTCGGTACTGGCGTCCCGCGTCATGATCGCGGCGTAGGCGCGGACATCCGCGGCAGTGACGTCCGGACGCGCCCGCTCGCTGTGCTGTTGCAGGAGGTCGGTGATGTCGGAAGTGAATCGCAGCATGGTCACAGGAGCGTTGAAGCGCCTGGCGATGGCGAGGAGCCGTGCGCGGGCCTGCGAGGTGACGTTCGTCGATTCCGCGACCGCGCTTCGCCCCGCAGCGAGCCTGGCGACGATCCTGCGGTCGCGTTCCTCGAAGACGCGCGCGTCCACCTCATCGAAGTCGGATTCGGCGGGCGGGGTGCCGAAGAGCTCCGCACGGATCTCGTCGCTGGACACCACGGCTTCTGCATCGATGCACCGCCGCCCGATCAGTGCCCTCACGAAGCTGGTCTTGCCCGAGGCCGGTGGCCCGACAAGGACGACGAATCCCACCGGTACCAGGATCACCCCGACGCCGGCGGGCTCGGGACCGTTCGTCACGGGGCGGGACTGTCGAGGTAGAGGCCGCAGGCGCAGTCCAGGGCGTCTTCGGGCGAGCCGAAGGGAAGGCCGGTGGGCAGGATGTTGTCCTCGTACTTCTCTCGGCTGGCGAGGTGGAGCGCGAAGCCCCAGGTGTGCAGGACGCCGGTGAAGCGAAGCCGACACAGGGGCAGGGGCCCCTCCTCACCGGGCAACTCGCCTGCCACGTAGGCGAATCCGGACCGGAAGCGGACCTGCACGCGAGCGAGCTGGGGCCAGTGCTCCTTGGCGCGGGCGTTCAGCCGGTGGCTCAGGTGGTGCTGCATGGACTCGGGCGGGTTCTTCGGCACGGAGTCCATCCTGCAGGCATCCGCCGCGACACGCCATGATCATCTCTTTGGTCGGGGTTGACGGACGGGGTTGCGGGGATGGACACGGCAGTGGTCGTGGAGCTGGACGAGGTGGCGCGTCGGCACCTGATACGAGTGGCGGTCTCCGTGAAAGAACAGGTGAGAGCTGTTCTACGGGCACGGATCGTACTGGCCGCAGCCGAGGGTCTGAGCAACGGTGCCATCGCGCGGGAACTGGCCGTCGGGGTGAGCACAGTCCGCAAATGGCGCGGCCGGTTCGCCGGCTCAGGCCTGGGCGGGCTGGGGGACGCCGCCCGCTCGGGCCGCCCCAGGACCTACGGCCCCGAGGTTCGGGTGGCGATCGTAGCGGCGGCCACCGGCACACCGCCGCACCCGGAGGCGACAAGGTCGCACCGCACGATCGCCGCCGAGGTCGCCGCCACTGTGTTCGCCGACATCTCCCCCTCCCAGGTCGGCCGGATCCTGGCTGACCTGGACCTGAAGCCGCACCGGGTCGGCGGCTGGCTCACCCGCCGTGACACCCCCGACTTCTGGGACCGTGTCACGGACGTGTGCGACCTGTACCGCTACCCGCCCGAAGGCGCGGTGGTGCTGTCCATCGACGAGAGACCGCGATCGCCGCCCGCTCGCGGCGCTACCCGGGCCGACCCACCCGACCCGGCGAAGCCGTCCGCGAGGAGTTCGAATACCGTCGTCACGGCACCGCGTCACTGGTCGCCGCGTTGGACGTGACCACCGGCGAGGTCCTCACCGAGATCATCGCCCGCAACGACGCGGTGACCTTCACTGCCTTCCTGGCCCGGCTCGATACCGCCATCGCCCCGGGCCGGAACATTCACGTCGTCCTGGACAACGGCTCCTCCCACACCGCGAAGCACACGAAGAAGTGGCTGGCCCAGCACCCGCGCTGGACCGTGCACTGGACCCCGCCCCGTGCCTCCTGGCTCAACCAGATCGAGCTGTACTTCTCCGCGATGACCCGCCGAGTCCTTCGCCACGGCGACTTCTCCAGCCGCGACGACCTCATCGACAAACTGGAGACCTACGTCATCGGCCGAAACGAAACCGCGAAGCCGTACAAGTGGACCTACGACGGCACCCCACTCAAGGTCACCTGATCAACCCAACACCCCTCCACGAACTTCCGCAGAGCAGCACTAGGACACGGCTCGTGAGACAGCGTGCGCTGCACCAGGGCACTGCGACCTTGTGAGAAGGTCGAGGGCGTGCCGTGCCGCCAGGTCGATCAGGCTGATGTTCGCTGCGCCGGCCACGTCCGGTTCCCGTGGCGCGTCGCGCCGCGGAACGTCCTGGCCGACGACGGCGATGCCCCGGCCGTACGCGGCGCGAAGCCGTGCGGCGGTGCTGGACTTGCCGGCGCCGCTCGGCCCGCGCACCACGATCGGCACCGTGTCGGGGCTGCCTGTTACGCCGGTACTGCGCACGCCGCCCGGGGAGCCGCCTTCCGCTGTGATCCATGACGTACGACGGTATCTGTCGGCAGGTCCCGGGCGGGGGAGATCCGCCTTGCCGGGCCTGTAAGGGCCCGTTGGGCGGGGCGGTGGGTTCGGAGTGGGAGTTGCCGCAGCGAGGCGGCACTGGAGACCGCACAGAGTGCCCGGACTGCGCCGCCGCCCGTGAGAAGAAGGATCTCGGCCCGCTGCGGCTGTCGCTGCCGACCGCGAAGGAGTGGACGTAGAAGCGGCGGAACAGGCTCGAGGGTCCGTGGTGGGAGCTGCGGCTGCTCCATGAGAAGCTCTACCCCGCCTGGAAGCGCCCAGTGTGATCTGCTTCCGGCTCAGGGCGCCTGTACAGGGGTTCCTGGGCCGGGGGTGTGCGGGGGTGGGGTCGGCTACCGGCCGGATTCGTCGAAGGCGGCCTGGAGGTCGCCGGCCAGGGATCGGAGGTCGCGTGCTCAATCAGGCTGCTGACACCGGGGGCACAGCTCGTGGCGGCCCTCGGGTGTGATCACGGTGCCCCAGCTGCGGCATTCTTCGCAGCCGCGGGCCCGGTCGATGTTCGCGCGGATGGTGGGAGCGTGGGGGTGGGCTCCATGAGTCATGGGTGATTTTCCTCTGTAGAGCACTATCACTTACGCCCAGTTTGCCATGGTTCGTATAGATATGCGACATGGGTGGCTGGCGTTCGTGATCTGCTTGGGCGGCAGGACACAGGTCCACGGCAAGCACAAGGTGCGCCCGGACGGGGTGTGGCGGGCTCCGGAGGTGGGGGTGCCGGTGCTGATGGTGGAGGTCGGCCGCTCCATCATGGCCCCGGCCCGGGTCGCGACCAGGGCCCCTCCTCGGGTGGCGGCGAAGTTCGCCGCCTACCGCGAGCTGTTCCGCACCAAGGTCAAGGACAACGACCCGGCCCTGGCCGGCGGGGAGCCGGCCGGCCGGCCGGTGCTCCGGTGGCGTGGTTGGTGGGGGTCGGCCAGCCGGGAGGGGAGCTGTGGGGTGGGGGGGGTGCGGTGGTACGCCCCTGGCTGTTCCAGGTTGTCCGGGGGCGGGGGCGGGCCGGTGGTTCCGTCTGCTGTCCTGGGCGGGACGGTGGTTCTGTCCCCCCCCCCCCCCCCCCCCCCCCCCCCCCCCCCCCCCCCCCCCCCCCCGCCCCCCCCCCCCCCCGCGGCCGTGCGGTCGGTCAGCCGGTGGTCAGCCGGTGGTCAGCACCAGCTTGTGCTTGGCCGACTTCTCGACCGCGTCCGGCGAGTAGGCCCAGGTCAGCAGTTTGCCGCCGAGCCAGAGGTCGGTCTGGTCGTTGTAGTTGGGGTGGAAGGCGTGCCCGGAGGCGCCGCCGACGTTGATCCAGCGCGAGGCGTCGAGGTCACTGAGGTCGACCACCATCCGCATCGACGGGATCCAGTCCACCTGGTAGCCGGCCGCCGCGTTCCAGCCGGCCGCGTCGACCGCCGCCGAGCCGCCGGAGAGGCGGTACGGGCCGCGGTTGAGCAGCTTGTGGACGACGCCGGAGGCGATCGAGGAGTCGTCGGAGCCCAAGGTCTGCTCGCGCAGGGTCAGCTTGTGCAGACGGCCCCAGCTCCAGGTCGAGATGTCCTTGCTGAGCAGCGAGGTGAGGTCCTGGCGGGCATTCTTCATGGCCTCGGCGAGCAGGTTGTCGAGGCCCTTCTGCTCCTTGTGCTGCGAGTCGATGTACGTCCACCAGCTGCTGTCGGGCTTGTCCAGCTGCTGGCGCACCACCTCGGTCCAGCGGTCGCCGCCGTCCGGCTGGGCCTTGCCCGGGTCGCGGGTGCCGCACTCGGTGACGATCTGGGAGCTGCTGTCCGGCTTGGTCGGGTCGGTCTGCCGGCGGACCAGCAGGCAGTTGTCGTCCGCCCGCAGGTCGGCCGGGAACTTCTGGCCGAAGGAGAGGCTGAGCAGCTGGCGCCAGACACCGTTGTAGTAGGCGGCGGCGGCCGAGTCGGCGTCCTGGTGGAAGTTCCAGTCCTTCAGCAGGTCCTGCGCCTCACGCACGTACGGGTCGTCGATCGGCACCTTGAGCAGCAGCGGGACCAGCTTCTTCGCGAGGATGCTGGTGTTGTCGAGCTGCATCTCCTGCATGTCGTCCGGCGAGATCCTGCCGTTGTTCTTGAGCTTGAGCTCGATCTGGTCGGTGATCTCCTTGGCCCGGGTGCCGTACTCCCAGTCCTTGGTCAGCAGGTACTTGTACGACGGGTCGACCACGGCCTGGTTGGCGGTGACGATGTAGCCGGCGGAGGGGTTGTAGCTGTAGGGCAGGGCGGTGAACGGGATGGAGCTCTTCCACTGGTAGGCGGAGTCCCAGCCGGGGGCCGGGTAGCTGCCGTCGCCCTTGCCGCGCACGGGGATGTCGCCCGGGGCCTGGTAGCCGATGTTCGAGGCGTCGGCGTAGATCAGGTTCTGCGCGGGGACGGCGAAGTCCTTGGCGGCGCCCCGGAACTCCTCCCAGTTCTTGGCGCGGTCCAGCGCGAAGACGGCGTCCATGGTCTTGCCGGGGTTGAGCGCCGTCCACTGCAGGGCGACGCCGTAGCCGCCGGTGCCGCGGTCGGGGGCCGCGGTCCCGTTCGGGGCGTACTTGCCGACGTTCTGCTGCTCGGTGCTCTGGTCCGAGATCAGCGGGGCGCCGGTCTGGGTGGTGCGGACGGTGATGGTGCGGTCCTCGCCGCCGGCGACCTTGATGGTCTCCTTGCGCAGCGTGAACTTCACCTCCTTGTTGTCCACGAGGTACGTCTCCGGGCCGGTGACCTTCTCCAGGTAGAGGTCGGTGACGTCGGCGCCGAGGTTGGTGAAGCCCCAGGCGATGTCCTTGTTGTGGCCGATCACCACGCCCGGCATGCCGGCGAAGGTGAAGCCCGAGACGTCGTACTGGCAGGCGGCCGAGGTGGTGCGGCAGTGCAGGCCCATCTGGTACCAGACCGAGGGCAGCCCGGGGCCGAGGTGCGGGTCGTTGGCCAGCAGCGGCTTGCCGGTGGTGGTGTGCGAGCCGGCGACCACCCAGGAGTTGGAGCCGATGCCCTGGCCCTGACGGCCGAGCAGCTGCGGCATCGCGTCGATCCGGTCGGTGATGTCCTTGAGCGTCGCCTTGGTGGCGGCCGCGCCCTGGGCGGCGGTACCGGCGGCACCGGCGTTGGCCTGGCCGGAGCCGTCGGCGGGGCGGTAGGTGTCGCCGCCGACGGTGCCGGTCTTCACGATCGTGCCGTTGCTCGCGTACGGGTACTCCGGGTACAGCTCGGCGATCTTCTCCGGGCTGAAGTCCTGGGCGAGCAGCGAGCGGTCGATCTCCTCCTGGAGGTTGCCGGAGAGGTTCCAGGCCATCGCCTTCAGCCAGGACACCGAGTCGACGGGCGTCCACTGCTCGGGCTTGTAGCCGCCGTTGACGACGCCGAGCAGCGTGTACTCCAGCGAGGCGCTCTGGCCGCCCGGGTGTTCGCCGAGCCAGGCGTTGACGCCGTCCGCGTAGGCCTGGAGGGACTTCTTGGTCTCGGGCGTGAGCTTCTCGTCGAACTCCTTCTGCGCGACCTGGCGCCAGCCCATGGTCCGGATGAAGGAGTCGGTCTCGACCTGGCCGTCTCCGAACATCTCGGAGAGCCGGCCCGCGGTGATGTGCCGTCGGACGTCCATCTCCCAGAAGCGGTCCTGGGCCTGGACGTAGCCCTGGGCGCGGAAGAGATCCTCGTTGGTGTCGGCGTAGAGCTGGGGGATGCCGTTGGCGTCCCGCTTGACGTCGACCGGCGCGCTCAGGCCCGCCACCTTGACGCTGCCGTCGACCTCCGGGAAGGACGCGCGGACCGCGGCCACTCCCTGGTAGCCGCCGTAGCCGGCGCCTGCCACCAGCAGCATGACCAGCACGATCACGATCAGACGGGCGCGCCGGAACTTCTTCGAGCGGGGCATCTGGGTCCTTGCGGTCCTCGACTGGGGAGCAGGTGGGCGTGTCCAGGGCACTCGGCCATGACAGGGCACCACATTAGGCCGACTCGGCTGGCGGGCGTGCACGGGGGACGCTCACCGTGGGATCTGCGGAGGTCAGAGGAGCGCCGGAGAGACTTCCGGGGAGCGGAGGCGGAGGCCGATGTGACGGAAGAAGCTAAAGATATGGCAAAATGTTAGACTGAGTAACGATCCGCAAGGGGAGCAATCGGCCTTCCCGGCCCCGGCCTCCCTTCCGGTCGACTCCTTCGGCCTCACCGCCGTCAGACACCCCGCCCGCCCCCAGCCTGCCCGAGGTGCCCCTGCGTGAATGTCGACCACCTGAACCAGCTGCTCCTCGAGTTCTCCGTGATCCTGCTGGTCGCGGTGGTCGCCGTGCGCATCTCGACCCGGTCGGGACTGCCCAGCCTGCTGATCTACCTCGGCATCGGCGTCGCGCTCGGCCAGAACGGCCTCGGCGTCTCCTTCAACAACGCCGCGCTGACCCAGGTGCTCGGCTACGCCGCCCTGGTGGTGATCCTCGCCGAGGGCGGTCTCAAGACCAGCTGGCGTGAGGTCAGACCGGTGATGCCGGCCGCCACCGTGCTCGCCACCGTCGGCGTCGGGGTCAGCGTCTTCGTGACCGCCGCCGGCGCGCACTGGCTGGTCGGCCTCGACTGGCGGACCTCCATGCTGCTCGGCGCGATCGTCTCCTCGACCGACGCCGCGGCCGTCTTCTCCGTCCTGCGGATGGTGCCGCTGCCCCACCGGCTGACCGGCCTGCTGGAGGCCGAGTCCGGCTTCAACGACGCGCCCGTGGTCATCCTGGTCGTGGCCTTCGCCACCACCGGCGAACTGGACTCCTGGTACGTGCTGGCCGGCACGATCGTCGCCGAGCTGGCCATCGGCGCGGCCGTCGGCTTCGCGGTCGGCAAGATCGGGGCGTTCGGGATCAAGCACGTCGCCCTGCCGTCCTCCGGCCTCTACCCGATCGCCGTCATGGCGCTCACCGTGCTCGCCTACGCGGGCGGTGCGCTGCTGCACGGCTCCGGCTTCCTCGCCGTCTACATCAGCGCCGTCATCCTCGGAAACGCCAAGCTGCCGCACGGTCCGGCCGTCCGCGGCTTCGCCGACGGCCTGGCCTGGATCGGGCAGATCGGCATGTTCGTGCTGCTCGGCCTGCTCTGTACCCCCGAGACGATGGGCTCGGCCGTGGTGCCCGCGCTGGTGATCGGCGCCGTCCTGGTCTTCGTGGCACGGCCGCTCTCGGTGGTGCTGACCCTGACGCCCTTCAAGCTGCCCGCACGCGAACAGGCGCTGCTGAGCTGGGCCGGCCTGCGCGGGGCGGTGCCCATCGTGCTGGCCACCATCCCGATGGTGGCCGACGCGCCGATGGCCCAGGACGTCTTCAACATCGTCTTCATCCTGGTCGTGGTCTTCACCCTGCTCCAGGGCCCGACCCTGCCCCTGGTCGCCAAGTGGCTGCGGATCGGCGAGGGCTCGATGGGCCAGGACCTCGGCATCGAGTCCGCCCCGCTGGAGAAGCTGCACGGGCACCTGCTGTCGGTGGCGCTGTCGCCGAACTCGAAGATGTCGGGCGTGGAGATCGGCGAGCTGCGACTGCCGGCCGGCGCGGCGGTCACCCTGGTCGTCCGCGAGGGGAGCAGCTTCGTGCCGGACAAGGCGACCGTGCTGCGCGGCAGCGACGAGCTGCTGGTGGTCACCACGGACGAGGTGAGCGAGGCGGCGGAGCGGCGACTGCGGGCCGTGGACAAGGGCGGCAAGCTCGCCGGGTGGCTGTACGGCCGGGGGGCCTGAGCGCCACGAGTGGGGCCCGGGCGTCGCGGGCGGGGGCCCGGGCGTCGCGGGCGGGGGCCCGGGCGTCGCGGGGGCCTGGTGGCACTGCGGGCAGAGGTCCTGAGGGGTTTGTCCAACGTTCACCTTCAATTGGCAGGACGATTTTGGACTCGCCCTGTACTGTGGAGGCAAGCGCGACATCTACGCGCGTATAAGTATGATGGTTGATACACACCCAGCATCTGCCTGACGCAGAGTTGGCGCGACCGCTCGGCGGCCGCGGCCAGACCCCCGGCAACCACGCCGGTCCGGCCCGGTAACTACCCCGGTCGACGCGCGAGAGGACGACTCTCGGCGCCGTCGGGGCCACCCCATGCCCCTTCCGCGCTACCAGGCAGCAGGAAGGACCGACCGTGACGGCCCGCCGAACGGTCGACAACAGCGGCGTCCCCACGGACGCCCCCTCGGGTACCTCGCCGGACACCGCGTCCGCCACCGAGGCCCCCGCCCGCGTCGGGTACGGCGCACTGCTGCGCACCCCGGGCGCCTGGACGTTCCTGGCGCCCGCGTTCGCCGCGCGCCTCCCGTACGCCATGCTCAGCCTGGGCATCCTGCTGCTCGTCTTCGACACCCACGGCTCGTACGGCACGGCCGGCACCGTCGCGGCCGTCTCGGCCGTCGCCCAGGCCCTCGTCGGCCCGCAGACCGGCCGGCTGGCCGACCGGTACGGCCAGGCCGCCGTCCTGGTGCCGAGCGTGATCGTGCACGCCGTCTCGGTCGGCGCGCTGATCGCGCTGGCGCTCGGCCACGCCCCCGTCTGGGCCCTGCTGCTGGCCGCCGCGCCGGCCGGCGCCAGCGTGCCGCAGATCGGCGCGATGGTGCGCTCCCGCTGGGTCGCCAAGCTCTCCGCCGACGGTGCACCTGCGGCCAAGCTGAACACCGCGTTCGCCTTCGAGTCGGTGACGGACGAGTTCACCTTCGTGATCGGCCCCGTGCTGGCCAGCGCCATCGCCACCTCGGTCAACCCCTCGGCCGGGCTGATCGCCGAGGCCGCGCTGACCGTCGCCGGCGGGCTCGCTTTCGCAGCGCAGCGCCGCACCGCCCCGGCCCGGCACCCGCATCAGCCGGGCGCCCGCCGCGTCTCGGCCCTCTCCTCGCCCGGCGTCCGGCTGCTGGCCGGCGCGTTCCTGGGCGTCGGCACCGTCTTCGGCGGGATGCAGGTCTCGGTGACCGCCTTCACCGAGTCCGTCGGCCAGCCCGGCGCCAACGGCACGGTGTACGGGATCTTCGCCGGCGGCTCGATGCTGGCCGGTGTGCTCTACGGCATGATCGCCTGGCGCCGGGCCGCCCAGCAGCGGCTGCTGGGCAGCTACGCACTGCTGGTGCTGGGCTGCTCCACGCTCTGGGCGATGCCCAACCTGGTCGCGCTGTCCGTCGCCGGACTGGTCTGCGGCCTGGCCATCGCGCCCACCCTGATCACCGGGTACACCCTCGTCGAGACGCTGGTCGCGGACGGCGCGAAGACCGAGGCCTTCACCTGGCTGACCGGCGCCATCGGCCTCGGCCTGGCGACCGGCTCCACGGTGGCCGGACGGCTGATCGACAGCCACGGACCGTCGGCCGGGTTCCTGGTGCCGGTGGCCGGCGCCGGGCTGGGCCTGGTCGCCCTGGTCGCGCTGCGGCACCTGCTGGTCGCGCCGGGCGCCGCGAGCACGGTGGTCGCGGGCGGCGGCGAGCGGCCTGTGACGCGGCAGCTGGTGGGTGCGGCCAAGGGCTGAGCGGGGCGCGTACAGCACTCACGCGGGGGTCGCCACACGGCGGCCCCCGGCTCATCTCACATTCGAGTCGCTGGACTGATGCAGCGGAATGCCGCATCATTGACCATCGTTAGCACTCATCAGGCGAGAGTGCCAGGAGGAAGACAAGTGCCCACGTACCAGTACCAGTGCACCGAGTGCGGCAACGGCCTGGAGGCGGTGCAGAAGTTCACCGACGAGGCGCTGACCACGTGCCCCGACTGCCAGGGACGGCTCCGCAAGGTCTTCTCGGCCGTGGGTGTGGTCTTCAAGGGTTCCGGCTTCTACCGGACCGACAGCCGCTCGTCCTCCAGCAGCACGGTGGGCGCGGGTTCGTCCTCGTCGACCTCGTCCTCGTCGGCCGCCCCGGCCTCGTCCTCGGGCGGCTCCGCCCCCGCGGCGAGCCCCGCTCCGGCGGCTGCGGCGAAGCCGGCCGGCTGATCCCAGGCTTTCGAAGGGCCCGTCGTCCCCGCTTCGGCGGGGTCGGCGGGCCCTTTGCCTTCCCCCGGCGTTCCCGGGGCCACATTGCGCCCCGAGGTCATAGTGCGCCCTGGAGTCACATTGCACACCGGGGCCTTAACGCACCCCGGGGTCATATTGCATTCCCGGGCTCATTGAATTAACTCGCACGGGCGATGAAAGTTATCCACAGGCCCGGGTTGTCCACAGGTTCCGGGAAAGGCCTTCCGCCGGGCCTGCGAGCGTCCCAGAGTGTGCGTCACGAGAGGTCGGCCCACCCCGGGCCGGCGCCCTGCGACCACCGGCGGTGCCCATGACGACCACGAGCCTCCCCCTTTCGTTCCCGCTCCCCGCGCCCGCTGTCCCGCCGCGGCGGGAGGTGCCGTCCTTCCCGCCGATCCGGCGCGGATCCGGCCGGCTCCACCGGCTCCGGCAGGCCTTGCGGCACCGGCCCGGGCTGCCGGTCCTGCTCCTGCTCGCCGTGGCCGCGGCACTGGCGTCCGGGCCCGCGTGGGCGGGCCTGTCACCGCCCGGAGCCACGCCTGTCCACCAAACGGGTTGTCAATCGGAGGGCGGCGAAGATCACCCGTAACCGGACAACGACTTCGTCGTTCGCGCGGCATGAAAGGCTTCAAAGAATTCCTGCTGCGTGGAAATGTCGTCGATCTCGCCGTCGCCGTGGTCATCGGCGCGGCTTTCACCAACATCGTCAACGCCTTCGTCAAGGGCGTGATCAACCCGATGTCGGCGCGTTCGGCCCGAAGGACCTGAACTCCTACACGTCCTGCCTCAAGGGCCCCTGTGAGCTGAGCGCGACCGGCGAGGCCGCGTCCGGCATCCTGATCCTCTGGGGCTCCGTGCTGAGCGCGATCCTCCAGTTCCTGATCACCGCGGCCGTCGTCTACTTCTGCCTGATCCTGCCCATGATCAAGTACACCGCCAAGCGCAAGACCCTTGCCGAAGTCCAGGCGGAGGCGGAGGCCAAGGAGGTCGTCCTGCTCACCCAGATCCGCGATGCGCTGGTCACGCCGCAGCGCTGAGCCCAGCTGCACTGCGCTGAGCTGAGCTGTACGGCGCCGAGCTGCGCTGTGGCACGGCGCCGCTCAGCGCCCGGGGCGCCCGGTCAGTCGCCGTGGTGCGGCGGGCGCTGGCTCAGGTACCAGTCCAGCCCCCGCCCACTGCTCTCCCCCGCGGCCTGACGGTCGCCCCAGCCGGTGTCGGTGTCGTCCCGGGACTGCTGGTCCAGCGGGTCGCGGAAGACCAGCCGGGCCTTCGGCGCCGCCTCGGTGGCGGGGGCGGCAGCGACCTCGGTCGTCGCGGGGTCCCCGGTCGTCGCCCGGTCCGTGGCCGCTGCCTGGTCCGCGGTCGCTGCCTGGTCCTCGGTCGCCGCGGCGTCCTGCACGGGCTTCTGCTCGGTCACCGGTCGGCCTCCGTCTTGCACGTTGTCCACTCCTCCAGCCTAGAAGCTCCCGGCGCCGGCCCCGGCCCTGCATCGGCCCTGCACCGGCCCCGGCCGCCGTCCGGGCACGCACGCGGGCCCTGGGTGCGGAGCGTTCCGCACCAGGGCCCGGGGCAGCGGCCGAGGCGGCCTGGGCAGCCGGGAGGGCGTCAGGCGGCCTCGAAGCCCGCATGGTCGGCGATCTTCTTCAGCTCGGCCAGCGCGTGCTTCTCGATCTGGCGGATCCGCTCACGAGTCAGCCCGTGCTGCTTGCCGACCTCCGTCAGCGTCCGCTCGCGGCCGTCCTCCATCCCGTAGCGGGACCGGATGATCGACGCCGTACGGTCGTCCAGCCGCCCGATCAGGTCGTCCAGCTCCTCGCGGCGGAGCATGACCATCACGGCGTCCTCCGGGGACGTCGCCCCGGTGTCCTCGACGAGGTCACCGAACTGGGTCTCGCCCTCGTCGTCGACGGACATGTTGAGGCTCACCGGGTCGCGCGCCCAGTCGAGCACGTCCTTGATGCGCGCCTCGGTGGTGTCCAGCTCGGCCGCGATCTCGGCAGGCTCTGCCTCGCGGCCCAGCTCCTTGGACTTCTCGCGCTGCACCCGCCGGATCCGGCCCAGCTCCTCGACCAGGTGGACGGGCAGCCGGATCGTCCGCGACTGATCGGCGATCGACCGGGTGATCGCCTGCCGGATCCACCAGGTCGCGTAGGTGGAGAACTTGAAGCCCTTCGCGTAGTCGAACTTCTCCACCGCCCGCACCAGGCCCGCGTTGCCCTCCTGGATGAGGTCCAGGAGCGGCAGGCCGCTGCGCGGGTAGCGACGGGCGACGGCGACCACGAGACGGAGGTTGGAGCGGATGAAGACGTCCTTGGCGCGTTCGGCATCCTCGGCTATCGCTTCGAGCTCCTCGCGCTTGACGCCCTTGGGCAGCTCTCCTCCGTCCAGCAGGTGCTGGGCGTACACGCCGGCCTCGATCCGCAGCGAGAGCTCGACCTCCTCGGCGGCATCGAGCAGGGGCGTCCTGGCGATCTCGTCGAGGTACATACCGACCAGGTCACGGTCGGCCTCAAGGTTGGTCGGGCGGGCCGCGCGAGTCCGGTCGGCCCTGTCGCGAACGACGGCACGGGTGGCCATGCTTGCTCCCTTTGCTGGTGTTGCCGAGGTCTGCCTGCCTGCCCTGAGAGGGCAAGAAGTGCGGGCCCCACGGGGCTCACACGTAACGATCCAACGAACAGATTCCGGACAACATTCCCAAGTCGCTCAGATTCTTCCAGCGATGCAGTATCCTGCCGGTTTTCACCCCGGTCGTGGACGGAGGGTGACCACTCCGGTGCGTCGGGTGCCAGCCGGGCGACCGGTTCGGAGCGGCGCGGCGCATAGCCCTTCGCAACCCCTTCACCGCTTCACCCCTTTCCATCGTGAACCCCCGGATCGCCCCCCGCGTTCCCGCGCCACCGGGATCCGCCCGCGCCCACGCCCCGGCGCACGCAGGTTCTCCGCACAAAAGATGCCAAATCGCTATCGATCGAGCGCCCGCTGGGCACACCGCACTGGGAAGGTGTCAGCCATGCACCTGACCAACAGCTCGTCGCCCATCACCCCGCGTAGCCGGCACCTTCGCCGGCACGTGGCGCTCGCGACCGGTTGTGCCGTGCTGTTCGGCATCCTGGCGGCAGTCGTGCAGACCGGGTGGCACCCGCTCGCCCGGTTCGACCATGCGTGGATCGAGAGCATGCACCGCTACGCCCGGGAGCACACAGCCTGGACCGCCTCGGTGCAGACGCTCTCCGACATCGGCGGCACGATCACCATGCGGACGCTGCTCGGCCTCACCGCGCTCTGGCTCTGGCTAATCGGCGCACGGGTGCTGGCCGGCTGGGTGGTGGCGCAGACCCTGGTCGGCTGGGGCGCGCAGTGGGCGTTGAAGCTCGCCTTCGACCGCCAGCGGCCGTCCTTCACCGACCCGGTCTCGCACGCCGGCGGCCCGGCGTTCCCCTCCGGGCACGCGATGGCCTCCACCATCGCCTGCGCCGTGCTGGCCGGGCTGCTGTGGTCGCAGGCCCGGCGCGGCGGGCGGATCGCCGCCTGCGCCGTCGCCGGGGTGACGGTCCTGACGATCGGCTGGACCAGGATCGCCCTCGGGGTGCACTGGCCGAGCGACGTCCTGGGCGGGTGGCTGGCCGCCGGGTTCGTGCTGGGGGCGGTCACCGTCGTCGTCGAGCTCTGGCGGCCCGGCGCCCTGGCCCGGGACGTCCGGCGGGTCAACTGGCGGACCAGGCCGAGGGTCCAGCGCGTCCTGGTCTCCCCGGCCCGGCCCGCCCCCTACGACCCCGCCTTCGAGGACGCCACCGACCGCCCGGACGGCGCGGTCGGCTAGGGCGGGGCGCCCGGCCGCGCGGTTCGCCGCCACGGTCTGTCGCCGTTTTCCGCCGCCACGGTCTGTCGCCCTTGTCCGCCGCCCGGGGCCCGTGGAGCAGCCCCGGCCCCGCGCCGTCACGCCGTGCGCAGCGCGTCCACGACCGTCATCCGCCCCACCCGGCGCGCCGGGAGGACGGCCGCGGCGAGGCCGGTCAGCACGGTGAGCACCAGGGCCCCGAGCACCAGGAGGACGGGCGGGCCGCCGACCGTGCCCAGGGCCGAGGTGACGGACCGGGCGGCCGCCCAGCCATAGGCCAGGCCCAGGCCGGTGCCGACCAGGGCGCCGGCCAGCGCCAGCAGGACCGCCTCCAGGGTGAGCATCCGGCGCAGCTGCTGCCGGGACATCCCGATCGCCCGCAGCATGCCGATCTCCCGGGAGCGCTCGCTGACGCTCAGCATCAGGGTGGCCGCGACACCGAGCCCGGCGATCACCACCGAGAAGCCGAGCAGGGCCATGCTGATCAGCATCATCCGGTCCAGCAGCGAGCGCAGGCTCTCGGCCTGCGCGGCCGTGTCGGTGACGGTGAGCTGCGGCTGCCCGTGCAGGGCCCGGTCCATCGCCTGGCGGGCGGCGAGCCGGTCCGCCCCGCCGGCGGGGCCGATCCAGACCGTGGTGACGGCCGCCGCCGGGGCTAGCCGGTCCAGGGTGGCCGGGGTGACGAAGAGGACGGCCCCGCTCTGGAGCGTGAACGGCAGCGCGCTGCGGCCGGGCTCGATCCGCAGGGTGGCGGCGGGCGCTCCCGCTCTGCCGGCGACCATGTGCTCACCGTGCGCGCCGAGGCCGTCCGGGCCGTCGTCGCCGAAGCCGCTGAGCGCGGTGCCGCCGGCCAGCGCCCGGGCCCGGTCGGCCCCGTCGGTGGCCGGGCCGAGCAGCGCCGGGTCGGCCGCCGCCACCAGGGTGCTGCGGCCGTCGATCTCCAGCGTGGCCGAGCGGACGGGCGTGACGCCGAGCGTCTGCTCCCGTCCGAGCGCGGTGAGCGCCCCGGCCGGCAGCGGGGCGCCGCCGGAGGCGGTCACCGAGAAGACGCCGGGCTGGCGGGCGGAGACCGCCGGGGCCAGGGAGTTGGAGGTGATCTCCAGCGCGGTGACGGCGCTCACCATCACCGTCACTCCGAGCAGCAGCGCCGACCCGGTGGCGCCGGTGCGGGCCGGGTTGAGCCGCAGCTGCTGGGTGGCGAGCCTGCCCGCCGTCCCGCAGAGCCGCCGCACCGGTACGCCCAGCCCCGCGACGACCGCCGGCAGCAGGCGGTGGCAGAGCCGCAGGACTCCGAAGAAGCTGCTGATCGCGCCCAGGGTGACGGCCAGCAAGGACAGCGGCGGCCCTGCCACCACCCCGGCCACCAGCAGCGCGATGCCCGCCGCCAGGAGCAGCACGGACAGCGCCGCCGCGCGCAGCCCGGCGCCACCGGTGGTGCCGGCGGCGCCCCCGAGCGCCGCGACCGGCGGCACCGCCGAGGCGGCCTTGGCCGGTCCGCGCACGGCGAGCACCGTGAGCAGGACGCCGAACAGCCCGGCCGACGCGCAGGTGAGTGGGGACGGCGTGAGCGAGAGGCGGACCGGCCCGAGGTCGGCGGTACCGGCCAGCACGGTGCCGGCGGCGCAGAGTGCCGTGCCGAGCAACACCCCGGTGGCCGACGCGCCCGCGCCGAGCAGCAGCCCCTGGCGGCGGATCAGCCGCCGGACCTGGGCCCGGTCGGCGCCCACACAGCGCAGCAGGGCGAGCTGCCTCGTCCGCTGGGCGAGGACGACGGAGAAGGTATTGCTGACGACCATGCGGGCCACCGCGAGGGCGATCAGCACGAACGACAGCGCCGCGATCAGCACCACCCCGTAGAGCGTCCTGCTCTGCCTGGTCGCCTCGGCGACGGAGGCGTCGTGGGTGCGGGCCTCGGCCCCGCCGCCGAGGGCCTGCCGCAGCGCCTCGGCGGTCTGCGAGCGCGAGGCGCCGGGGGCGAGGCGCAGGTCGAGCCGGGCGGCGCCGACCCCGGTCGCGTACTGCGCCATGGCGTCGTCCGGCACCGCGACGACCGGCCGCCCAGCGAGGCTGGGCGCACCACGGCCGTCCAGGGTGCCGGCCAGGCGGACGGTGCCGGTGGTGCCGTCGGCCCGGGTCAGCCGGACGTCCGAGTCGGGCCGGGCGTCGACCCGCCGGGCGGTGTCGGCGTCGAGCAGCACCTCGCCGGGGCCGGCCGGCCACCGGCCGTCCTTGAGCAGTTGCCAGCGCATCGCCGGGTCGGCCGCGATGGAGCTGACCACGGTCGGCTCGTCCAGCGGCCGCCCGGAGGAGGTCAGCACCCCGCCCCGGCCGACCAGCCGCGCCGACACCGCGGCCACCCCGGGCACCTGACGCGCCCGGTCGGCCGTCCCGGGCTCCAGCAGGCCCTGCGCCTGCGGCCCGGTCACCTGGACGTCGGCCGGCCCGACCTCGGCGGCGGCGGTCTGGCTGAACGAGTCGACCAAGGCCCCGCTGCCGCTGACCGAGACGATCAGGAAGGCCACCCCCAGTGCGATCGCCGCCCCGGTGAGGACCAGTTGCCGGAACTGCCCGCGCAGCTCGGCCAGGGTGTATCGGTACGTCGTCATCGTCCCTCGGATCAACCGCCTGACCAGCCGTGATGCGCCGTCAGGATCACGATCGAGCCTAGGTCGGCCGGTCCGCGCTCCCGTCAGTACGACGTCGCATCCTTGATCACTCCGAGGTCTGAGCCCTCCCGCCCGCCCCTCCTCCTCCGGAGGTACGCCGCCCCCGACGAAAATGGCCCTGACTTTGTGCACGAGATTCGGCTCCGGTCCAGCTCCCTTGGTGCGCACACTCTCCATGAGTGTCGATCCATTGGATCTCTCACGAGATCCCTGCCGCTCGACCACGAACTGATCAAGCGTCACATGTATGGCCGTGCGGACTTCGAACTCCTGCGAAAACGCGCTCTCCCGGCCTGACCCAGAGCGCGGAGCGCAACCGCACACGCTTGCACGCGCCGAGTGACCGGGCACGTTGGTGTCAGCCGTTGCGTTGTCAGGATCGGGATGAACGCCGCAACGGCGGCAGTGGAGCAACCCGGCAGGCTGGCATCTTCACGTGGGGGCAGGCGATGAACATTTTCTTCTGGGCAGCCGCAGCCGTGCCAACGCTATTACTCGCCGATCAGGCCCTGCTGTGGATGGAGCGGCGCGGCTGGGTCTACTGGCGCAAACGCGAGGCTGAAGTCGGCGCAGGGTCGATGTTCAGCGTGATCAGCGAGATCCAGACCCTCCTCTCCCCGAACCAGCGGCACGTGGCGGAGGAGAAGGAGCGCCGGCTGGTGTTGCGTGACGACGAGGAGTCGGGCGCTCCGCTCGATCGCCGGATCGACCTCGAATCCGGGCTTGTCGTGATGCGCCGGCCGCCGTCGTCGACGGACCGGCACGAGAGCCCTTGAGGCCGGTCTTCGACCCGTTGCCGGTGAAGGGAGTCGAACCGCGATGAGAAGCAGGACCGGCCGGAGCAATCCGGCACGGAGCAATCCGGCACGGACGTGGCACAGGGCGACTGACCACCCCGAAACGACTGAGGCCCAGACCGGAGGGATCGCTCCCTCTGATCTGGGCCTCAGCGCGTCTGCGCTGCTGTGCCCCAGGCAGGATTCGAACCTGCGACACCGGCTTTAGGAGAGCCGTGCTCTATCCCCTGAGCTACTGAGGCGCGCTCGGTGGACAGCGTACCGGATCGGGGATGGGGCGGGCGTTGAGGTTTCCGCGATGCGCGGGTGGCCGGGGAGGCGTGCGCGGCGGGGGGCGGGGGCGGTGCCCCGAGGGGGCAACTGCCGACTGGGTGTCAGAGGACGTCCAGTAGCCTGCGAGGGACTGCCAGCGCCCGTACGATCCCGAAGGCCGCCCGATGAGACCAGCTGCCGCCCCGCACCCGGCTCTCCGCCTGCTCGGGCAGGTCTGGCTGTGGCCGGCGCTGGTCATGCTCGGCGTCGGCGGGTACCGGCTCGGGACGCCCGAGCTGTGGCGGGACGAGGTGTCGACCTGGACCGCCGCGACCCGGCCGCTCGGCGACCTGCTCCGGCTGCTCCAGCACATCGACGCCAGCAACGGTGCCTACTACCTGCTGATGCACGGCTGGACGACGGTGGCCGGCGACTCCGTGATCGCGCTGCGGCTGCCCTCGGTGCTGGCGATGGCCGGCGCGGCGGCGTTCGTGGCGCTCACCGCCCAGCGGCTGTTCGGGGGCCGGGTGGCGGCGGTCAGTGGCGGGCTGCTGTTCGCCGTGGTGCCGCTGATCTCCCGGTACGCCCAGGAGGCCCGCTCGTACGCTCTGGTGACCTTTGCGGTCGCCGCGGCGACCTGGTTCCTGCTGCGCGCGCTGGAGCGGCCGGGGCTGCGGCGCTGGGCGCCGTACTGCGTGGCGATGACGATGGCCGGGGCGGGCCACCTGATCTCGTTCAGCACCCTCGCCGGGCAGGTGGCCGTGGTGCTGCTGCACCTCTGGCAGACCCGTGGCGCGGTGCGGCGGCGGCTGCTCTGGCAGTTCCCGGCGGCGGTGGCCGTGGCGGCGCTGCCGGCGGTTCCGGTGCTGCTGCTGGGCAGCCGGCAGTCCGGGCGGCAGCTGGGCTGGATCGGCACGCCGTCCCTCTACCAGCTGCGGCACTTCGGCGAGCCGCTGTTCGGCTCGGCCGGGGTGTTCCACGCCTTCGTCCTGCTCGCCCTGCTGGTGCTGGTGCTGCCCGGGCGGCGGCTGCCCGCGCTGCAGCTGCTGCTGCTCGCCGTCCTGCCGGTGGTGTCCGTCTGGCTGGTGTCGCACGGCAGCACCTCGTACTTCGTCGACCGGTACCTGCTGTTCACCGTCCCGGCCTGGGCGGCACTGGCCGGCGGCGGGGTCCGGGCGGTGTACACGACGGTGGCTGCGGCGGCCCGGCGCAGCCGGACCCCGGGGCAGGTGCGGGCCGCCGGGGTGCTGGTGGCGGTCGGGCTGCTGGCGGTGCCCGCGCTGGTGGCGCTGCCGAAGCAGTCCTCGGTGCGGGACACGGGCTCGCACTCGTTCTCCCGCGAGCCGTACCGGGCGGCCGCCGAGCTGATCGCCGCCGGCTACCGGCCCGGGGACGGCCTGGCGGCCCCGCTGGGCAACCAGAGCTGGTCGATGGTCGGGCCGGGCGTCTCCTACTACCTGCCGGCGGACGTCCGCCCGTACCCGGTCTTCGTCGAGCAGAGCGCGGAGCAGGCGGAGGACCTCTTTCCCTCCGCCTGTCCGCGGCCGGACGAGTGCGTCGGGCAGGGGCAGCGGATATGGCTGCTGGTGCTCGGGGACACCACCGAGCCGCTGGCCGCCATGCCCGACGACCAGGCGCAGGCGCTCAGGGCGCGGTACGGCGCACCGGGCCGGGTGACCCCGCTCGGCGGCGTGACGCTCGCCGTGCTGGACCGCACCGCCCGCTGACGGCCCCGCGGGGGACTCGCCGCCCCGGATGCGGGTGCGCGGGGGCCGGGTGACCATGGAGCACGGCGATCAGGGCGCCTCCGCCCGCCCCGCCCGTCCACGGCCGCGACAGCCCACAGGAGGACGAGCCCGTGAGCGAGCAGCCGGCCGGGCGGATGGCCCGGCTGAAGGAGCGGTCGGCGGAGCTGGCCCGGTACGCCCGCGGGCTGCCCGAGCACGTACCGCTGGTCGGCCGCACACTGGGCCATCTGCTCCGGGTGAACCTGCTGGACTGCGCCACCCGGCTGGCAGCCCAGGCCTTCCTGAGCGCGCTGCCCGCGCTGTTCGTGGTCTCGGTGTTCGCCCCGGCCTCGCTCCGTGAGGGCATGGCGACCACGCTCCGCAAGGAACTGGGCCTGCAGGGCGCGGCCCAGCAGTCGGTGCAGCAGCTGCTGCAGACCGGCCACGACCAGGAGACCGGCATCGGGGTGGTCGGCGCGCTGGTGACACTGCTGTCGGCGACGGCGCTGAGCCGGGCGATGCAGCGGGTCTGCGAGCGCTGCTGGGAGCTGCCCAAGTCGGGGAGCCGGGTGGCGGCCTGGCGCTGGCTGGTCTGGCTGGTGGTCTGGCTGGCCTACCTGGTGTTCCAGACCCCCGTGCGGGAGGGCTTCGGCCTGGGTGCCTGGCTGGGGATCCCGCTGATCTATCTCCTCTCGACGGCCATCTGGTGGTGGACGCAGCACCTGCTGCTGGTCGGCCGGGTGCGCTGGCTGCCGTTGCTGCCGGGCTCGCTGCTCTGCGCGTTCACGGTGGGCGCTCTGGGCATCGCGGCCCGGATCTACCTGCCCCGGGCGATGTCGCACAGCGTGTCCCAGTTCGGACCGTACGGGGTGGTCTTCACCAGCCTCTCCTGGCTGATCGTGATGTTCGCCGGGTTGACGCTGGCGATCGCGCTGGGCCGGGTGGTGTCCGAGGAGGAGGTGGTGGCCCACTGGCTGGGCACCCGCACCGAGCCGGGCCGCTGGGGCGGTGTCCGGCTCTGACGCCGCGGATCCGCCGGGGAGCGACCGCGGAGCCGCCGGGGCCGCGAGGGAGCCACCGCGCAGGCGCCGGGGGAACCACCGGAAACGCCGACGGAGTGGGAAGTCGGACCGGCCGACTTCCCACTCCGTCGTCTTGAGGCGGGTCGCTCAGAGCAGGCGGGTGATGCGGGAGAGGATGGACGGCGGCGCCAGGTCGGACTTGAGGAGCACCGGGACCTCCGTCCGGTTCTCGCCCGCACCCACGCTCAGCGTGCCGACCTGGGTACCGGCCTTGGCCTGGTGGCCGAGCTTCGCCGGGTCCAGGGTGAGGGTGCCGCTGATGCCGGGGAAACCGGCCGCGGTGAGGTCCTTGCCCGCGACGACCGGGACGGTGCCGCCGAGACCGTTGTCGACCCGGCCGACCACATCGCCCTGCTTGGCCAGGGTCTGCCCCGTCACCCCGTTCTGGGCGGCCTGGATCTGCTTGCCGCTGACCCTCAGCACCGTCGGGAGGATCCCGTCGCCGGGCGCGGGGGAGGTGGCCTGCTGGCCCAGGGTGACGCCGAGGATCAGCCGCTTCACGCCACCGATCTCCTTGTACGCGGCCCACATCAGGCAGCCGCCGGCCGGGGTGCTGGAGCCGGTCTTGACGCCGATGATCCCGTTCTTCGCGTTGATCAGGTTGTTGGTGTTGGGGATCTTCTGCCCGTTGAAGGTGGTGTCCGGGGTCGAGACGATCTGCCGGAAGATCTCGTCCTGCATCGCCTGCTCGGCCAGCTTCAGCTGGTCCTTCGCGGTGCTCTTGGTGTCCGGGCTGAAGCCGGCCGGGTCGGTGTAGATGGTGTTGGCCATGCCGAACTTCGTGGCGGTGTCGTTCATCTTCTTGACGAACGCGTCCTCCGAGCCGACGTCCCAACGCGCCAGCAGCCGGGCCACGTTGTTGGCCGACGGCAGCATCAGCAGCTCCAGCGCCTGGTACTGGGTGAGCTGCTGGCCCTCGGTCAGGGTGACCCGGGACTCGTCGGTGTTGCCGGACTCCTGGGCGGCCTGCTTGTCGATGGTGATCTTCGGGCCGCTCTCCCCCTTCTTCAGCGGGTGCGACTGGAGGATCAGGTAGGCGTTCATGACCTTGGTGACGCTGGCGATCGAGGCCGGCGCCTCCTGGCCGGAGCTGCCGAGGCTGCCGACGCCGACCACCTCGACCGCCGACTGGCCCTTGGCCGGCCAGGCCAGGTCCAGCGGGTCGCCGCCGAAGCTGAAGCTGCCCGAGGCGGTCATCTTCACCTTGGTGTCCGGCAGCGGGCGGAGCAGCTGGGCGACCACGACCGCGCCGAGCACGACGGCGAGGAAGACGGTCCAGATGGTGATCCGCTTGAGCGCGCGGCGCAGCGGCGAGACCGGGCGGGCGTTGAGCGCCGCCAGTACCTCCATCGCCTCGGCCGTCGTCGCCGGTCCGAGCATCGGCTGGGTGAGGCTCATCAGGTCGGGGCCCGGCAGGGGTTCGGTGGCAGCCGCCTCCGGGCGCGATGCCTCCGGGCGCGACTTCTCCGGGGCGGGCAGCGGATCGGGGGCGGGCAGCGGCTCCGGCTTCGGCAGCGGCGGGGCCGGCGGCATCGGCTGCGGGTCCGGGGTGGGGAGCGGCTCGGGCGCGGGGGCCGGCTCCGGCTTCGGGCCCGGCGCGGGCTTCGGCAGCGGCTTCGGCGTCGGCTCCGGCTCGGGGAGGGGCGCCGGCTCCGGGTGCGGCTCGGGCACCGGGGGGGGGGGGGGGGGGGGGGGGGAGAGGGGGGGGGGGGGGGGGGGGGGGGGGGCTGGTGTTCTTTTTTGTTTTCTGGGCCGGCTGGGTGGTTCGCCCCCCCCCCCCCCGCCCCCCGCCCCGGCACCCCGCCACCCACCCGGCCCGGCCGCTGGCCGCCGTCTGGGCTTGTCGCCGTGAGGGCCGCCGCCGGCCGGGGTGGTTGGGCCTGGTGTGTCCGGGAGGATTGCTTCGTGACCACGCTTCTTCCGCCCCCGGGGCCCGACCGGCACCGGGCCGTCGTTCGCGAGGTGGCTCTTTTGTGGGCCGCGCATCATCCCGGGCCGTTTCCCGAGGTGCCGTTCGACGACAGGCACGATCTGGCGTACCTGGATTTCAACGTGGCTGGCTGTGTCGTGACCTACCTCACGAACGGTGGTATCCCCGGCCCGGGCCACCGCGGCATCCTCCGGGACTGCCTCCCGGAGCTTCACGAGGCTGTCGCTCTGCTGGCGCGCTCGGCGGAGTATCGCGAAGGCCTCAGTGCCTTCCGGGGCCTGCTTGCGATGGCCGAGCTGATCCTCGCCGACGGGGCCTGAGCCGGCCGTCGCCGGGGCCCGCCTGCTGCTTTTGGCCGCCCCCGGGCGGGCGCCCCCGGAGAGGCCGTCCCACCTCTCCGTGGCTGCTGTCCGGGCCGCGCCCCCAGGTGCTGCCGGCAGGGGCCTGGCGGGCCCTGGCTTGGCTGTCGCGTCCTGTTGTCGCGTGGGGGTGTCGCACCGGGTGCTGTCGTGTGTGGTGACGTGCGCGGACGGGCCGTGCGGCGGCCGATTCCGGTCGCCCGGGAGGGTGCTGGGACATCGCTGTCCCACCTGCGTCCTACCTGTTTCTCAGGCCGCCGGGGGTATGTCCGTTTCGCTGGGACGGTCTCAGGCTGTTTCCCCTGGTGGCGGTGGATGCGCCGCACTGGCTGGGACAGCTGGGACAGCACCGCTGGCCGCCGGACTGACCTGTCTCAGCGAAGTTTGGCGAGTCTCATCGAAGTTTGACTGGCGTGGGTCTGTCTCATCGAAGTTTGACCATCGGGGTGGAGCGGGTTGTCCTGGCCGAGTACGGACGTCATCATCGCGGGATGGCTGAGGAGACGGTTGTTGAGAAGACCTGGCGGCGGATGCTGGAGGGGCATCCCATGGCGCGACGGGGGAGCCCGCGGTCATAGAGGCCGCCTACGCCGAACCGCGGTTGCGGGCCCTGTTCCCTTTTCCGGGCCACGGGGCCCTCAAATTCCACAGGAACACCCAGTTCCCGTGGAGCGGCGACGTTGCCGTTCATCGCGAGCGGCACGCAGTCGTACACGGTGTACGCGCCGCGGTACTCGGGCGTCTTGGGCGAGGTGCTCACGCCGCAGGAGGCGGCCGCGTTGGTAGTGGCCCACCTGCCCCACGACTGCGGGCCGGCTTTCGAGGGGCCGTGGCCCCCACCGGAAATCTCCACCGACTGAACCAGCCGCAGAGCTGCGGTGCTGGTCAAACTTCGCTGAGACTGCTCAAACTTCGCTGAGCCGGGTCACGGGCCGTTGCCGTCCCGTCTCGGGCAGTTTGGTCCCCGTCTCAAGTGATCTGGTCCGATTCGCTTGTCGTCTCAGATGATCTGGTCTGGGCCGGCGGCGCCTGTCTGTCCCCGAGGCAGAGCCTGGTCGTCAGCGACGCTGCGGACTGGCATCAAGCTCTGCAACGGTGGGCTTCTGGCCCGGCTGTTCCGCCACTTCGCCAGGGCTGACCAGGACAGCTACTGGGGATCGGCCCGGGCGATACTTTCACCCATGATTGTCAGATGCTTGGAGATCATCCATCCCGACGGCGATTACCCCGTCGCAGAGTTTGATGGGATCCGGGTGGGCGGTGTCTACCCGGTGTTGGAGATGGTCACAGACGACGACCAGTGCTACATCCGTGTGCTCGGCCCCGACTCACCCGACCCCGGACTGGAATGGGACCCCGTCTCCTTCGAGACAGTGGACACCCGGATACCGCCCGGCTGGACCCTCGCCATCGCCGGCGGCCGCACCCGCCTCGCGGATGCCCGCTGGCAGCGTCCCGGCTTCTGGACCGACTACTACCGCGGCGACCCGCAGGCCCGGGCCGACTACGACCACGTGAAGAGCGAACTCCTCGCAGCCGCCCCACCGCACGAGAACTGACCCCCGCGCCCGGGTGCTCTCTCCCGTATCCGAACCGTCAGGTCAGCAGCCCGACGGTCAGCGCGAAGAAGCCGGGAGAGCTCTCCAATCGCGGGGTGCCCGGGCCTGCCAGCGGCGGACCAGATCAACTGAGACGGCGGCAGACATCCGCACTGGAGAGACCAGGCCAACTGAGATGACCTGCTCCCCGGCGTCTCAACTCATCTGGTCGCCGCAGGTCATGGCCATGGGCACGGACCAGATCAGTTGCGGCGGGACAGTTGCCCTCTGCCACGAAACCTTGACCCTTTTGCCAAGAGATCTTGACCGATCGGAAGGGAGCCGGCAGGTCAGGTGTAGACGTTGCGGCCGTACTCCTCGCGGCTCACCTGGAAGGCGTCCGGCCGGTCGCGGCGGAGCTCCTCGTACCGCAGCGCGAAGACGTCGAGCGCCTCGTGGAGCGTGCAGCCGGACGCGTCCATGATCGCCTTGAGCCCAAGGATGATCCGGTGGTCCAGGATGTGGCGATCCACGCTCTCGGGCAGGTCTTCCATGAGAGGACCGTATCGACAAGCGTTCGACCGCACCGGTCAATATCGCCCTGGAAAACGGTCAAGATCACCTGTCAAAGGACAACCGTCAGGCCGCCACCCGGCCCCGGTCGGGGTCTGCCCGTTGTGCCGAGCCACGGTTCCTGGCCGCTATCCCGCCCGCCAGGGCCGCAACGCGGTGCGACGCGGGCCGTGTGTTGCGGTTCTGACCTGGGCTTTTGCTCCTCCGGGGGCGTGTGGCCGTGGCGGGGAGCCGTGTTGCGCCTCGGTGGGCCGGCGCCTGGCCCGTCGTTCTGCGGGGCAGCGGGCTCCGGGCTCCGGGCTGCTGCCGAGGCCCACCAGCTGCGCCGAGCTCCTGTTTCTGGCCGCTGCCAGGGGCCCCGCCGCGCCCCGCCGCGCCCCGCCGTGCCCGCTCGGCCGGCCTGTCCGCCGCCCGGCCCGTACCGGGGCCCGCAAATCGCGCTCTGACGTCCCGTTGGCCTGTGTTCCCCGGGCTGCTCCGGATTTCACCGTCCGAACCCCGAGTCCTTGCCGGGGCCTGATTTTGTCGGGTCATATGAGAGCCACTGCTTCGGTGTGAACGGGAGCCGGGTGTAGACCGTTCGTGGCGGTGGTGTACTCGCCCGGGGCGGGTGCTCTTCGGTGAGTTCGGGGGCCACTTCGGCGGGAATGGGAGCCACTGATCGGGTGACCGGGCGGGTCTGGGTGGAGTGTCCGAAAAGACCGGGTCAGCGTCGTCGATAACGTGTGGTCGCGGGCCCGGGTTGCCTCCCTGACAAGTCGTGGCCAGGGCCCGCCCCACACGAAACGAGAGCACTGCGACAGCATGCCGTGATCGAGCCCGTTGGGTTCCTCGGCGTGCCTGACGCACTGGTCCAGCTGGCTGTCGCGTGGCGTACCCGGCCGTCCCCCGTCTTCAGCACCGCTGTAGCGTTGTCCGCAGACGATCAGGGGGGTTCAGTGACGAGGTCCTTGCATTTCAGCTGGGAACTGAGCGGCTCCGGCTGGGCGACGTGCAGGATCTGGGACGGCTCGACGAAGCACCGGGAGAGCGTCAGCTATTGTACAAACGCGCTCGCCGACTTGTTGAAAGGCGTGACGGGCCTTTACGGCCCCCATGGCATCCAGCGGTTCTCGTTCGACCTTGAACCGGCAGAGGCGCGGTGGATTCTTCGTCGCCGAAACAGTGACGTGCACATCACGATCCGTCGCTTCCCGGACATGTCGACCAGCTTCGACGCGCCGGACGGCAAGGGCACCCTCGTGTGGACGTCCACACGTCCTCGTACCTCCCTGGCGCATGCGGTCCTGATGGCTGCCGAGAACGTGCGGCGAACCCACGGCGAGGACGGCTACCTCCAGAAGTGGCAGCTGCACGCCTTCCCCACCACCGAACTGGAAACCCTTCGGCACCTGCACCTGGCAGCGGATGACTGCACTCTCCAGCACTGAACCAACGGCACCTCACGGCGCAAACAAAAGCTGAGCCAGAACCGCTTCTTATGCTCAGAGCCGGCCATCGGTGGGGGCCAGTCCTTCGTGCTGCCTGGCGGGTTGTCAGCTCTGAGCGGTGAGGAGGGATTCCTGGGTGGCCTGGTAGCGGTAGGACTCGGTGCCGGTCTGGATCAGCGTGCAGCGGAAGGTGATCCGGTCGGCGATGGCCGCGCAGAGGCGGGCGTCGCCGAAGGTCTTGTCCCACTCGGTGAACGGCGAGTTCGTGGCGACCGCGGTGGCCTTGCGCTCCTCGCGCTCGGTGAAGATCTGGAACAACAGCTTGGCGCCCTTGCGGTCCAGGATGAGGTAGCCGAACTCGTCCAGACACAAAAGATCGATCTTGCTGTAGCGGGCGATCACCGAGGACAGGCGGCGGTTCGCGTCAGCCTCGGCGAGCTCGTTCACCAGCGCCGACGTGGTGGTGTAGCGCACCGACAGGCCGGTCTCGGCAATCGCGGTGCCGATGCCGATCAGCAGGTGGGACTTGCCGGTGCCGGAGTCGCCGATCAGCACCAGCGGCCGGCCCTCGCGCACCCAGGTCGGGGACTTCAGGTCCGCGACGACCTCTGGGGTGACGTTCGGGTTCTTCGAGAAGTCGAAGTCCTCCAGCCGCTTGGGCCGCGGGAAGCGGGCCAGCCGCAGCAGCCGCTGCTGGCGGCGGAGGTCGCGGTCGGTCAGCTCGGCCTGCAGCATGTCCAGCAGGAACTGCTTGTAGGTGGCCTGGTCGCGCCGGGCGCCGGCGGCCAGGTCGATGAACCGCTCGCGGAAGGCCGGCAGGCGAAGCTCGCGACATGCCTCGTCGATGAGCATGTCCTCCGGATCTCCGGGCAGCGACAGTCGGCGGCCGGGGACCTTACCGCCGATGTCCGGCTCGTCGTCCTGGTCCGTGACGGTGATGGTCGGGTTCATGCGCCGTGGCCTTTCTGGGCTTGGCTGTCGCGGCCGACGACCGGGCTGAGCAGCCGGTCGTACTTGCTCATGTCGGGCAACCCCTGGCGCGGGTCGGGCGGCAGGCGGCGCGCGTGCAGGGAGATCACCCGGGCCCCGCCGCCCGTGGCCGCCGGGCCGTCCTCGGTCTCCTCTTCGGCGTCGGCCAGCAACTCGGCGTCGTCGGCGTCGGTGCCCTCCATCGCCTTGCGGGCCTCGATGGCGACCAGGTCGGTGGAGACCGACCCGATCCGCAGGCAGGTCTCCATCGCCGCAACCAGCGCCTCGGCGGGCAGCTGGCGGTGCAGCAGCAGCACCTCGATCAGCATCCGGGTGCCCTCGCGGTCGCCGGCCTTCTTCTTCGCCGCCGCCCAGAACGCCTCATGGACCTTGGTGAAGCCGCCCTCCGCGCGGGCCTGCGCGAGCGCCGAGGCCCCCGCGAACGCGCCCGGCTTGACCAGCAGGATCTCCAGGTAGTGGTCCAGGAAGTCGTGGTAGGTGTAGCGGCGCGTCAGGCGCGGGTGGCGGGCGACGACCTTGCGTCCTCGAACACCCACAACTCGTTCGCCCGCAGCTTGACGCGGACCTTCGCGCCGATGAACTTCGCCGGCACCGAGTAGTAGCACTGCCGCACCGTGATCCGGGAGTTGCGCGCGACCACCGGCGTCAGGTCGATCCCGCAGTCGTAGTCGTCCGCCGGCAGCGGCCGCAGCCGCTCGCGCTCGGCCTCGAAGTCGAACCCGATCGAGGCCGGGCGGCCGTGGATGTGCCGGGCGTCCTCCGCGATGTCGATCGCGGCCAGGCGCTCGTTCAGCTCCGCCAGCGACTCCACCGCGGGCGGCGGGACCAGGTGCTTGCGGCGAAAGCGTCCGCCCTCGTGCTCCACCCCGCCCTTCTCGTGCGCACCGTCCTCGCCCGGCGCGCAGTAGAACGCCGAGAACTGGATCTTCCGTGGGTTCGCGATTTCTGAAGGTTGCGATGCACGAATCCGAGGCCGTAGTCGGCAGGGTCAACAAATAAGCACCGGGGTTGGCCGAAAGCCTCGGCCGCGAGGGAGGTACTGAACTTGATCTGATGGTGTTGGCGTCGGTGTGCGGTACGCGCAGGGCGCGAGGCTGACCGACCAGGCATCCTGAATCGCCTCACGGGAAACCCCGTCGACCGCGCGGGCGAGGCTGTCTAGGCTGCACTGCGTGATCCCCGCACTGTGCGTTCGCCGACTCTTCCACACCGTGGAGGAGTACGAGGGTATGGACGTCTTCCTCGCCGTAGTAGATCCGTGGCTGGACGAGCACGCCGATGCCGTCCGGGAGGCCCTCGCGCCGCTGGCCGCCTTCGGCGGATGGACACGGACCGAGTACGAGTTCGGCGATCCCCTGGAGACGGCGTACGCGCTCAGCCGCGTCAGCGACGCCCTGATCTACAAGTTCCAGCCGCTGCTGCCTCCGGGTTCTGAGATCCCCTGGGCGCACGACATCCACGAGCCTGAGCGCTGGCCGCATGTCACCCGTGACCAGTACCTGGCTGCCTTCTCCCGGCTCGGCATGGCACCGATTGGCGACGTCGCCTTCGAACCGTTCTTCCACGAGGTCGTTCACGTCGCGCAGCACGAGCTCCCGGAGGCGCCGGTTGAGATCAACGGGACGGTCTGGCCGGGCCTGATGTTCGGGGAGATGCTGTTCAGCCGCACCGGTGTGACAGTGCGTGCCGGCGCCCAGCACCTGGTCGCGGGAATCGCGGACCGGTCACCGCTCCATGACGTATTCATGCGCCGTTACCGGGAGACGTTCGACGGGTCGCTGGCCTGGGGCCACAACTCGCAGTGGAAAACCGACTTCCGCCGCGACTACCTCACCGATACCGCCTTCCGCTTCAACGTCGACGAGGAGCCCGACTCAGACCAGGACATCCTCGGCAAACCGTGGAGGCTGACTCCGGCCGAGCGATCGGACCTGGTGCGGCACCGCTGCTTGACCCGTCCCCTCCAGAATCCGGATGCCCGGCAAAGCGCCAGCCCGGGCGGGCGGCTCACCGTCTCGCGGACCTGATCAAGTCCGAGGTCAGGCCGCTCCGTGCCGACGTCTCATCTCCGCCCTCTGGCATCTGCCTACTTTGTCCCCGAGCCGATGCCGTTTCGGCCGCCGATGCTGCGACGGCCTGGGTGTAACGCAGGCTGCTCTTGCCGCCCAGGGCGAAGACATGGGCGAGGTGGAGGGGGTCGGCGCCTGTAGCGGCGGCCTCTTCGAGGATGCGGTCCTGTCGCAGCCGGTCGAGGGCGACGGGCAGCGGCTGGACGAGCCGGTCCAGCCAGAACGTGCCGACCGGCGCGGTGGTGGTGGCCGTGTTGCGGGTGATCAGCAGGTGGGGGTTGGTGCTGTTGGGCCAGCGTTCGTGCCGGTAGGCGAGGTAGTCGCTGATTGCTTCGGCCGTGTATTCGTCCAGTGGGCGGTTCCAGCCGTCCGGGTCCAGGCGACGGCCTGCCAGGTCGACCTGGTCTCGCAGAAGGGCGCGGATGAGGTGGGGGCGCATCGCGTGGATGCCCGCGAGCGCGACGACCGTCCGCAGGACGAGGTCTTGGCGGGCCGCGCCGGCGATGGCTGCCACCTCCTGTTCGGTGAGCGGGACGGGTATCGAGGTGTGCGGCCTTCCCGCGGTCACCCTGCGCATCGGGTTGGCGAAGACCAGCTTCTCCTTCTTCAGGACGCCGAACAGGCTGCGTAGGGCGCTGGCCTCCTGCACTCGGTTCGGCCGGTTGGAGAGCCAGGTGGTGACGTCGTCGCGGGTGACCTGACGCAGTGTGGTGCAGGCCGCCGTCCGCTCGAGCAGGAACGGTCGGACCAGCCCGAGCTGGGTGATGACCGTGGACCGGGCGCGGGGGCTCCGGCGCCGATTGCCGTTGCGCAGGATCGAGACCCAGGCGTCGACTTCCGCCCGGATCCCGTCTGCGAGGAAGCTCAGGCGCTCGTCGCACCAGAGCTGCACGGAGTCGGGCCGGTCGTCCACCAGCAAGTCCAGGTCCTCGAAGACCTCCAGGACGTGGTTGGAGGGGATCGCGGTATGGGTGAGCTGGGCAATGGTGGACGCCCGGACCGGCTCGCCGACCTCGTGGATCGCGCAGAGGATGCGTATGCCCCGGCGGACGGATCCGAGCGTGCGCGGCGGCCAGCCCCTCAGCTCCGCGATCCGCGCGGCCCGCGCCTCCAGGAAGTCGGCCAGCTCCGGATCCAGCAGCGGCGCCCGGCTGCTGACCCCGCGCAGGTCGCGCGCCATCTCGAACAGCGGCAGCTGTACCCAGCGCTGGCGGACGCGGTGCAGCCACCGTTCCGGCGAACCGGCGGCGGTGTTATGCGGGCCGGGCGGTCGGCCGCCACGCGGACGCAGGGTGCCGATGATGAACAGTTGGTGGCCGGTGCGAGCGGCGACCGTCAGGTCGACGCGCGCGTGGTTGTCCCGCCCGGCGATCAGACCGGCCTGTCGACGGCAGAGCCGGCAGATGCCCGCCTGGACGGCCACTTCGCGGCCGCAGACCTCGCAGCGGTGACCGGTGGCGTTGGTGACGAACCCCCAGCACGCCTTGCAACGGGGCCGGTCGAGCCACCCCCAGCCGAAGCAGTCTCGGCAGCTGCGGGCCCGCCAGGGACGCGGCCGGACCAGGGCACTCACAGTGGCGGCCCGGACCGACCCGGGCGACGCTGCATGACGACCGGGCTTCCGCCGACGACCTTGCGTTCGGCCTGCTCCGCGGAAGGCAGACGAAGTTCGATCGGCTCGGGAACGAGCAGGTCAGCGGGCGTGCACTGCAGCACCGCGCAGATCACGTCCAGGTCGTCGAGGCGCACGGTCAGCGGGCGGCCGGACCACAGATGCGACATCTTGCCCGCCAAGATGACCAGCCCGGCGTCGGCGAGCATGCGCTGCAGCTCGGACGCCTTCCAGATGTCGCGCTGGGCAGCGATCATCCGCAGGTTCCACTTCACGTTGTCCTCCCGAACCGCGCGGCGGCCCGCTGGCCGGCGCGGACCCATGCGTCCTCGACGTGGGACTGCTCGACATGCACGTAGATCATGGTCGTGTTGAGCCACTCGTGACCGAGGATCTCCTGGATGGCGACGACATCCATGCCGTTGCGGTAGAGATCCGAGGCCGCGAAGTGTCGCAGCAGATGCGGCGTCAACTGGCCTGTTTGGCACGGAAGATGCGCTGCGACTTCCTCGGCGAGCCCGGTCCGGAGCGCGTCGTCGGTGACCGCCCGGCTGGAGCCGTCGCCGTAACGGCGCTCGGAGGGGAACAACGGGCCTGCAGGGTCCTCGACCCGGTCGTCGAACTCCCAGCGCGGGCGGGTCACCCACCACTCCAGAAGATCGCGCGACCCGTTGATCAGCGGGACCAGGCGCTCCTTCTTCCCTCGGCCGACACTTCCCTTGCCCTTGAGCAGGACCTTGCCGAACTGGCCCAAGTCCCAGCGGACGTCGCCGATCCGCAGCAGGCACAACTCCGATATTCGCGGGCCGATCAGGCTGGTCAGCCGGGCGGCGGTGTAGTTTCGCGCGGCCGGAGCGTACTTGCGCGCGACTTCCATGTCCGCCCGCCAGCCGGAGAACAGCTTGGCGGTCTCCTCCGCCGAGAGCGGGATGCGCACTCGCGAGGCGGTGCCACCGCGCGGCCGGTTGACCTCGTCGAGCGGCGACTCGACCACCATGCCGGTAGCCGCGTGGATCGTCGCCTTGTGCCGAAGCTCCAGGAACTCGAAGTAGATGGCGAACGCCGCAGCCTGGCGGACCTTTGTGCCCTGCGCCGAAGCGCGACGGTGTCGCCCGAAGTACCGGTCCAGGTCCTGTGCCTGCATCTCCCACAACGGTCGGCCGAACCACTCCCGCAGCCCCAGAACCGCGCCGACGTCCGCGCGTACCGTCCCGTCCAGCACTCCGGCGGAGGCACGGGCGAGCACGACGACGGTGAAGTCCGGGTCCTCCACGGGTCTCCTCCCGGGCGGTCGGTGTGGTGCCGTACGCGCAGTCAATCGCTTGAAGGGTTGGGGGCTCAAGGGGATATCGGCCCGTGAGGCCGCCCCACCCCGCGCTCCCCGGCCTGCGTCCCGTCGCCCGCCCGCTGTTCCTCGCCCGTCCGGCTTCTACCGCCGCCCTTGAGGGGGACCTGGCCGTGCTGTTCCGGCTCGCCTCTTCCGTCGCCCCGGCCCTGGGGCCCGCCCCATTGCTGCTCCCGTTTCGGGGGGAGCGCGCCCGCCGGCGCTTCCAGGACGGCAGCTCCAGCACGGGGGCAGAGCAACGACCAGGCGGAGCACGTCTCGGGGGAGTGCCGGCATCGCGGGGCCCCTAGGCCGCCCGGCCTCACCACCACCCGCCTTCGGCACCCGCCTCCACCATCCGCCCTGGCACCCACCCCGCCCCGCAGCCGGCCTGCCCGGGGGCCGCAGGCCACTACCATCGCCCCGCACCGGCTACCCGGCCGGGTGCCACAGGACGGGACCCGCACCCGCTCACCGCAGGGCCGTCAGGCCCCAGTACCCTCAGCCACCCACCGGGCCCGGCCGCCAGGCCGGCCCCTTCGCCGCGGCCGTCAGGCCGCCCGCCTTCGAGGACCAGGTGGTGGTGCCCGGCTGCGCCCCGACTCTCGCCCGCATTCCCTTCCCGATCGTGTGGTGCCTGGTCTCCGTGCTGCCCAGTGCTCCGCAACGCGCCGGAGGGCGGTCGGCCCTGTCGTCGCGTCCGCCGGCCAGGACTGTGCTCGATCACGGCCTGGTGGCCAGCCAGATGGTCACGGCCGCGGTGGCGGTGAGTCCGGCGTTGAGTGCGATCCGGCGGTCTCCACCGGTCAGATGGAGGGCGATCGCGCCGGTCTGCAGGAGTACGAAGCCGATGGCCGCGGTCGGCGCCAGCCAGGGAGCGATGCCGGTCAGCGGCGGCAGGATCAGGCCGGTCGCGCCGAGTATTTCGACCGTCCCCAGGGCCCTGAGGGCGGGCAGGGGTATGCGGTCGACCCAGGCCATCATCGGCCGGAGTTGATCGCGGCTGCGGATGACCTTCAGTGTGCCTGCGTAGGAGTAGAAGAGCGCGAGCAGTCCTGCGGTGATCCAGTAGGCGATGTTCATGGTTTCCGTTCATGGGCCACCGGTTCACGGGGACCCGTCGATTGCGTCGATTGCCGGAAGAGCCCTGGTGAAGGCCCGGTCCGTCGTCCGAGGGGTTCGAACGCCCAAAGGCGGCGGCGCCACCGCCCTGCCGGTCGGAAGGAGGTGGCCGAGCCGTGTTGTGTCGCCGGCTTCAGGCGAGGTCGGTGGCGGGCTCGGTCGCGTAGCGGGTCATCGTGTCGATGTTGGCCTGTGGCGTCAGCGGCCGGCCGCCGGCGAGCGCCTCCTGGAGGTCCCGGAAGTACTGCACATACAGGTCGGGGGTGAAGGTGCTGAGCATGACGGCGGGTTGGTCGCTCAGGTTGGCGAAGGTGTGCGGGGTGCCGGGCGCAACCACCACGAGCGTGCCCGTGGTGGCGTCGTGGTCCTCGTCCCCGACGGTGAACCGCACGGTGCCGGAGAGGATGTAGAAGCCCTCGTCATGTCGGGCATGGCGGTGCTGAGGCGGTCCCTGGGTGTGCGGGGCGAGGACGGACTCGGCGATCGCGAGGCGGTGCCCGGTGTGGCTGCCGTCCTCCAACACGCGCATGCGTGTGGTGCCCAGAACGATCGTCTCGCCGTCGCCGGGACCCACCACCGATACGGCGGGGTCGATCTGCGGCTGACTGGTCTTCGCTTCTTCGGTCATGCATACGAGTGCACCGCCGGGGGCCTGCCGGTGTCCAAGACCCATCCCGCGGCGCCGATACCTCGTGGGTATCTTTGCAGCGTGGAGCTACGGACCTTGCGCTACTTCGTGGCGGTCGCCGAGGAACTTCACTTCGGCCGGGCCGCCACCCGACTGCACATGAGTCAGCCGCCGCTGAGCCGGGCGATCAAGCAGTTGGAGGCCGATGTCGGGGCCCTGCTGTTCGCCCGCTCGCCCACCGGCGTCACGCTCACTCCGGTGGGCGCGGTGCTGCTCGACGAGGCGCGGGCCCTGCTCGACCATGCCGACCGCGTCCGTGTACGCGTGAGCGCGGCAGCCGGCATCGCGACCATCTCCATCGGCATCCTGGGCGACGGCACCGACCCGGGAGTGTCCAGGCTGGCCGCCGCCTACCGCCGAACCCACCCCGGCATCGACATCCGCATCCGTGACACCGATCTGACCGACCCGACATGCGGGCTGCGCGCCGGACTGGTCGACGTCGCCCTGACCCGGGCGCCGTTCGACGAGACCGCCCTGACGGTGCGTGCGCTGCGGACCGATCCGGTCGGCGTGGTCCTGCGGGCCGACGATCCGCTGGCCCGCCGAGACGGGCTGCGGCTGGCCGAGCTGAGCGACCGTCGCTGGTTCCAGTTCCCGCCGGGTACCGACCCCCTCTGGCAGTCCTACTGGAACGGCGGCAGGCCGCGCGAGGGCCCAGTGGTGCGCGCCGTCCAGGAATGCCTACAGGCCGTACTGTGGAACGGCACGGTCGGCCTGGCCCCGCTCGGACACGACCTGCCCGCGGAGTTGACCGTGGTGCCGCTGACCGACATGGTGCCGAGCCGAGTGGTGGCGGTGTGGAACGAAGGTGACACCAATCCGCTGATCCGATCCTTCATCGAGATCGCAACAGCCGCCTACAGTCACTGAGCACCAGCGACCGGTGCTGCCGCAGCTCGTGAACAATGCGCGGCGGCCCCGGGGCCGCCTCCCGAGGTGGTGAACACGTGCCATGGCGGCCGGTGCCGGCGCCTCGACGAGGGGCTGCGATGCGAAGGCCCAGTGGATCCGGGTGGGAGGCTGTCGGCGGACGGAGCCGTACCGCGAGTCGGCTTTCCAGGCGGACGCGGGCGACACGGTGACGATCGAGCCCCCGCAGGCGCACCGCCGGGGCCGCCAAGCCGGATCCCGTTCCCACCACCGCGGCCGCTGTCCTGGTCCGTCGTTCTCGGTGGCCTGGGTCGGGTCCTTGTGCTGTACCGCCGCCGTCGCTGCGACTGTGCCGTCGTGTGCTTGCTGACACGGGCCGGGTCGGGCCGGGATGCCATGGGGCATCACGAGTCCGCTTCGGCGGTCCGTGGTGCCGGAAGGTGGGCGGGCGAGAAGGCGCGTCAAAGGGGGGCAGGCACCGGTTTCGCCGGCGGTACCGGCCCGGGGTGAGGGTGCCGGACCGGCGGACGATGCACCGCTCGGACAGGCGGTCAACCCCGCGACGAGAACCGGGTTCGACCAGGTCCGGAACATGGGGACGGCCGCCACCCCACGGCGTGAGGGGTGGCGGCCGGACCGGGGAAGGACGGTGGTGTTCGTCTACGGAAAGGTAGCGGTCAGCGGGCCGGGGTGATGGTCGGGTTCTCGTTGGGGCAGCTTGCGCCGAGGTCACGCAGGACGTCTTTCTCGGTGGTGTCGACGCTCTGGCCCCGGCAGGTCTCGGATACGGTCCAGCGGTTGACGTGGTCGTACTTCTCGGTCTCGACCGGGCGCCATTCGGCGATGTCCTTGTCGGATTTCTGCCTGTTCGAGCGGGCGGTGACGGCGACCACCGTGAGCCGGTGGAACGGTGCCCGAAGTGGCGGGCTTGAGGCATTGGTCCGAGGTCCGGTTCCGGGTCGGGGTCGTCGGCCGCTGCTCGACGGTCCACGCCGCCCGGCACCGGAGCGCGGATCGATTTCCGGTCAGCCGGTGTGGGTGAACTCGTCGACCGCAACGGCGGGAGACAGGTAGCCGTTCACCCGTACCCGGACGTCGATGGTCTTGGGCTGGAGGGGATCCGGCACCGGCACCGTCGCCCTGATCTGGGTCGGCGAGACCCCCGTGACGGTTGCGGTGCGGCTGCCGAAGTACACGGTGGGCGTGGTGCCGAAACCCACGCCGTTGATGGTGACGGTGTTTCCGAGCTTCCCGCTGTCCGGGACGATGCCGGTGACCACCACGGGCTCCGGGCCGCCGTAGGCGAACTGCCCGAACGGCACGGCCGGGGAGGTGCCCAGGGCGTTGGTGACCCGGACATCGACGACACCGACCCCGTCGGGCGCGATCGCGGTGATCTGGGTGTCACCGACGACGTTGGGCGGCACGCACGGGACGGTACCGAAGTCGACCATGCTCTCCGAGTCGAAGCCGCTGCCGGTGATGGTGATCAGGGCGCCCGGGGCACCGACGCGGGGGCTGATGCTGTCCACCACCGGCGCGGGAGCCGGTACGGGGGAATTCAGCAGCTTCAGGTAGGTCGGGTTGGAGTGCTGGAAGGCGACCTGGGCCAGGAAGTCCTGGGTCGTGCTCTTGAGCACCCTGGGGTCGTAGGCCTTGTAGTCCGCGTTCAGCGGGGAGGAGGTGGTGGCCGGCTGGATGTACGCGTTGGTCCCGCTGAGACCCTTGATCACCGTGAGGAGATCCTTGACGGCCGGGGGCGCGACCGGACCGGGGGAGGGGTACCACTGTTTGGCGGTGTCGAGACTGGCCCAGGCCAGCGGCACGAGGTCGTACTTGTTGACGTAGCCCTGGTACAGGGCCCACTTCACGGAGTTGAAGCGGTCGGCGAAGTCCTTCAGACCGGCGGTGGGGGCGGCGAAGGTGCTCACGGCGAACTGCGGCGAGTCGTTCCAGGTCTGGGCCTGCAGGTACAGCGCGAGCATGGTCGCGATGCAGCCGCCCAGGCTGTGACCGACCACGTAGACCGTCGCCCCCGGGGCGGGCTTGAGCAGGGAGGTGAGCGCCTCCACGAGGCCGGCACCGGCCGCCGAGGACTCGTCGGTCATGGCGACGACCTGGGTGAACGCCGTCATGGCCCCCTTCGAGACGGAGACCGGCGACGGCCCGCCGACCGTGAACGGGACCACCGTGCCGACGTCGAGGTCCTCGATCGTGTCGATCGCGTTGCCGACCGTCCCGCGCACGACCACGGCGAACTGGCTCGACGGACCCTTCGCGATGTACGCCATGTTGGCGTTGTCCGGGCTCAGCCCGAGCCAGGCCAGCTCCCAGTTGCCCTGCGTCGCCAGGGTCTTGTCGGAGAGCTGCTGGACGATGCCGTTGGAGATGCGCTGCTTCTGCACCGCCAGGGTCTCCCCGGACGGACGCGGGGCCGCCCCGGTCGCCGCGATCGCGGCCAGGGTCATGGTCACACCGGGCGGCAGCGCGCTCAGGTCTTCCGTCATGATCACTCCTCGGGTGTTCTGCTCGGTCGTCGAACGTGCCAGATAGGTCGTATCCAATGTATTTTCTGGTGTGAACACCTGAGTGCATATCGGCTCCGCGGCTTCCCGGTGTCGACCGGCAGCCGGTCGGACTCGGGGCCGGTCTCCACGGCTGACCCGACCGGACACGAAGGCACCGGCCCCCGACGTGGCGGCCGGTGTCTTCGCGCTCGAAGACAAGGACGTCGAGGCCATCGGCGACGAGCTGGGCCTGGTTCTGCCTCCGAGCGCCCGGGTCGAGGCGTGGCGCACCTACGGCGGCGACCTGGAGGCCCGAGTCCTGGGCGACTTCGCCGAGATTCTGGAGATCGCCTGCAACGAGGCCGGAGTCGACGACGAGGACGACCGGGCCGCGCTTGCCGAGCACACCACGTCCCAGGACGTCGTGGCCGCCGCGGCCGCCCTCGTCAAGGACCTCACCGCCAAATCTCCCCGGGGCAAGAACCTCGGCAAGATCGCGGCGGAGCTGAAGAAGTTCGCCCCGCTCCTGGACGGCGAGCTGGACGACGACCAGTACGCCGCAGTGCAGCGGCGGCCGCCGTGGTGCGCCGGCTGCCGAAGTTCTTCTACTTCTCCACCTACGAGATGCTCCCCGGCGAGTGCGACCTGACCGCGCTCGTGGCGCGGGCGAAGGCCGGCACGGCCAAGGACGGCGACCACACCATGCTCGCGCTGCTGCGCCGGGCCGGCGACGTCAGCCGGGGGCCTGCGCCCCGCTGGGTGGGCGCTTGGGTCGGGCGTCTGGTCGCCTCCGTCAGGGCTGTCGACCGTCCGGTCGGGTGATAGGCCGAGCGCCCCACACAAGGTCGCCACCGCCGCGTCCGAGACGCGACGACCGGGCTGCCAGGGAGGTCAGCGCCAGTCGAGACCGAGCGCGGCGGGCTGGTCGAGCTGCGCGTGGTTCGCCCGAGACTCCCGACGTTGATGTTCATGCCCCGCAGCTGAGCGAATTCGGTCCCGCCAGACCTGGAGCCAGGGATGCCCAGTCTGATCGGTGACTGCAGCAGGAATGCTCAGGAGAGCACGACGGGGTGGCCGGTCAGGTGGACGCCGGCATGGCGCATCTCGTGGAGGGCGGTGCGGGTGCTGTCGGCGGCGACGCCGGCGGTGTAGTCCAGCAGGACACGGACGGTGAAGCCGGCACGGGCGCCGTCCAGCGCGGTGGCCTTCACACAGTGGTCGGTGGCGATGCCGACGACGTCCACCGCGGTGACGTCGCGGGCGCGCAGCCAGTTGGCCAGCAGCATGCCGTCCTCGGTCGAGCCCTCGAAGCCACTCTTCGAGGCCGAGTGCGCGCCCTTGTAGAAAACCTCGTCGACGGCGCCGTCCGTCGCGACGGGCGCGAAGTTCGGATGGAAGTTGCCGCCCTCGCTGCCGACCACGCAGTGAACCGGGAACGAGGTGGAGAAGTCCGGCCGGTCGGAGAAGTGGCCCCCCGGATCGACGTGGTGGTCCCGCGTGGCGACGACATGCGCGTACCTGCTGCCCGCCGAACGTCGCACCAGGTCGGCGATGGCCGCGGCGCGGTCCGCGCCGCCCTTCACCGGAACGCTGCCACCCTCACAGAAGTCCTTCTGCACGTCCACCACGATCAGCGCACGCCTCACGGTTCACCCTCTCTCGGATCCTGCCGACAGCGATACCCATTCGCGGTCTCCCACCTCCGCTCGCTGTTGCGGATTCACCCGTCCGATACCCAACGCGCGCCGGCCCGGCAGTCCCTCAGGTGGAAGGACACACACGGAAGTCACCGCAATGTCAGCCCAGGATTGACGAGGCGACGCCGCCTGCGGATAACGTTCGCCGACCCGCGCGGCAAGTCCACGCTCGAATGCCGGTGCTCGTTCAGGCCCACAGCCGACCGGCCCCACCACGGCGACAGGGCCAGCGGCAGGGTGAGCGGGGCGGCGCAAGGGGCAGGCTGCGCGACCAGCAGAGTCGGATCGTGACGAGGACTTCTTCTTGACCGGGCGCCGCCGCCGCTTCTGGCAATACGTGGCATGCTCCTTTGCGTGATCGACACTCCCGATATCGACGCTCCGGGCGGGGGCTGGTCGTTCGCGACGGCGCGTGAGCCGGCCGAGTTCCCTGCGGTCGGGGTCGAGGGCGTGCCCGGTGTCGAGCACGCCGGGGGGAGGGGCCGTACCCTGTGCGGGATCCGCGGCCGGTACCTGACGTTCTTCCTGCACCCTTTCCGGCCCCGGGCCCGGCCTCGTGCCGGAAGTGCCGAGTGCTGGCCGAGGCCGCGCCGTCCCGGCCGTGCGGGCAGGAACGCCTGCACGACCTTCCAGGGCGGTGGCGCGCCGGTGCCAGCGTCGGGGGAGGTGTTGCTGGTGGTCGTACCAGCGGGTGGTGACGGCCAGTGCCCAGGTCCACGCGGTGGGAGCGTTGGCGTGCTGCAGTAGCCGCTGGTGGGAGCGCTGCGCGTCCGCCAGGTCGGGCAGGGCCGCTACGTCGAGGGACTGTCCGGGGTCGGGGCCGGTGCTCCAGGTGTGATGCCGGGAGCACAGCCGCTGGTGGGTCGGTGTGTAGGTCCAGGCGGTGCGGCTGGCGCCGTGGGTGCGGCGCAGGACACAGGAGGGGCATGCGGCTGCGGCTTGGCGCTGCGCCGTGTCGCGCAGCCGGCTGATGTGGGGGAGGGCGTGGCTGCTTCCCGGGCGGGGCGGCCGGGTGCCGGTGACGGGTTCCCAGTGTGGCAGCGCCCGGGCGAGGTGGGCGTGGGGTATGCGGGTCAGGGCGGCGATGCGTACCTGGGCGGCGCGGTTGGGGTGCAGCTCGCCGCCCTGGGCGGGGGTGAGGCCCTTTCCCTGCGCGTCGACGGCGATGGCGAGGCCCTCCAGAAGGTGAGGCAGGCCCTGTCCGTAGGCGCGTGCGCCTCGGGTGAGGTAGGAGGCGGTGCTTTCCCCGGGCAGGGGCCGGACGCGCAGGCAGCCGGGGGTGACGGGCGGCGTGTGGAGGAGGATCGGCAGGCGCAGTGTCACCTGCGCCTGCCCGGTTTCTCTCCGGGGGAGCGGGGTGTGCCGAGGGGGCGGTAGTGCTCTTCGGCGAGGTGGTCGAGGTCGATGTTCTCCAGGACGGTGCGGGTGATGCGTTCTGTGCCGTCCAGTCCGGATGATCCGTGGGTGGGAGGTGCGGGTTGTGTAATGCGAGGTTGTACCGGGTCAAGGACTGGGTTCTGGATCACTCCTACCGGCCCCGCCTTGCTCGCAGTCCCAGCTAGGTTGCATTCCTATCTAGGTGGTGATGGAATGCAGCCATGGCCGCAGACCGCAGATCCAGCTGGCTCAAAGGAGTCCTTGACCTTCTCGTCCTCGCCTGCCTCACCGAGGGCGAGAGCTATGGATACGAGATTTCCAAGGCCCTGGCGGGAGCCGGGCTCGGTGAGATCAAGGGTGGAACGCTCTACCCGGTACTCAACAGGCTTGAGGAGGCCGGCCTGGCCGTCGGGGAGTTCAGGGCCGCTGAGCGCGGACCGGGCCGCCGTTACTACCGGCTCACAGACGACGGCCGTCGAGCCCTCGCCGAACAGGGCGAGTTGTGGCTGGAGTTCCACACCGCCGTCAAGACCATGCTGAACAGTGCACGTCCAGGGGGAGCATCGTGATTCGAAGCAACGGGAGCAGCTCGGAAGGCGCCGGCGGGAGCGAGACGGGCGGTGACTACTTCACGGAGCTCGCCGCGTGCCTGATCGCCGCCGGCATGGCGGAGGGGGAAGCGGCAGCGACCGTCGCCGACCTCAGCGGCTATCTGGCGGAGACCGAATCGCCGGACGCGTACGAGGAATTCGGTGCGCCGCAGGCCTTTGCGGCCCGCCTGACCGAGGGGCGCACTGCTGAGCAGCCCGCCGCAGGGGTGGAGACCTGGAAGTGGACCGCCGACATCTATACCGACCGCAAGCACCTCAACCACTACGGCGACCAGGGTTGGGAGGTCGAGGGCCTCGACCGCTTCGGCCGCTTCGTTTGCCGCCGGGAGCCGGACGCCGCGATGCGCTGGGAGTACCGGCGGGAGACCGCGAGCAACGCGAAGGAGCGCGAGTCGGTCGCAGCCGGGCTCGCCCCGGACGCCTGGGAGCTGTGCGGGCAGTGGATGTACTTCATGTACTTCAAGCGCCCGAACGCGGCTAGCGCCGGTCCGGCGGCGGCGCTCGGCGAGTTGGTGGCGGCGCCGGACCGGCAGCTGTTCCTCGGCCGTACGTACCGAGGCAAGGTGAAGCAGGCCCTGGCGGCCGCGGTGATTTCGGCGGTCCTGGCAGCCACGGCGGTGCACTACGCGGGCGACCGCATGGCCTTCCCGATCCTGATCGGTGCGGCCGTCGCGGCACCGATCGGTCTGATCGCCGGCTGGTACCGCGTGAAGCGGGAGGTCATGTCGGGCGTCGAGGACGCCTGACCGCGCAGGGGTCTGTAAAAGAACGGCTCTGTCCCGTAATCGGTGGTAACCCTCTGCGATTCAGGCGCACCCGGCTGGTCGGACGGCACCCGGGCCGCAGCTCCGACAGCCACGTCCCGATCGCGTACCCGCCGATCGACGCCCGAGCCGACCGAGCAGGCCGCAGGCCAGGCACAAACGATCCTGCCCGCTCCGGGGAGCAGGTGGGGAGCGCACCGTGCTACGGGGTCCCGCCGGCCCGGGCAGGGCGGGAGGATGGCGCCGGCCGCCCCCCGGCGAGGGGCGGCCGGCGGCCGGGGCGATCGCACTGCCCGGCCTGATCTTGCGCCAGGCCCGGTGATTCAGCCGAGTACGCGCTTGAGCGGGCTTGCCCCCGCGCCGGCTACCACTACCGGTCCGCCAGCACCTCGGACGACGTGTCCCGCTGGTGCGGAACCGGCGGGCGGAACGACGGTGCGCCCGCCCCGTCCTGCTGGAGCGAGACGGTGCGCGTGGGCGCGGGGATCGAGATGCCCTCCGTCCGGTACCGCTGGTGCAGGCGCTTGATGAACTCGTGCTTGATCCGGTACTGGTCGCTGAACTCGCCGACGCCCAGGATCACGGTGAAGTTGATCCTGGAGTCCGCGAAGGTGTGGAAGCGGACGGCGGCCTCGTGGTCGGGCACGCCGCCGCTGATGTCGGCCATCACGCTGTCGACGACGTCGAGGGTGACCCTCTCCACGTGCTCCAGGTCGCTGTCGTAGCCGACCCCGACCTGGACCAGGATCGACAGCTTCTGCTCGGGCTGGGAGTAGTTCGTCATGTTCGTCCGCGCCAGGCGGCCGTTGGGGATGATCACCAGGTTGTTCGACAGGTTGCGCACCACGCTGTTGCGCCAGTTGATGTCGACGACGTACCCCTCCTCCCCGCTGGTGAGCCGGATGTAGTCACCCGGCTGGACCGTCTTCGAGGCGAGGATGTGCACACCCGCGAAGAGGTTGGCGAGCGTGTCCTGCAACGCCAGCGCGACCGCGAGACCGCCCACCCCGAGGGCGGTGACCAGCGGGGCGATGGACACCCCGAGGGTCTCCAGGGCCACGAGGACGCCCATCGACAGCACCACGGTCCGGGTGATGTTGACGAAGATGGTCGCGGACGCCGCGACGCCCGTCCGGGACGCGGCCACCGACTGCACCAGCCCGGCCACCACCCGGGCCGCGCTGAGTGTCGCGATGACGATGAGCACGGCCGTCAGCGACTGGTCGACCAGCCCCCGGATCCGCGCGGTGAGCGGCAGGGCCGAAGCGGCCACCGCGGCCCCGGCGATCACGGCCGCCCAGGGGACGATGGTGCGCAGCGCGTCGACGATGATGTCGTCCCCGCTCCACTTGGTCCTGCTCGCGTGCTTGCCCAGCCACTTCATCAGAGCCCGCAGCACCAGACCGGCCACACAGCCGGAGGCCAGCGCGATGCCGGCCGCCACCCAGTCGTGCAGGGCCAGGTCCCGGGTCACCGTCGCGCCCCCGCAGTGTGGAGGGCGAGGGAACGGGCCGCCGCCGGCCGCCGTACGTGCTGTGTCGTCACCTTGTCGCCTGTCAGGTCGTGTTGTGCGCGGCCGCGTTGGAGCGGATGTACGCATTCCGAACAAGCTGCCATCCTGCCCCATGGCCTGGCTGCCGCCACAACCGGACCCCGGCGTTCCGTCCGCTCGGCCGACCGGCGCGCCTTCCGCCGGCGCAGCTCCACCAGGACCGTGTCGAGGCCGCTCCCGTCTCACGCGGCGTTGAAGGTGAGCGCCACCACCCTGCGGGACGCGGGCAACTGCCGGAAATCCTGGGGCCGGCCAGGCCAGCCAGCCGGTGGGCGATGGGCGATGGGCGATGGAGGCGTAGGAGGCCGCCACCCGCAAGGTGACGGCCTTCCAGTGCTTTCTCGGCGCCGCAGCAGCGCAGCGCCGACCGGCACCTGCCCTGGCCGGGGAGGGCCTACCAGGCCACTCCGAGAGCCTCCAGCTGCCCGAGCTGCTCCTCGCTGAGCTTCGCCCGGCGGGCCTTGACGTTGTTCAGCCAGGCGGCCACGGCCACGGCCACGGTGCCGCTGCACCACGGCCTGCCCACCACCGTGCCCACCGTGCCTCCGGCCCCCGGCCCCCGCCGAGGTGACACCGGCGGCAACGGCCCACGGGCTCCTGCCCGACTCGCTGTCGGACCGCGGCAACGCCAAGCTCTTCGTGACCCTGTACGGGCGGGACTACCGGCACGTACCGGGCCTCGGGTGGTACCAGTGGGCCGGGCACCGCTGGCGCCTGGACGAGGACGACACCGTCCTGTGGGCGGCCGGCGAGATGGCCGAGAGCATCGCCGTCCACGACCCGCGTGGCATCTACACCAACACCGACCTGCGCCGGCACCGCCGCCGGGCCCTGTCGACATCCGGCATGAACGCGATGCTGATGCAGGCCAAGGCCGACCCCGGCATGGTCCTGAACACCGCCCTGCTGGACGCCGACCCTTACGCGCTGTGCACCCCCGGCGGGGTCGTGGACCTGGGCACCGGCATGGTCGCCGCCCCGGACCCGGCCAAGCACCACCACTCCCGCTCCACCACCCTCGCCCCGGCCCGGATGGCCACGCCGCGCTGGGACCGGTTCCTGGCCGACACCTTCGGCGAGGACCGGGACGGTCGGCAGACCCGCGACTTCCTGCATCTGCTGCTCGGCTACTCCATCAGCGGCGACGTCGGCGCCCAGGTCATGCCGTTCCTCTATGGCCAGGGCAAGAACGGCAAGTCCGTGCTCCTGGACGTGATGATCCAGCTGCTCGGCGACTACGCCGACGCCGCCCCGCCCGGCTTCCTCATGGCCAAGACCTTCGACGGCCACCCCACCGACCTGGCCGAACTCCACGGCCGCCGGGTGATCGTCTGCTCCGAGCTGAAACCCGGCAACCGCTTCGACGAGGCCCGAGTCAAGCTGCTCACCGGCGGCGACAAGAAGGGCTACAAGACCGAGCGCTCCGAAGGCGGCCCCGCCTCACCCGCCTCGAACTGGGGATAACACTCCCCAAAGCCTGAACGGTGACGCCCTGTTGACGGCGGACGTGCGCCGACCGCAGACGGCACTACGCTCCCGCCATGACCAACGACACCGCAGTGGTGCCAGCACCGCGGGAACACGCCGAGCCGTCGTTCCCGGCCGCGTACGGGACCGACGGAACGGGCTGGACCAAAGTCAACGCGTCGCCCGAGTGGTGGAGATGGGTCGCCACGTCCCCCTGATGGCCAGAGTCGGCGGAACAGTTCGCCCGGGCGGGCGAGGAGGCGCCGACTCCCATCTGTGCGGGGCCGTCGGCACGACCACCAAACGCCCTTGTGAATTCGACACCACCACCACCTGGAACCGCTGGTCGGACTTGCCCGGTAAGGACCGTACAAGATCAGCGCCTTCCTGAAGCGGTCGGCCTGACCCAGCCGTCGGAACGGAACGTCGCTTGCGCCGGTCGGCGGCTCCAGTCAGTGGGCCTCGTTGCCCAGCCGCCGGAGCGGTAGGTGTGGTCAGCCCGATGTGGTCGGGGCGCCGGGACGGTCATCCCTTTGGGCGATGGTCGCTGTCCACTGCGGGAACTGCGCCATGGGTATCGCGGACGAGGCGGTGGAGTTGGGGCGCAGCGACGCGGCGGGGAGGAACGCGACGCGGCAGCGTCGGCACAGCCAGGTCGCCCGCCACACTCGTTGGAGCTGCTGCCACTGCTCGTAGGTCCGGGGCCACTGGTCCGCCGTGTCACTTCGACGGCTTCGGTGGTCGGAATGGACGGCGAGTCCGATTCCCAGCAGGACCAGGGCGACGAACAATACGCCGTAGCGGGAGCCGACCTGGTACGCGACGTCGGAGCTGCCGTCGCCGTCGCCGGAGAACAGCGCGCGCAGCCCCAGGAGGCCGAAGAGGCCGGCCAGGACGAAGAGGGTGATCGCGGCCCCGGTCGTGCCCCCTGGCTCGGGTGGCATCGACAGCAGCTCCCGCGTCGGCGGATCGAGGGGCCGGTCGGCGTCCAGCAGGGCGTTCCGCACGGCGACGGTTTCGTCCGCCGCGGCGCACGTAGGACAGGTGGCACTCATCGAGGTGGCTCCGGAAATGATGGACGATGTATGCGAAAGAGCACGTAGTACAGCACAGGGAACTGACTACTCATGTGACCGGCCCCGGAACCGGGAGGGTTGAGCCAAGGCGGGCTTTACCCCGGACAGTGGACGCTTCTGAGGAGCGGATCTTCGGGTCCGTGGAGAGGATGTCCTCATGGGTGCTGCGAGGTACTCGGGGGAGTTCAAGCGGGACGCGGTCGCGCTGGTGGAGTCCAGCGGGCGGCGTATCCCGTCGGTGGCGCGCGAGCTGGGTGTCGACCCGGAGTCGCTGCGGCAGCGGGTCCAGCGCTCCCGGGCGGCTGCCGGCGCGTCGGGTACGGGTGGGGAGGGCCCGATGACGGCGGCGGAGCGAGAGGAGCTGCGCCGGTTGCGCCGACAGGTCCGTGAGCTGGAGCTGGAGAAGGCGACGCACCGGCCCCTGACGGCGCCACTTCTGACCGGTCCTCGTCCACGGGCTGAGCCACTGACTTGCGGTGGTGAGTTTCGCCGGCGGGGTGGTGAGTTCCGTGCCGGGGCGCTGGTGAGTTTGCCCGACCGCCCCGGCCCGCCCAGGTGAGTTTCGGGTGTCTGCGCAGGTCAGCGGCCAGTTGGAACGGCTCGGGGTGCTCCGATCGGGTGGCGGCCAGATTCGGCTAAGTGGTCGGTTCCGGAAGTCCTTCGGGGTTGACTCCGGGGGGCTGCGCGATGTCGCGCAGCCGGCGTCTTGACCGGCGGCGGGGGAGATGGTGTCTGTTGCCGCGCTGGCGTACAGCGATGCAACGTTGTCGATGTTCGAGCTGGACTTCGTCGAGGTTGGTGAGCGTCGTCGGCTGCCGTCGGGCCAGGCGGCGAGCGGGCCCGCGCCGGGCTTCCGGGCTTGTGGCGGCTACGGCTCGATGCGTAGTGCGCCGCGCAGCCGCCACGGCTACCGGGTGGCGGTCCCTTCTGCTGTTGGTCAGCGTCGCAGGTTGGGTGCAGCCACTGGCTTGGTCGACCTGCGCTCCCTTGATGCGCGACGTTGCGGTGACCGGGCCGACTCCGGTGTCACCCGAAGATGCAGTGTGGCGAGCAGTAGGCAGAACGCGGCCATTGCCGACCACAGTGCGGTCGTCCCCGCGTGGGCGAGCAACTGGGTGCCGAGGACGGGTGCGAGCGTCGCGGCGATCCCCCAGCTGGTTCCGAAGACGGCCAGGTAGCGGCCGCTTGCGCCGGGTGGTGCGAGGTCGGTGACGAGCGCGTAGACGCGGCCCATGACCAGCAGATCGCCGAGACTCCACACGGCGGCTGAGGCGAGCAGCGCAGGCAGCGTGCGGGTGAGGGCGAGGCCGGTCAGCCCCGTGGCCAGTAGGAGATGGGCGAGGGCGAGCGTGACGGGCGTGGTGAGCCGGGTCGCCCAGGGCAGGCGGATCAGTGGCTGGGCGAGCACGGTGGTGGCCGCGGCGGCGGTGAACAACAGCCCGGCGTCGGCGGCGGGCAGGCCCTGCCGCGCGAGTGCGAGCGGCAGGGTGATCACGGTCTGTTGGTTGATCAGGGCGTAGGCGGTGCCGGTGGCCAGGACGCTCAGCAGGGCTCGGTCGCGCAGCGGCCGTACGGCGGTGTCGTCCTGGTCCGCTGCGGGCGGTGTCGGGCGGTCGCGCGGAAGGGCCAGGTGGATCAGCAGCGCGCAGGCCAGGCACGTGGCGGCGTCGGTGACGAAGAGCCAGCGCAGGTCCCAGCGTCCGAGCAGGGCGGCGAGCAGCCCGGCGCCCATGGCGCCCGCCGCGAGCGCGGCGCTGAACAGGCTGAACGCGCGCACCCGGTGCTGCTCCGGCACGGACTCGCCGATGATCGCCTGGCTCGGCGGCTCGTAGAGCTCGAAGGCCAGCCCGAGCAGCACCGCCCCGGCCACCGCCCAGGTGAGCGACGCGGAGGCCGCGATCGCCAACTGCGCGACCGCGCATCCGCAGAGCCCGAGCACGATGGTCGTGCGCCGGCCGATTCGGTCGGCCAGATGTCCCCCGGCCAGACGCGAGGGGATCGTCGCGAGCCCGAAGGCGGCGCTGACCAGCCCGGCGGTGGTCAGGCTCGCGCCGTGGTCGGTGCTGATCAGCGCGGTGAGAAAGGGCAGTGAGAAGGCCCCGAGTCGGTTGACGACCCGGGCGAGTAACAGCAGCCGGACGGTGCGGGGCAGTGGTTCGGAGCGAGCCACGGCGCCTCCTGTTCTCGTGAATCGTCCATGTCAGTGATCAACGGGTGGTACGTGAGCTGATGTCCGTGTCGTCGTTGTGTGACCTGCGGGCCCTGCCCGACGCCGGCTGCGCCGGCCGCCGCATCGGTCTGCGCTGCCGGGTCGGCGATCCACCGTCAGGTCGGACCGACGCCGCGGGCGAAGTGCGGCAGCATCATCGCGACCAGGGCGTCGACATCGGCATCGACCATCGGTTCGCCGGTCATGCCCATCCGGTGGAGCAGGGTGCCGACGACGACGTCGATGAAGAACAGGACCCTGTTCTCCGGCTCGTCGAGCGCGTCCTGGAGGGCGAGTCGGTAGGGGTCCTGCAACCGTGCGGAGAGGATCTCGCGCAGGGCCGGGTCGCTGACGGCGTCGCTGAAAACGCCCGCGAACGCGTCGCCCACCCCGCGCTCGCCGATCTTCACCGCGATCCAGCGGATGGTCGAGGACATGAGCTCGGCCCGGTCGGCGCCTTCCTTCAGTGGAACCGGGCCGAACGCGTCGAGGAGGCAGTCCACGATCAGCGCGCCCTTCGACGGCCAGCGGCGGTAGATCGTCGTCTTCGCGATGCCGGCCGCGGCGGCGATGCGCTCGACCGTGGCGCGCGCGTAGCCGACTTCGAGGACTGTGTTCAGGGTGGCGGTGAAGACCTCGGCGTCGAGGCCGGCGCGCGGGCGTCCGGGCGGTCGGGCGGGAGGAGGCGTTCGAGTCATTCCCTCACCATAGCTAGTTCCGCTACCTTAGGTATCGATACCTAAGGTAGCGGAACCATTCGGGGAGGAGAAGGCATGAGCGGGGACAGCGGTGCGCGGCAGCCGTCGGCGAGCAGCAGCGGGTTGCGGCAGCAGGCATTGGGGGGTGAGCCGGACTGGGCGGCGATGACCGCCGAGGAACTGGCTGCCTACCGCGAGGCGGAGAACCGCAGGCGGGCGTCGCCTGCGATGCGGGCGATCACCGGGATGCCGGACCCCGGTGCCGCGATCGACTGGCAGTCGCTGGCGCTGCCCGGCCGCCGCCTGCCGGTCCGGGTCCACCGGCCGGTGCGCGAACGCGGCGCCAGCTCCGCCGACCGGGCGGCGGCCCTGCCCCTCGTACTCCACGTCCACGGCGGCGGGTTCGTGGGCACGGCGGTGCAGAGCGACTGGATCAACAGCCATCTCGCCGCCCAGTTGCCGGCCCTTGTCGTCTCGGTCGAGCACCGCCTCCTCGCCCCGGAGACTCCGCTGTCGGCCGCCGCCGACGACGGCTGGGACGCGCTCGACCACCTGGTGCGGCACGCCGCCGACTGGGGCATCGACCCGGCGCGCATCGCTGTGTTCGGCGAGAGCTGCGGCGCACTGATCACCGCCCTGGCCGCCATCCGCGCCAGGCAGGCCAACCTGCAACTGCGGGCGCAGGTGCTGGTCAACCCCGTCGCGGACGTGACCGGGACGATGCTCGACCACCCCTCGGTCACCGAACACGCCCACAGCCCGACGCTGACCGTTCCCCAACTGCGGCTGTTGCACCGGCTTGCCGTCCCCTCGGGAACCGATCCCCGTGCGCTGTCTCCGCTGCACGCCGGCAGTCTCACCGGGCTCGCCCCGGCGCTGGTGGTGGTGCCGAGTCATGACCCGCTGGCCGACCACGGCCGCCGCTACGCCGAGCGCCTGCGCGCGGCTGGGACGCCCGCGCGGCTGACCGAGTTCCCCGAGACCACGCACGCCTTCGTCAGCATGCCGGCCGTAGTGCCGCAGGCCGAGGCGGCACGGGCGGAGATCACCGAGTTCCTCCGCGACGCCCTCGGCCGCCCCGGCGGCCGCTGACCAAGCGAGTCCGACGGACGGGCCGCGGCGTCCGCCGGCGACCCGCGCCCCGAACCAAGCGGCCAACATCACCCTGTCAAACGGTCACGATCACCTGTCAGAGGACAATCGGTACCCCAGGCGGACACAACCTGTGGGCCCCCGCGGCATGCAGGGATCAAGTGCAGGTACTCGGCTGCGGCCAAGCGGTGCGGGTGTGCCCACATCCTGTCGGACGGGCCGGGAAGAGGACACGGCAGGCTACGGCCTGTCGTGATCCACTTCTCCCGATCGGCCCTTGCCCCATGCCCGTTGCCCCATGCCCGTTGCCCCGGCCTGTCCGATAGCCCCAACTGCCGCCGAGCGCGAGCGGCTGAAGAAGTTGGCCTACGGCCACAAGACCGAGTACCGGCTGCGTGTCTGGGCGCAGGTCGTGCTGCACGCGTCTCGCGGGCGCTCCAACGCGCGCATCGCCCGCGAGACGGGGCTGCTCTGGACACGGTGCGCAAGTGGCGGGGGCGGTTCGCCGCGCTGGGTCTTGCGGGCCTGGCCGATCGAAAACGCACCGGCCGCTCGGCTTCCTTCACCGCACTGCAGGCCGCCCGGATCAAGGCGCTGGCCTGCCGACTGCCCGCCGAGACCGGGGCGCCGCTGTCGCGCTGGTCGTGCCCGGAGCTGGCCCGCGAAGCCATGGTCCAGGGCATCGCCACGTCCGGCAGAGCCTTCGGCATGACGACATCTTCGACGAGGCGCCCCACCGCCGTCGGTGCCCGCCGCGTACGCTGCCGCGCCCACCCGGGCCCACGCGCCGCAGACCTCGGCCCGCCTGCGCGACCTGGGGTCGGCCGTGACCGCCCCGGCCGCTGCGGACACTCGGTTCGCGCCGGGGCCACGGTGGTGCGCCGTGACCTCCACGTTGGCCGGGTGTGGTCCGCCCAGCACTGCCGGGCCCGTGCCGACACCGCCTTGCGCACCGTCGACGGTGTGTGCAGTGCGGCAACCCGTCGGTCTACCGGGCGCAGGGCGTGCCGATGCACCTGGGCGGGTTCTGCCGTCCCGGCCCCGCCCCGGTACCCGCGGCCTGGTGATCGAAGACCGCCTCTATCCGCACCAGTGGATCCAGGACCTGATCGCCACGGCCTGGCTCAACCACCCTGCGTCCGACGAGGAGGCCGCCGACACGGTCAAGGCGTTCTTGTGGTCAGTCGTCCCCGACGGCACGGAGCTGGACGGGCTGACCGTGGTCCAGGAGGAAGGCACCGGGCCGGTGCCGGTGTTCGGCTACCGCCGGGCCGTGCCGGCCGCCGGGCTGACCTCCTGGGCCGAGGCCGAAGCGCACAACACCTTCGGCCCCCTCTACAAGGGCATGAACTACCTCAGCAACGACCGAGTCGACGTCACCGACGAGATGATCGACTATCTCCGCTCCAGGGGCCTGCCGGTGCAGGTGTGTGGCCAGTGCGAGGATTTCGTCACCAACCGGCACCCGAACTGGCCCGGCGTGTGGGTCGCCCTGGGCGAGGAGACCGGACCGTTGTGCCACAGCGCCGACGACGATGACACCTGGAACGACCTGTTCACCATCGCCGTCCACGGCCCGCACCGCGTGCCGTAGCTGTCACCGCTCCCACCGGCAGGCGAAAGCGCCGGCGGTGTTCAACGGGGGACCAACAAGCCCCGGCCTGGAAGGAAGACGGCGTACGAGAGCCCGACCATCGACGTATCGCCCCTCAGAGTTCACCGTTCGGTGCTGAGTCGCAGCTGTGCGCTTTCGCTGGTCACGGCTAGCTCGTGCTCACGGAGTGCCTGGTTAAAGCGTTCCATGGTCTCGGCATACCGCTCCCGGGTCGCTTCGAGCATGGTCACGCGCGAGAACCCGGTGCTGGGGTACGGCTCGATCGGGTGCGCCAGCCCGAGTTCGGAGGCGATGAGCATGAAATGACGGTTGTGGTAACGCCTGGCCCGCGAGGTGTCCCTGATCCCCCGCGCGGCGGCCAGCCTGTGGGCGGCCTCGTGCAGCAGCCACTCAAAATCGAACCGTCGGCCACAGGTGTGGGAGAACACGCTGACCAGCGCCTCGGGCGAGGTCAGATCAGGCAGGTCCTGATGGTGGGCTCGGATGTCGTTCCACGCCCGCTGAATCTCTGTGGCGAGTCTCTCCGGTGTTGAGCTGGGAGCATCACCCTCGAGGCAACGCAACAGCTCCGCCAGTTTCCTGGAGGCATCCTCAGCAATGCTCCCGTCGGAGTGGATGATGGTATTCCGCAGCTCGATAATCCGGCGAACGGTGTCGGCGCGTACTGCCGGGGTGCGGGCACGCAGCCGACGGGCTCCGGGAGAACCGAGGGAAGAACGTTCCAGCAGGGCGTCGAAGTCCTGGTCGTCATCCATGCTCGCCACGCTCCTCCTGTTTCGCTTTGGTCCGCCACCGGTGGATCCGGCCTTCGATCGCCCGGACGGACTTGGCGTCCAGGAGCTCGCGGATCTCCTCCTGGGAGAAGCCGTCGATGGTCAGCGCGACGGCGGCCCTGGTCGTCGGGTTGTCGATCTCCTCGATGTCGGTGAGCACCCGCAGGTTGCCGATCACCTCGTCGGCGACGCTCACGGTTCGCACTGGCTTCTCGTAGAGGGCCTTCTCGCGGCCGAGCGCGCGGGCCTGCCGTTCCTCGCTGGTCTTCCACTGGCGGAACTCGTTCGGGAAGTCGTACGCGCAGGCGCCCATGAAGTAGGTGGTGATGCTGATCCGCTGACCCCAGCCCCGGGCCCTGAGACGGGGAAGGTGATGATCAATCCGGCCGCGCCTCGGTGTGGCCGGCGCCTCCCGCAGCCGGGACCCGGGGTGCCCCCCGTCCCCGAGGTCCCGGCTGGCTGCGGTCGTAGCCGACCACGACGGCGCTTCGTCCGCCGTCCGGTGTCCTTACCCCAAGGGCCGGACTCGCGGGGTGATGCCCCGGGTACCGTCCGGACCTGTCGGGGAGGACACCGGTACCGGTCCCGCCCGCACGAGAGCTTCCGGAGGAACGGTGAGCGCAGCGCCCCTGCACGGCCACCACGACGGCCGTCAGCCCATCGCCCGTACCCAGGACGGCGTCGCCGCGGCGTTACTCGCGACCCGGGCACGCCAGCCGACGTCTTCTCCGCCGTCGTGGCGTTCCTGGTCGACCTGCGCGAGAACCCCTTCCCGCGCCTGAGCATGCCGGTGCCCGGCCGGCCGGGCATGCACTCGGCGCCGCTGCGCCGGGATCTGGGGCTGGTGGAGTACGTGGTGAACGAGGACTCGGACCCGCCGCGGATCTACGTCTCGCGGATCCTGCGCGCGGACTGACCGCCGCGCCGGGTTTTGCACGGCTGAGAATGTCAGGCCGGGGTCGCAGGTGGGCGCAATGCGGTGCTAACGGGGTGTGGGAAGGATGCCGTTGATGATCATCTGCGGGCCGTACGGGGTGGTGCCGGGCGCGAAGGCCACCGCAGTGCGAAGGGGCTTGATGGAGAACCGGTAGCCGTCGATTGGGCCGTGGCAGATCAGCCCGGACGGGCTGGGGATGGCGATACCGTCGGGGGAGAGGGCGTACCCGAGGCGGGTGTAGAAGTCGGTGAGCTCGGGCTCGTGGGTGACGGTCATGACGGCGCCGGATAGCTTGCCGGTGGTGCGGTCGTGGGCCAGTTCGACCGAGCGTGACTCAAGGGCTTGGGCCAGGCCGCGACGGCGCCATCGGTCGACGACAGCGAGGCTGTCCAGCGAGAGTATGAGGTTCGCCAGGAGGCCTGCGTACGGAGAGCCAGCAAGCACCGGATGCCTGGCCGTCCACGGGGACGGAAGCGTTAGTGCGGCCCCTACGAGGTCGCCGGTGCTGGTTTCCTCGGCGATGACGAACGAGACCACGTGCTCGGGGCTTTGTCCGAGGCGAATGGCTTCGCCAACGGTCCGCCAGCTCCCGTGGGGATTGTCCGGGTCTGCGAGGCGCAGGATCGTGGCGATGGCGTCGGCGTCGGCCGGAGTCGCTTGGCGCAGCACGATTCCCTCCGGGACCTGCGAGGCCGGGATGGAGAGGGCCTTTCCGGGTTGGACTCCCTGAGTACGTGTTGGGGCGGCGTGGAGACGCTCGCTGATCAACTGGCTGGCCAGCCGTGTGGAGTTGCGTTGTGCCGGGTTGCCGGACCGCCTCGCGCCTGTCTTCTTCCCCATGTTCCCCTCATTCTGCGGCTGCCGGTCGGCAGTGCCGCTTCCCGGTTCCTACCCCGGGAAAGGCAGTGGTCAGTCGACCCTGTCGGTCAGCTTCGGAGGCGTGGGTGAAAGCGGTCCAGGCCGTGAGGCCTTCTGCTCGGCGAGGAGTTGCTGGAACAGGGTGCAGTCGACGGCGTGCCATTCGCGGACCAGGATCTCGTTGCCATCACAGACGACCTCGAAGTGCCAGGGATAGCAGTCGTGGCAGGGCCAGATCTCGTACGGCGCCCCGTTCTCGTCGAAGGCTGGCAGGTCGATCGAGCCCACGGGGGCGTTGTAGGTGACCTTGCGCGTGCGGGGTGAGGTCATGGTGTTCCTCGCTCGGATCTGCTAGCGGGTGAGGTGGAGTCGGTCCTGCCGGCCGGTGACAAGGGTGCGCCAGCGGGAGCGGACGGCTTCGGGGCCGTCGAGCCAGCGTGCGGGAGAGGGGTCCTGCAGGGGACGGTCGGCCATGAAGTGGGCGATGTCGGTGTAGTAGGCGTCGTCGCGGTCGCGGGTGAGCTGGTCGAGGTCGCGGATCGCGGTGTCCAGGCCAGCGTCGTCGAGGACGGCGTGGTGGAAGCAGAGGGCCAGGGTGGTGCGGGCGGCGCGCATGCCGGAGGCACGGACCTCGGCGTCGAGGGCGGCCGCTTGTTCAGGGATGTTGTCGCCGGCGGTTTCGGCGTCGCGGATCAGGGCGGCGATGCGGGTGGTGAGGGTGGTGGCGCGCAGGTCGAGGCCGGCGAGGAACTGGTCGGTGAGGTCGAGGTCGTCGTCCGCGAGGGCCGGGTTGGTGAAGGCTCGGACGAGATGTAGGTCCAGGCGGCGTCGGTGAGCCAGCCGAGGTCGAGCCGGTGGTCGCGGGCCAGGGCGAGGCCTTGGCGCAGGACGGCGGTCAGAGTAGTCGCCGGCTGCCCTCCGGGCCGCCGCTCCACTGGTCGCCGAGCGCGGCGTGGGCCCAGCCTGCGGCGCTGGCCCAGTCCTGGTCGGACCAGCGGTCGTCGGTGTGGTCGTCGGCCCGGCGGATGGTGGAGCGCACCACGCCGTGCAGGGTGGCAGGGCCACACGGCGAGCTGGTCCTCGCGGACGAAGGGTCGCTCGACCAGGCGCAGGGCCGCGGCCTGGTGCGCCATGCCGGCCGCAGCGGTGGCGAGCGGGATGTCGAAGGCGTCCAGCATTGTCAGTCGGCCGAGATCTGCCCTGGGCGGCCCCCCGGCCCCGGGCCGCCGCTGTTCGCGGTGTGACAATGCCCTTACTAGGGAGGCGAGTCGGGGAGGCAGGCATGCTGGCCGAGACGGTGTTCCGGACCGAGGACGTGGCGCCGCCGGACCGCTTCGAGTACTGGCGGCAGCAAGTCGCGCGGATGATCGCGCCGTTCGAGGCCCGCACCGGGCACGCTGCCGACTTCCGGGCGGAGTTGCGCGTCCTGCCGCTCGGTGAACTGGCGCTCTGGACAATGGAGCACCCGCCGATGACCGCGCTCCGGTCCTCGCGGCTGGTTCGCGCGTCCGACGACCCCGAGCTGTATATCCTCTCGCTCCCGTTCAGCGACGCCGCGTCCGTGGTCCGGTCCGACGGCCTGGGCGCGTACCGTCCGTACGACCTGGTGCTGCAGGACAGCGCGCAGCCCAACGTCCTCCGGGTGAGCACCGACGATCCGGGGCAGCGGATCCGCGGGGCCTGGGTGACCGTCCCCCGGCGGGCGTTGCCACTGCCGCCGGACAAAGTCGCCGGGCTAAAGGCCCGCCGGATGCCCGGGGACGAGGGCGTGGGGGCCCTGCTCGTCCAGCTGCTCGCCGGCATCGCCGCCGACACCGGCGTCTACCGGGCCTCCGACGCACCCCGGCTGGGTGTGGCCGCGCTCGACCTGGTGTCGGCCCTGCTCGCCCACCACCTCGACGTCGAGGACGCCGTGCCGCCGGAGAGCCGGCGCCGGGCGCTGACTCGTCGCATTCAGGCGTTCATCCGCGCCCACCTGCACGAGCCGGACCTCAACCCCGGCGCCATCGCCGCCGCCCACCACATCTCGGTCAGCTACCTGCACCGGCTGTTCGAGGGTGAGGAAGAGACTGTCTCCGCCTGTATCCGCCACCTGCGCCTCGAACGGGCCCGCCGCGAACTCGCCGACCCGGCACTGGCCGCGACGCCCGTCCACGTCATCGCGACCCGCTGCGGGTTCACCCGCGCCGCGGACTTCAGCCGGGCGTTCCGCGGCGCGTACGGGCTGCCGCCCCGCGACTTCCGCCACGGCGCGGCGGCGGTCGGGAGTGGACTATGAACAAAGCGGCAGTGGACCGGGTGCTAACGACATCCCGCTGCCGCCGCAGCAAGCTGATGGTGCGTCCACCGCGGGGGATCGACGGCGGACGCGAAGCCCATCAGCACCCTTGAAGGGGGACATCACATGTCCAGCAACGGACTCCGCAAGCACCGGCTGTCGGCCGCCGGCGTCGGTCTCGCCGCCCTGACGCTCGCGCTCACCGCCCTGGGCGGCGGCCATGCCTTCGCCGCACCGCAGGACGGCACCGCCGGCGCCACCGCCGGGTCGGGCCCGCTCACACGGGCCGATGAGGGCATCCTCGCCGCCCGTGGCGGCACGGGTCCGATCCTCATCAAGAACGCCAGCGGGAAGTGCCTGGAGATCGAGAGCTCCTCCAGCAAGAACGGCGCCCGCGCCCAGCAGTGGACGTGCAACGGCCAGTCGGGCGCGGTGTGGCGCCTCGACCCCGTGAAGGACAAGCCCGGCTTGTTCCACATCAAGAACGTGCATAACGGGAAGTGCCTGGAGATCGAGAACTCGTCGCACAAGAACGGGGCCAACGCCCAGTTGTGGTCGTGCAACGAACAGGCCAGCGCGGAGTGGGAGTTCTGGGTCGGGAAGGACGCGAAGACCGTCTGGTTCAAGAACACCAGCGGCAAGTGGCTGGAAATCGAGGGTTCCTCCCACAAGAACGGTGCCCGCGCCCAGCAGTGGACGGACAACGGCCAGAGCGGCGCGCGCTGGACCATCCGGAGCTGAGCCACCGACCGAGCGGTGCCTCGCCACTCGTCGGGGCGAGGCGCCGCTGGGCGGATATCAGTAGGCGTTGGGCTCGGTGGCGTCGCCCGGTCCGCAGGCGTACAGCGCCTCCGTCTTCCACGGTGCGCCGCACTTCGTGCTGGGGCAGGTGCGGATCTCCCAGGTGCCATCCTCGGTAAGTTCGCCGGGTGGGAACTCCTGGGTCTTCAGGCAGGACCGGCACAGGGTCTCGACGTGGCGCTGAATCCAGGTGCCGTTCGGCAGAGTCGTCATCCAGTGATGATCCAGATCCGCCACGGTCGGCTACCGGCCGGGTGCGGCGTCCTCGATGGCGGCGAGCAGGTGGGCATGGACCGCTGCGGCGGCCTCGCGGGTGGCCGGGTCCGGCGGGGCCGTCAGATCCACCGGGCAACTCATCGACCTCGGCCGCCGTGAGGGCGCTGGGCGCCCGCCTCACACAGCAGCAGCGGACTCACCGCGAAGAGGTGGCCAAATTCCGCACGGCTCTCGAAGTCGCGCAGGGTGAGAACCTCGACCTGCGCAGGCGTCTGGCCCGCTACGAAGCCGGCTGAAGCCGTGAAAGTGCATGGCTTGCCGATCAGCTCACTCGAGCGTGGATCACCCCCCAAGTCTCCCGGGCTCTGTCGTTGTGGATCAGCTCGGTCATCTTCAACAGGAGGCGAAAGTATTCAAACGCCTGGGGGAAGGCCCAGGGGTAGCCCAGTTGGGCAACGTGCCGACGCAGCTCCGGCAGGCACTTCGCGATGACGTTCTGTCGGCCGACGTCGAGGTCCGCGTTGTTCGCGAGGTAGGTGGAGGCACAACCTGCCAGCCACGTGTCCAGCTCGGCCAGGACTCCCTTCCTGCCGGCTGGAAGGTCGGGAAAGGGGGAACGGTAGTGCGCGGCCCAAAGCCGTCCTACCTCGCCGAGTACCGCCTGCTTCCCTTCGGGACCGGGCCATCTCCACCCGAGCAGGTATCGTGCCTCCGCCTGCCGCGGAGTCCGCTGGCGCCGGACCTTGTCGGCGCGGCGGCGATTTGCGAACGACTCCATCTCCCTCAGCCACACCGTGCGGCTGGCCTCCAGCTTTTCCAGGGCATGCAGCAGTGCCGCCTCGTCGTTCCTGAGGTCACCGACCGTGCTCAGGTATGACCACGTTCCGTGGAATCCAAGCGGGCAGTAGCAGCCCACAGCATCCCTCAGAGGACGTTAAGTCCGTTTCTGGATGATCTGGTGTCGCCCGTTCGTGGGTACAGAGTCGTTCAGGCTGACTCGCGTGTCGTGTGCATG
>NZ_JBVJCO010000057.1:0-52845 GCF_055588525.1 Kitasatospora sp. NPDC041988
ACCAGGGGGGAACAATCTCTTTCCCGGAAAAGCTGTTGTGATCCTTGGGGGGCCCCACACCCCCCTCCCCCCGCCACCCCCCCCCCCCCGGGGTCCCGGCGCGTTACCGTGAGGCACGTGCACAGTGAGCTGCCGGCTGCCCCCGGCACCACCCCGATGCCCGAGCACCGTGTCGCGATCAGCGAGCGCGGTTCCTTCTGCTTCGCGACCTGCAGCTGCGGATGGTTCTCTCCGGCCCGCCGCTCCCGCGACCTGACCAGACGAGAGGCCGCCGACCACCTCGTGGAGAACGGCGGCGGGTCGTAGCCGTCAGGGACGGCGTTCAGGGGAGCAGGCTCCGGGACAGCGTTCCGCGTTCCTGGACGGATCACGGGGACCGGCCGCGAGGACCGGCCTCAGGCCGCCAGGTCGGACTCCGGCGGCTGCTCGTCGGCCCGGACGGGGCCGCGACCGCCGCCGCGCCGCCGTCCGCCGCGCGGGCCGCTCTGCGGGGCCCGGATCAGCGGGGCGGCCGCGGTCCGGGCCAGCGCGTGGCAGAGCGGGACCAGGACGGCCATCGCGATCGGTGCCAGCAGCAGGACGACCGCGGTGGCGAGCGCGAAGCCGCCGATCACGTCGGTCGGGTAGTGGACGCCCATGTACATCCGGCAGAAGCCCTGCAGGAGGGCGAGCCCCCCGGCGATCCAGCCGAGCCGCCGGTTCACCAGGAACAGTGCGACCGCGATGCCCATCGACATCGTCGAGTGGTCACTGACGAAGGAGTGCGTGCCGGCCTTGCCCTCCACCAGCACGTCCAGCCCGGTGTGGTCGACGAACGGGCGCGGGCGGTCCACGATGGCGGCGATCGGCAGGTTGGCCAGCTCGGCGATGGCGACCGAGAGCGGCGCCCAGAGCAGGCCGGCGACGGCCACCGGGGCGTCCGGGCGGCGTCTGGCCTGCAGCCAGCCGACCAGGCCCAGCAGGCCCAGGCCGATCAGGATGCCGTACTCACCGATCCAGGAGACCAGGTGGTCCAGCCACTCCGGGGAGCGCTTGGCCAGGCCGTTGACGGCGTAGAGCAGGCCGAGGTCGGGGTTGGTCGTGTCGGCAAGCGGCGTCGACACGCCGCACCTCCTTCTGGTCCGCAGCACCTGGTCGTTCCGGCCGTGGCCCGCCCGTCCCTCCCGACCGGGAAGGTGACGCGGGGCCATCGGACACAACGTCATAACCGGGCCACAGCGTTCCACGGAAACACGCGGTTATGGAAACTTGACTCAGCGTCCACAGCGCACGCACACCCGGCGGCCCGGGGCGGATCAGCTCTTTGCAGGCGCTTGACCTGGACCTGTCGGGGCGGGGCCGGCCGCGACGGCCGCCCGGGTCGTCGGGCCGGCGGCGGGAACCCCCAGGGCGGAGAGAGCCGAGGGGGCGGGCGGGGTCGGAGTGGGGGTCGGTGCCGGGGTCTCCGGAGCGGTGGTGCCCGGGCGGCTCGGGGCGGTGATGCTGCCGTCGGCGTTGCGCCCCGGCAGCGCCTGGGCGCCGTCCGAGGTGACCCGGGTTGCGCCGATGTACTCCCGGGTGTCGATCTTGTCGTAACGGATCACCGCACCGGTGTGCGGCGCGTTGATCATGTACCCGCCGCCGACGTAGATGCCGACATGGTGGATGCTCCGCGGATCCGTCAGGTCCGTCGCCCAGAACACCAGGTCCCCCGGGCGGAGCTGGTCGCGCGAGGGGTGCTGCCCGGCGTACCACTGGTCGTTGGCCACCCGGGGGAGCGTGATGCCCACGCTGGCGTACGCGGCCTGGGTGAGCCCGGAACAGTCGAACCGCCCGTTCTGCGAAGGCAGCCCCTCGCCGCCCCACAGGTACGGGGTGCCGAGCTTGGTCTGCGCGAAGTAGATCGCGCCGGACGACTGCTGGGAGACCTCCACCGGCGCCGTCGGCGCCGTGAAGCTGCGGGCCATCGCCTGGATGTTCTTCACATAGCCCTGCGTCTCCTTGTACGGCGGCACCCCGTTGTACTTCGTCACCGCGTACGGGCCGGCGTTGTAGGCGGCCAGCAGGTTGGCCTGGCGGTCGCCCGGCACCTTGGAGACGTCCTTGGCGAGCGCGCAGTCGAACGTGGCCGCCGAGGCGATCGCGTCCATCGGGTCCCAGACGTCCTTCTTGCCGTCATTGTTGCCGTCCGTGCCGTATGTTCCCCAGGTCTCCGGCATGAACTGCGCCATTCCCTGCGCGCCCACGCCCGACCGGGCCCGCGGGTCGAAACCGCTTTCCTGGTACAGCTGCGCCGCGAGCATCGGCGGCGAGATCTCAGGACAGAGCGCACCCCACTGCTGGATCGGCGCCTGGTAGGCCGCCGGAACGGTGCCCGGGGAGAGCGCGGAGCGATTGGCCGACTGCTGTGGCGTACCACTCGCCGCATACGTCGCAACCGTGACCAGGCAGACGAAGCCGACCGCGACAACTCCCGCAGCGGCGGCGGCCGTACCGGCCTTCCGGAGTACCATCAGCACCATCCCGACGAATCGTCAGTCGAAGTGTCCCGGAAGGCGTTGCTCACCGCAATCATCAGAGATACAAAGAGTGAGCGCTATCCTTCGTACGGTGGACATCCTCGCGTACGTGTCCCATACCTCACGACCAATCCGCGAGAAGCAGCCAAGTCGACATCAGATCTGGCCAAGAATAGGTACCGACCCTTCGCGCGGGCGGGGTCTGGGCCCTTGAATTTGCCTGATCGGGCGGTGAGATGGAAATGAACCTGAGCAGCGTGAACAGCATCGCGATCGGCCACCTGGCCGAGGACCCTCCTAAGAAGCCGAATATCGACACCATCATCGGCGGGATCGCCCCGGACTGGGGCCCGTTCGCGAGTCTCGGGTCCGAGGCCCGGGTGATGGTCGAGGTCGTCATGGCCGTGGCGATCCTGGCCTGCCTCGGCATCGCCGTCTGGGGCGCGGCCAAGCAGCGCATCGGCGCCACCGCCATGCGCGACAGCTTCGGCGCCGAACAGGGCAAGGGGCTGATCATCGCCGGGCTGACCGGCGTGTTCATCATTGGATCACTCGGCACTCTGTTCACCATTGTGTACGGCATGGCCATCTGACGATCAGACAGCGTGGACGAGACAGGCGGTGAGCCCGCCCGGCCGTCCGGCCGTCACGATCCGCCGGAATCCCCGCCGGGAGTCCACCCACCACCCCGCCCTCCGCGCCCGCCCACGGGCGGAGGGGCCCCGGAGCCGCCCCGGCTCCCCGCACCAGGAGGGCCGCCGTGCCGTTGTCCGACGACCAGCCGCACACCCGTACGCGGCTGCCGGTCGGTGAACAGCCCTCCTCCCAGCCGAACGCCCGTCAGTCCAGGCCGCTGCGCACCATGCTGACCGTCCTGGTGGTCGTCACCCTGCTCGTGGTCGCGATCTCCATCGCCAACCGTGGCAAGGCCGATCCCGGCAGCTCCGCCGGCCGCTCCGCCGACGCCGCCCCCACCGCCGCCTCCGGCGCCGGACCCGCTCCCAGCGGCGACCAGCCCGTCAGCACCACCACCAACGGCATCGGCAGCGGCTTCCCGCACACAGACCAGGGCGCACAGTCGGCCGCGGCCAACTACGCGGTCGCCATCGGCTCCGCCGACATGTTCCGCACCGACAGCCGCCACACCATCGTCGTCACCATCACCGACCCGTCCGCCACGGCAACCCTCCAGAGCCGCCTGGACCAGGGGTTCGGCGGCGATACCGCCACCCGCTACGGCCTCGACGCCCAGGGGCACGCGCCCAAGGGCCTCACCTTCGTCAGCCGCACCGTCCCGGCCGGCACCAAGTCGGTCGGCTACAGCGACAGCGACGCCAAGGTCGAGGTCTGGTGCACCGGCCTCACCGGCCTCGCCGGCGAACGCTCCGTCCAGCCCGTCACGGAGAACTGGTTCACCCTCACCCTGACCCTCCACTGGACGGGTACCGACTGGAAGCTCACCGACTACGCAAGCCGGCAGGGCCCAGCCCCGATGCCGGGCGACCAACAGGCCGCCACCGCCGAGGAGATCACCGGCGCCGTCCAGCAGTTCGGGGGTTTCCGCTATGCCCGTTGATGCCGTTACGAGGAAGATGTCCCGGTTCGGTGGGGTGCTGGGGGTGCTGGTCACTCTTCAAGTCACCTCCCTGGCTCTGGCCTCGCGGGCACTGGCCGAACCCAGTCCGAGCCCCACGGCTTCGCCTAGCGGGAACGACTGCGATGTGCTGCCACTTCCCGGTAGCGGTGTCTACTGCGCCTCCAAGCCCGGCGGCAGTGGATCCATCCCCGGAGGCTCGACCGTCGGCGGTGTCACCGACCCGCTCGGGTCGTTGGCGAAGGGGTGTGCGCAGGCGGCGGCTTGGGTGGTGCGGAGCCTGTCGGGGGCGATCGACGGGACGACGCAGGTGGACTTCACCAATGCGTCGTTCCTGCAGCAGTACGCGGTGGTGTTCGCCGCGTCGACGATCATCACGCTGGTGCTCTGGCTGCTGGCGGTGACGAAGCGGGCGGTGCGCGGGGCGCCGTTGACGACGGCGATCTCGGAGGCGATCGGCTTCCTGTGGCTGACCGTGGTGGCGTCGGCGTTCACGCCGCTGATCCTGTACACCGTGGTGAGCGCGACGGACGGGCTGACCAAGGCGATCGCGGTGGGGACGAAGTCGGACACCGGGACGTATCTGGGCGGGTTCGCGGACACCCTGGAGAAGGGGTCGATGGGCGGCGGGCCGCTGATCCTGATCATCGTGTCGCTGGTGGCCGTGCTGGCGGCGGCGGTGCTCTGGGTGGAGCTGCTGATCCGGGCGGCGATGCTGTACGTGGGTGCGCTGCTGGGGACAGCGGTGTACGCGGGGCTGGTGGACAAGCAGCTGTGGAAGCACGTGCGCCGCTGGGCGGGGGTGATGCTGGCGGTGGACCTGGCGAAGCCGATCATCGTGATCATCCTCGGGCTGGCGGGCGCGGTGGCGACCGGTGCCGGCGCCGGTGACGACTTCGCCCGGGTGCTGTCGGGGCTGGCGATCCTGTTCCTGTCGATCTTCGCGAGCGCCTCCGTCTACCGTTTCGTGCCGGGCTTCGGCGACGAGATCATGACCATGCGCAACGCCCGGGCCAATGCGGTGTCGGCCGGTTCCGCGATGATCAACGGGACTGCGAACCTGGTGAAGCAGGGCATCAGCACGCACGGCGACCGCGGCCCGCAGGGCGCCGGCGGGGGTGGTGCGGGCGCGGGCGGTGGCTCGGTCGCGCCGGGTATCGCCGCCCATGCCGCGCGCACCCCGGCGCCGCCGCCGCAGGCCGCACCGCCGGCTTCGGTTCCGATCCGCGACAGCAATCCAGCGAAGGGAGGGTGACGGGTAAGTGAGCAGCGAACCACTCGGTCAGTACGGTGCCCAGTACGCCCAGCCGTACGTGCACCAGCGCCGCACCTACCTGATCGGCAAGGCCCGCCCGAACGCGCCGATCGGCCGCAACCGGGAGTCGGGCGAGATCGTCCTGATCATCTTCGGGGCGTTCCTCGGCATGCTCTGGGGTCTGATGATGCCGATCCTGCCGCTGCGGATCGCGGGCCTGGTCGGCCTGCCGATGCTGGCGATCGCGGCGGTCTACGTGCCCTACCGGCGCCGGACGTTCTACAAGTGGGTGGAGATCAACCGCACCTACCGCCGGACGGTCCGCAGCGGCCGGGCGGTGTGGAAGTCGGACGCGATGGATGCCGGCACCCGGCTGGACGGCCGCGAGGTCGAGGTCGGGCCGCCGCCGGGGGTCGGGCGGCTGCGCTGGCTGGCGGCGCCGTTCGGGCCGGACGAGGTCGGGGTGCTGATGCACCTGGAGCGGCGCACGGTGACGGCGGCGATCGAGATCGAGGGCCCGGGCGTGGGCCTGCGCGACTCGGAGGACCAGGAGGCCCTGGTCGACCGGTTCGGCACGCTGCTGAAGCACGTCGCCAACGGGGACGGGTTCGTGACCCGGCTGCAGATCCTCGCGCGGACGCTGCCGGCCGACCCGGACGCGCACGCCAAGGACGTGGAGCGGCGCGGCGACCACGACGCGCCGCGCTGGCTGCAGGACTCGTACGACCAGTTGCAGTCGATGGTGTCGACCTCCTCGGAGCAGCACCGCGCGTACCTGGTGGCCTGTATGCACTACACCCGTGACCTGGCGGCCGAGGCGCACGCGATGGGCCGGACGGCGACCGGGCGTAGGGCCCGGGACGACGAGGGCCTGGCCGCGGTGATGGCCCGTGAGCTGACCGACATCTGCGCGCGGCTGGCGGAGGCGGACATCCGGGTGCGCCAGCCGCTGGGCCAGGCGCGGCTCTCCTCGCTGCTGCACTCGATGTACGACCCGGACCACCCGATCGACCACATCCAGGCGATGTCCCGCCGCAACGCCTGGCCGGCGGAGCTGGACGCGACGCACCCGCAGTTCCTGCAGGCGAAGACCCGGGAGTCGGTGACCCGGGCGCCGTGGTGCCACGCCACCGCCTGGATCAAGGAGTGGCCGCTGACCCCGGTGGGGGTGAACTTCCTGGCTCCGCTGCTGGTGCACACCCCGGACGTGATCCGGACGGTCGCGGTGACGATGGACCTGGAGCCCACCGACGTCGCGATCGAGCGGATGCTCACCGAGAAGACCAACGACGAGGCGGAGGCCAGCCGCGCCGCCAAGATGAACCGCACGGTCGACCCGCGCGACCTGGCGCACACCGGCCGGGTCGACCAGCGCGGTGACGACCTGGCGTCCGGCGCGGCCGGGGTCAACCTGGTCGGCTACATCACGGTGTCCTCGCGCAGCCCGGAGGCGCTGGCCCGCGACAAGCGGACGATCCGTGCCTCGGCCGGCAAGAGCTACCTCAAGCTGGAGTGGTGCGACCGCGAGCACCACCGCGCGTTCGTCAACACCCTGCCGTTCGCCACCGGCATCCGCCGCTGATCCACCTGGAGGCCCCGTATGGCGATCGGCAACCTCACCGACGCGTTCACCAGCCTGATGTTCGGCAAGGTGGAGACCACGCGCCTGCCGGTGCGCACCTCCACCGGTCAGGCGCAGGCGGTCTACCTGCCCACCGCGGCCCCGGGGCTGGGTGATTCGGGTGTGATCATCGGCCGCGAGGTGTACAGCGGCAAGGGGTACGTCTACGACCCCTTCCAGCTGTACGGGCAGCAGCTGCCGGCCCCGCACTGGCTGGTGCTGGGCGAGTCCGGCAACGGCAAGTCGGCGCTGGAGAAGACGTATGTGCTGCGCCAGCTGCGGTTCCGTGACCGGCAGGTGGTGGTGCTCGACGCGCAGGGCGAGGACGGGGTCGGCGAGTGGAACCTGATCGCCAACGCCCTGGGCATAAAGTCGATCCGGCTCGACCCGATGGCGGCCCGGGACGGCGGGGTGAAGCTCAACCCGCTGGACCCGGCGATCACCCAGACCGGCCAGTTGTCGTTGTTGCGCACCATCATCGAGGTCGCGATGGGGCGCGGTCTGGAGGAGCGGGCCGGCTTCGCGCTGAAGGCGGCGCACGCCCATGTGATCGCGACCGTGAAGGATCGCCAGCCGGTCCTGGACGACATCATCAACACGCTGCGCAGTCCCGAGCTGTCCTCGGTGGACTCGCTGGGCGTGGCGGTGGACGAGGTGCAGTCCTGGGGCCTGGACGTGGCGCTGGTGCTGGACCGGCTGGTCGATGGTGACCTGCGCGGCATGTTCGACGGTTCGACCACGGACGGAATCGACCTGGACGCGCCGCTGATCGTCTTCGACCTGTCGCACATCGACCGCAACTCGATCGCGATGCCGATCCTGATGGCGATCGTCGGCGTCTGGCTGGAGCACACCTGGATCAGGCCGGACCGGAAGAAGCGGATCTTCCTGGTCGAGGAGGCCTGGCACATCATCAACAGCCCGTTCGTGGCCCAGCTGTTCCAGCGGCTGCTGAAGTTCGGGCGCCGGCTCGGTCTCTCCTTCGTGGCCGTGGTCCACCACCTGTCCGACGTGGTGGACGGCGCGGCGGCCAAGGAGGCCTCGGCGATCCTCAAGATGGCCTCCACCCGGACCATCTACATGCAGAAGGCCGAGGAGGCGAGAGCCACCGGCCGGGTGCTGGGTCTGCCCCGTTGGGCGGTGGAGATCATCCCCACACTTTCGCCGGGCATCGCGGTCTGGGACGTGAACGGCAACGTCCAGGTGGTGAAGCACATCATCACCGAGACCGAGCGCCCACTGGTCTACACCGACCGCGCGATGACCGAGGATGCGGTGGCCGAACGGGTCCGCGCGGAGCGGCAGTTGGCAGCCGAGCCGGGCGTCTGACCGGCGCCTCGCAGCAGGCCGGGGCGGTCCGGGGCGCTCCCGGGTCGCCGTCGGACCGGGTGGACCGGCCGGTTCGACAGGCCCCGTGCGGTCGGATGTCCGGCGACGATTCGTCAGTAGGTAACCCTGTCGTTACGTTCAGGGGCCTGACAGCTACGCGCGTTGACTCTAGGCTGCACTCGCGCAACGACACCGTCGCCCGCCCGGACCTGTCCACAGCTGGGCGCTCTCTCAAGGTGCAGGGGACCCCTCAGAATGTTCACCGTCAGATCCCGACGTGCGGTGCTGTCCGCGGTCGCCGCAGCCGGCCTCGTCGGCACGGTGGCCGTGCCGACCGCAGCCCAGGCCGCGGACACCAAGCGGCACAAGACCGTCAACCTCCAGCTGCTGGCGATCAACGACCTCCACGGCAACCTGGAGCCCCCGGCCGGCTCGTCCGGCACCATCAAGGAGATCGACCCGGCCACCGGGCAGGTCGTCTCCACGCCGGCCGGCGGAGTCGAGTACCTGGCCACCGCGCTGCGCCAGGCCCGGATCCCGGCCGACGACTCGATCACCGTCGCCGCCGGTGACATCGTCGGCGCCTCCCCGCTGACCTCGGCGCTCTTCCACGACGAGCCGACCATCGAGGCGATGGACAAGCTCGGCCTGGACGTCACGGCGGTCGGCAACCACGAGTTCGACGAGGGCGCCAAGGAGCTCATCCGCCTCCAGGAGGGCGGCTGCCACCCGGTGGACGGCTGCTACGAGGAAGGGCGCAAGTTCAAGGGCGCCAACTTCAACTACCTCGCCGCCAACGTCACCAACGAGAAGACCGGCAAGCCGATCCTGGCCCCGTACTGGGTGACCAAGTCGCAGGGCGTGAAGGTCGGCTTCATCGGCGCCACCCTGGAGGGCACGCCGAACATCGTGACCGCCGAGGGCGTCAAGGGCCTGAAGTTCGGCAACGAGGTCGCCACGATCAACAAGTACGCGGCCGAGCTGAAGAAGCAGGGCGTCAACTCGATCGTCGCGCTGATCCACGAGGGCGGCTACCCGGCCAGCAGCACGTACAACTACGACTGCGGCACCGCCGGCCAGGGCATCTCCGGCCCGATCGTCGACATCGCGAAGAACCTGGACCCGGCGATCGGCGCCATCGTCACCGGCCACACCCACAACGCGTACGCCTGCACCATCCCCGACCCGCAGGGCGTGCCGCGCTCGGTGACCAGCGCCGCCTCCTTCGGCCGGCTCTACACCGAGATCGACCTGAAGCTCGACAAGACCACCGGCACCATCGTCCGCCCGTCGGTCAAGGCCGAGAACCACGTCGTGCGCCAGAACGTCGCGAAGGCCCCGGACATGACGGAGCTGATCGCGCACTACTCCAAGCTGGCCGCGCCGATCGCCAACCGCCCGGTCGGCTACATCGCCTCGGACCTCAACGGCCGCGGCAGCAGCGACCTGGAGAAGCCGCTCGGTGACGTGATAGCCGACGCGCAGCTGGAGGGCCTCGCCCCCGCCGACAAGGGCGGCGCGCAGGTCGCGTTCATGAACCCCGGCGGCATCCGCTCCGACCTGGTCTACAAGGCGAGCGCCGCCGAGGGCGACGGCGTGGTGACCTACGGCGAGGCGTTCACCGTCCAGCCGTTCACCAACATGATGCAGGTCAAGACACTGACCGGCGCCCAGCTGATCCAGCTGCTCCAGCAGCAGGTGAGCGGCCCCAACGCCGCCGCGCCGAAGATCCTCCAGTCGTCCAAGGGGCTGACCTACACCCTGGACATGCGCAAGACCGGCGCCGACCGGGTGCTGGTGGACTCCGTCCGCCTCAACGGCGCGCCGATCGACCCGGCCGGCAAGTACCGGGCCGCGGCCAACGAGTTCCTGGCCGGCGGCGGCGACGGCTTCCCGGCCTTCGCGGCCGGCACCGACAAGCTGGTCGGCGCCTCGGACCTGGACGTCTTCACCGCCTACCTCGGCGCGCACAGCTCGGCGGCCTCGCCGCTGAAGGCGCCGGCGCAGGACCGGATCAAGATCCTCGGCCCGGGCAGCGACATCGACTGACCGAGAGCCGGAAGGGACGGGCGGGGCGCTGTCGGGGCGCCCCGCCCGTTCTGCTTCTCCGGCCCGGCTATGTGGGCGTGGGCCCTCCCGGCAGGCGGACGGTGGCGAGAGCACCGGGGCCGCCGTCCGGGGCCGGACCGAGAGAGACCTCGCCGCCGGACTCCCGCACACTCTGCGCGACGATCGACAACCCGAGGCCGGAGCCCGGGAGTTGCCGCGAGGACGGCGAACGCCAGAACCGGTCGAAGACGTACTGCAGTTCCTCCGGCGGGATGCCCGGGCCGTGGTCGCGGACGGTCAACACGCCCTGCTGGAGGCCGATGTCGATGGTGCCTGCGGGCGGGCTGTACTTGACCGCGTTGTCCAGCAGGTTGATCACCGCCCGTTCGAGAGCGGCGGCATCGCCCCGCACGAACCACGGCGCGACATCGGTCTCGAAGACCAGCCCGGGGCCGCGCAACTTCGCCCGGGCGACCGCCCGTTCGGCGATCTCGTGCAGGGCGACGACCGCCAGGCTGCGGACCGGCTTCGGCGAGTCCGGGCGGGAGAGCTGGAGCAGATCGCCGATCAGGAGGGTGAGTTCCTGCATCTGCGCCTTCATGTTGCCGAGCAGCTTGGTCTTGGTCGCGGGCGGCAGCGGGCGCCCGGTCTCGTCGCTGCGGATGAGGAGATCGACATTGGTGCGGAGGGAGGTCAGCGGCGTGCGGAGCTCGTGTCCGGCATCGGCGATCAGCCGGGTCTGGCGGTCACGGGAGTTGGCGAGCGCGGTGCTCATGGAGTTGAACGAGGCGGAGAGCCGGGCGATCTCGTCGCTGCCGTGCACGGGGATGGTGGTGCCGACCTCCTCGGTGCGGGCGATGTGCTCGACCACGTCGGTGAGTCGGTCGACGGGCTTGAGCGCGGACCGGGCGACCAGCCGGCCCGCGAGGCCGGCGAGGATGATGCCGCCGACGGCCACGCCGCCGAGGATGAGGGCGAGTTGGTTGAGGGAGTCCTCGACGATGGCCACCGGGTCGGCTACCAGGTAGCCGTACACCTTCCCCTCGTACGCGAAGGTGGACACGCGGACCCGGACATCCTCACCCGTGGTGAACGTCCCGTCGCGGTAGGCGTAGTGGCCGAGCCTGGCGGTCCCGTGCAGTGCCTTCAGGTCGGATGGTGTGAGGGTGATGGCGTGGGTGGCGCCGGTGGGCAGGCACGGTTGGCCGTCCGGCGAGATCACCTGGACGGACCACCGGGGAGCGCCGACCATGATCCGGCCACCGTTCCCCGGGGTGGTGGCCGCAGCTGCCGCGGTCGCGGCGGCGAGCGCGCCGCTCGGCGTCGGGGCGCACCAGTAGTAGTCCTGGAGTAGCCGTTGTGGCGGTTTCACTCCGGGCGGTCCGTCCTGGACCGGCGAGGGAGCGGCGGTCGCCAGATTGCGGTCCACCTGGTCGTACAGCCGCTGTTCCACGATGAACCAGCACGCCAGCGCCGACAGCGCGATGGCCACCGCGACCGCCGCGGCCGTCAGGAACGTGAGCCGGCTGCGCAGGGACTGGGCGCGGTACCAGTGGGCGAGGCGTTGGCGTCGGGGGACGCGGGGCGGGGTGAGGGGCGGCGGCGGTGGGGTGGTGGTGCCGCTCATGCGCCCTCCTCACTCCGCTCGGAGGCCGCTTCGCGAGACGCGCCCCTGCTCTTGGTTCGCTCGCTGCACTCGCTCACGCGGGGATGCCGGCGGCCGGGCGGAGGGCGTAGCCGACGCCGCGTACGGTCTGGATGAGCCGGGGCATGCCGCCCTGCTCGGTCTTGCGGCGCAGGTACATCACGTACACGTCCAGGGAGTTGGATGAGGGCTCGAAGTCGAAGCCCCAGACCGCCTTGAGGATCTGCTCGCGGGTGAGTACCTGGCGGGGGTGGGAGAGGAACATCTCCAGCAGCATGAACTCGGTGCGGGTGAGCTCGACCGGCTTGCCGGCGCGGGTGACCTCGCGGGTGGCGGTGTTCATCCGCAGGTCGGCGAAGGCGAGGACCTCGGTGTCGTCCTCGACGGCCGCGGCGCGGGCGGCGGCTTCGGTGGCGAGGGCGTTGCGCCGGAGCAGGGCGCGGACGCGGGCGAGCAGTTCGTCCAGTTCGAAGGGCTTGGCGAGGTAGTCGTCGGCGCCGACGTCGAGGCCGGTGACCCGGTCGCCGACGGCGTCGCGGGCGGTGAGCATCAGGACCGGGACGGTGTCGCCGCGCGAGCGCATCCGGCGGACGGCGGTGAGGCCGTCCATCCGGGGCATCATGATGTCCAGCAGGACGAGGTCGGGCTTGTCGCGTTCGACGGACTCCAGGGCCTCGTAGCCGTCCGTTGCGGTGGCGACCTCGTAGCCCTCGAAGGCGAGGCTGCTCTCCAGGGCGTCCCGGAGGGCGGGTTCGTCGTCGACCACGAGGAGCCGGGCGGAGGCCTGTCCGGGCTCGGCGGGGGTGCGGTCGTCGGCGGACGGGGTCATGGGCGGTTGCCCTTTCTCATCGTCGGAGAGCCTGCTGGCGGGGCGTGCGGGGGGACCTGCTGGGGACCTGCGGTGGGCGTGCGCGGCGGAACCTGCTCGGAGTAATTGTCCGTCTAGATGTTCTGGCCGGCCTGCAGCTTCGGCAGCACCTGCTTGATGTCGTCGATCGGGATGGCGAAGCCGAGTCCGACGCTGCCGGCGCTGCTGTTGCCGGCGGTGGAGCTGGAGCCGCTCGCCGAGTACATCGCCGAGTTGATGCCGATGACCTGGCCGCCGGCGTTGATCAGCGGGCCGCCGGAGTTGCCGGGGTTGAGGGCGGCGTCGGTCTGGAAGGCCTTGTAGGTGGCGGTCTCGCCGCCGCTCTGCGGGGTGCTGCCGCGCAGGCCGGGCAGGTTGGGGAAGCCGAAGCCGCCGTTGCCGCTGGTGGTGCCCTCGTCGACCTGGACGGTGACCTCGCGGTTCTGGGCGCTGATGATGCCCGAGGTGACGGTGCCGGTGAGGCCCTCCGGGTTGCCGATGGCGACGACCGGGTCGCCGACGGAGACGGTGGAGGAGTCGCCGAGGGTGGCGGGGGTGAGGTTCTCGGCGCCGCTCGCGGTGATCACGGCGACGTCGAGGGCCTTGTCGGTGCCGGTGACGGTGGCCTTGGCGGTGGAGCCGTCCTTGAAGGTGACGGTGACCTGGCCGCCGTCGGCCGCGCCGGAGACCACGTGGTAGTTGGTGAGGATCCGGCCGTCCTTGGTGAGGACCACGCCGGTGCCGGTGGAGGTGCCGTTCGCGGTCTTCACGGTGATCTGGACGACGCTCGGCGAGACGGCGGACGCGATGGCGGCGACGTCGGCGCTGCCGTCCGAGCGGGCGGAGACGGGGCTGGCGACGGTGGCGGTGCGGCCGGTGGAGCCGTGTTCCCCGGCGGCGATCACGCCGCCGGTCACCCCGCCGAGGACGGCGGCGGCCGCGGCGACGGCGGTGACCAGGGCGAGCCGGCTGCGGAGAAGGCCTCGCCGGCCCCGGCCGCCGTGTGCGGAGGGCCCGCCGCCCGTGGGCGGGACGGGGGGCATGGGCGGCCCCGCGGGCGGGGGAGGGGGCGGGGTCCCGACCGAGGGGGTCTCGGCGGCGGGGTACCCGAAGGCCTGGTGGCCGCCGGCCGACTGGTACCCGGAGGCCGGTTCGTACCCGCTGGTCGCGCTGTCGAGCACGGTTCCGGGGATGACCTGCCCCTGGGCGGGGCCCGGGTACGCCTGCGGGTGCCCGCTGCCGTACTCGTACGGGCCGTCGTACTGCTCGCGGTGGTGCTCGCTCCGGTGCTGCTGCCGATCGCTCATGCCGACCAACGTCCGCCCGGTGGATGAGGATCCGATGAGAGCGGGCTCAGAAGGCCCCGAGAAGCCCGTTGACTTCTCATAAAGCCTGGTCAGGCCGGGGTCGGCGCCCCGGTCGGGTCGCAGCCGCAGGAACGGCGGATGACCAGGCGCGACGGGAACTTGCGGACCCGTTCGGTGTCCGAGCCGGGCACCATCAGCGAGTCGTCCAGCACGAGGTCCACGGCGGCCCGGGCCATCGCGTCGCGGTCGGAGGCGACGGTGGTGAGCGGCGGGTCGGCGAGGGCGGCCTCGGGCACGTCGTCGAAGCCGGCGACCGCGAGGTCCTCCGGCACCCGCAGGCCGACCTCGCGGGCGGCCCGCAGCACGCCGATCGCCTGGTCGTCGGTGGAGCAGAAGATGGCCGGCGGGCGCTTCTCCGAGCGCAGCAGGCCGAGCGCGACCTCGTAGGCGCCGTAGCGGTGGAAGGGCGCGTCGATCAGGTACGGCTCGGTGGGCAGGCCGTGGGCGTCCATGGCGCGCTGCCAGCCCTCGACGTGGTCGATGACCGGGTCGCCGGGGGCGGGGGACTCGACCGGGCCGCCGAAGCAGGCCACGTACGGGTGCCCGTGCTCCTCCAGCAGGTGGCGGACGACGGCCTCGGCGCCGCCGACGTCGTCGGTGACCACGGCGACGTCGTCGATGGCCTCGGGGCGGCGGTGCAGCAGCACCACCTTGGCGCCCTCCATCGCGGCGAACTCCTCGGCGGCCCGCTGGGAGGGGCCCTGGCTGACCAGGATCAGGCCGGAGACCCGCATGCCGAGGAAGGCGCGGACGTAGTGCACCTCGCGGTCGTCCACGTAGTCGGAGTTGCCGATCAGTACGAGCTTGCCGCGCTCGGAGGCGGCGCGTTCGACGGCGTGCGCCATCTCGGCGAAGAACGGCTGGCGGGCGTCGGGGACGACCATGCCGATCAGGTTGGTGCGGCGGGAGGCCATTGCCTGGGCGACGCTGTTCGGCCGGTAGCCGAGCTGCTCGATCGCCGCGAGCACCTTCTCCTTGGTCGCGGGCGCGACCGGGCGCGGCCCGTTGTTGATGACGTAGCTGACGACCGCGGTCGAGGTCCCAGCCAGTCGGGCTACGTCGTCGCGCGTCACTTTGGCCACGGGTGGAGTCTACGCGTGTGGCGTCCGCCCGGGCAGTGTGAGCTCGGCTACCGGCCGATGTCCGCAGGACAGCCCGGGGCGAATGCGGACAGGCCGGGCGGCGGCACCCGCCCGGCCTGCGGTCCGGGCGTGTCTTGTGGATCAGGGCGGACCCGGCCTGATCCACAGGACACGCCCTATGCCTCCAGCGGGGCCGAGGCGCGCTGGGCGAGGTCGGGCCGCTCGCCCTTGTCCGGCTTCTCGGGCACGACGAAGCGGTAGCCGACGTTGCGCACGGTGCCGATCAGCTGTTCGTGCTCGACGCCGAGCTTGGCGCGCAGCCGGCGGACGTGGACGTCGACCGTCCGGGTGCCGCCGAAGTAGTCGTAGCCCCACACCTCCTGGAGCAGCTGCGCCCGGGTGAAGACCCGGCCGGGGTGCTGAGCGAGGTATTTGAGCAGCTCGAACTCCTTGAAGGTGAGGTCGAGCACCCGGCCCTTGAGCTTGGCGGAGTAGGTGGCCTCGTCGACCGAGAGGTCGCCGTTGCGGATCTCCATCGGGCTGTCGTCGGTGACCACCTGGAGCCGGCCGAGGGCGAGCCGCAGCCGGGCCTCGACCTCGGCGGGGCCGGCGGTGTCCAGCAGGACGTCGTCGATGCCCCATTCGGCGGTGACGGCGGTCAGACCGCCCTCGGTGACCACCAGGATCAGCGGACAGCCGATGCCGGTGGAGCGCAGCAGCTGGCAGAGGCTGCGGATCTGCGGCAGGTCGCGTCGGCCGTCGACCAGGATGACGTCGGCGCTGGGGGTGTCGACCAGTGCCGATCCCTCGGCCGGTGCCACCCGGACGTTGTGCAGCAGCAGGCCGAGGGCGGGCAGCACCTCCGCTGAGGGCTGCAGTGCGTTGGTGAGGAGGAGCAGAGAACTCATACCCGGTTAGTCCCCTTTCCGGGTCGTCGCGGTCGCGTTGCGGCTGCCGCCACAGCCGGATGGCGCTCGTGCAGGGTGGTGTCGCGCGCAGCGCGCCCCGGGAAGGAGGCGGCGGCGGGTGACGGGTGGGGGAGGAAGGAAGCCGGGTGCCCACCGGAGGACTCGCCGGCGCGCACGACGGAACGGCTTTCGCGCCAGAGGTCCCGCAACCCCTGGGACACCGTTTCTGCCCTGCTCATCCCGCGAACCTTCCGGTCTGTCCCGTGCCGGGCGGCGGCCCGGCGCCGGGTGTCCGTACACCCCTGCCGGGCCCGGGCACGTCGTTGTGCCGCGAATGGCGGGGCCGTTCCAGCGGCGCGCCGGGGGTGGACCGACGAATCGCAAGAACGTCCGTACTGGCGTCCTGAAAGCACAAAAGGATCCGGGGGCGACTCTGCCCGGATCCCTCAGGGCACGAGGATAGCCGACCGGCCCCCGCGCCGGGAGGGCCCGAAAGCGGCGGTTCGCCTATTCCGGGCGTGTCCGGGGTGAGCCTGGCCACAGCTCCGGCGGCCGCCTTCCCCCGCCGGGCCAGGGCGGTTGCCGGTCACGGCGGCGGACACGCCATCATGGGACGCACATCGGCGGCACCGTGCGCGTACACCTTTCGGGTGGTGTCCGGCCGCTCCGGTGGCGACCCGACCGGGGTATCCGGGCCGGGGCGAGGACGACGAGAGGGGTTGCCATGGGTGCGACCACGGAGCCGGCGGGCGCCGCCCGGGTGAGCGGGACGATCCGCTACTGGGCGGCGGCGAAGTCGGAGGCCGGGCTGGCCGAGGAGCCGTACGAGGCGGCGACCCTGGCGGAGGCGCTGGCCGCGGCCAGGCAGCGGCACGCCGACCGGCCGAAGCTCGTCCGGCTGCTCGGGCACTGCTCCTACCTGGTGGACGGCTCGCCGGTCGGCGGGCGCGACCACGCGACCGTGGCCCTCACCGAGGGCGGCACGGTCGAGGTGCTCCCGCCGTTCGCGGGAGGGTGAGCGGCGTGACGGATCCGAACCATGTGAACGGCGGCCCGGACGGTCGGCAGCAGCAGCCGTACCCGCAGGGGCAGCAGCCGTACCCGCAGCAGCAGTACCCGCAGCCCCCGTACGGGCAGCAGCAGGCGTACACACCCGAGCAGGCGTACGCGCCGGAGCCGTATGCGCAGCAGGGGCACGCGGCCCAGCCGTACGCCCCCGGCCAGGGTCACGCGCCGGGGCAGGAACAGTACGGTCAGCCGGGGCAGGAACAGCTCGGCCGGCAGCAGTATGGCGGGCCGCAGTACGAGCAGCATCAGCCGTACGGCCAGTCGCCGTACGGGCAGCCGCCCGTGGACGACGCCGCGACGGCGCTGCTGCCGCCCGTCCCGCCGATGGACGACGCGGCGGCCACCACGCTGCTGCCGCCGGTGGTGGTGTCGGGCGCGATGCCGACCGCAGCCCAGGCCCAGGCCCAGGCCCAGGCCCCTGCTCCGGCAGCCGCTCCCGCCCAGGCCTTCGACTCGCCGACCATGACGCTCAAGCGCCCGGTCGCCCCCGGCGCCCATGGCGCGCCGCACCACGCCGCGCCGTACGCCGCCGTGCCGGTGCAGCCGGCCCCGGCGGCCGCGCCCACCGGCCCCACCGGGGCGCCCGCGCGGGCGCCCCGGACGGGCTCGCCGATCATCGACCCGGGCCTGCAGCCCGCCCTGATCACCGCCGCCGTCGCCGCCCTGCTGGCCGGCGGAGCGGCGCTCGGGCAGGTCGCGCTGGCCCTGGTGGTCGCCGCGCTCCAGGCGCTGACGGCGGCCGGCTGGTTCCGCCTCAACGGCATGTGGCCGGCCCGCCAGGGCATCGCGCTGGCCGCGCTGGCCGGCCTCACGGCCGACGTGGCGGTGCTGCTGGCCGACTCGGACGGCGGCGCGGCGGCCGTCGCGGGCACGCTCGGAGGGTTCTTCCTGCTGGTCCTGGTCCTGCAGACGTTCCGGCCCTCGGACCCGAAGGAGCGGTTCTACGCGCTGACCGTGCTCGGTTCGGCCACCGTGGTGACGGTGCTCTGCACCACGCTGCTCGTGGCGGACTGGGTGCCGGCGGCGGTGGGCGCGGTCGCGCTGGCCACCGTGCTGGCGGCCGCGCCGCTGCCGGGTCCCAAGCAGCTGGGTCCGGTGCCGGTGGGGTCGGTGCTCGGCCTGGTCGCGGCCGTGGTGTTCGGCCTGGTCGTGGGCGCGCCGCCGGTGCTGGGCGCCCTCGCGGGCCTCGGCGCGCTGGTCGGCCGCCGGGTGGCCGGGTACGACTTCCCGTCCCGCTTCGTGCACATGACGGCGGGCGTGGCGCTGCCGCTGGCGGTGGCCTCGCCGCTGGTCTGGATCGCCACCCGTCTGCTGGCCGGCTGACCCCCGGCGCTCGCCGCCGCGACGCCCCGCCCCGGAACCATGCTCCGGGGCGGGGCGTCGTACGGTCGTGCGGGGAACGGCCCCGTGGGGCGTGCGGGACGAGAACGACGATCAGCAGGACGACAGCGACAGGCGACGACGGGGGAGAGCGATGCGCGGTTGGCTGAAGGCGACGATCGGCCTGGCGGTGCTCTGCGGCCTGCTGGTGGGTGCCGACCGGATCGCCGTAGGGGTGGCAGAGGACGAGGCCGCCGACCAGATGGTCAAGAGCGGCCGGATGAGCCAGCGCCCGGACGTGTCGATCGAGGGCTTCCCGTTCCTCACCCAGGTGCTGTCGATGAAGCTGGACGACGTCCGGATCTCGGCGGACGGGCTGACCGTGGGCGACGGGACCCACCAGGTGGCGCTGCGCTCCTTCAAGGCCAAACTGGCCGGGGTCGAGGTGAGCGACAGCATGACCAGCGCCACCGTGGACAGCGGCACCGGAACTGGCCTGATCTCGTACGCGGACCTGGCCCAGCTGCTGCCACCGGCGTCCCAGATGGTGCCGAACGCGGGCAAGCTCCCGTTGGGCTCCGGCACCCGGCTGAGCCTCTCCTACGGCGGCCCGGGCAAGATCAAGGCCTCGCTGGGCCCGCTCCCGATCGGCGAGGGCTCGGTGCACAGCCAGGGCAACACCGTCACGGCGGACGGCTTCAAGCTCAGCGGCATGGCCGGGATGCTGGCGGGCCTGGCCAACCAGCAGGTCGAGCCGGTGAGCTTCACCCTGGCCGCCCTGCCGGCCGGGCTCAAGCTGGCCTCGGTGTCGCCGCAGGAGGAGGGCCTCCAGCTGACCTTCGACGGCAATCACGTCAAGGTCATCGGCTGACCTCAGCCGGACATCCGGTCCGCTTCGTTCCGCTCCGCGAGACGCGCTGTCCAGCGCAGGCCGCGGAGCGGTGGCGTTCCTGCCCCTGTGCGGGCCTCCTGACGGCCCCTGGCCGGTTCCCGCCGTCCGGGGAATGGTCAAATCTCAGCATCCGAATCATTTGGTCTCAGGATTCGATACGCTAATGACAGCGGGCGTCCGGTGTCCCTAGCATCGTCGGCATGAAGCGACAGACGGACCTCACGAAGCGGCGGGCGGTAGACCTGTGCCGCGTGGCCGCCTGTCTGTGTCGAATGCGCTAACTCGGCTTCCTGGCAGGGCTGTTGAAGCCCGCCGCCGATTTCCCTGGTGACCTGGCCCGGCTTTTGGGGCCGGCCGTCGCCGCTGCCCACCGCAGACCACCGCCCGGCCGCACCGCGCACCCCCTCTCGTCCCAGTATTCGGACAAGAATTCGGACCGGCCGTCGCCGGGCGACCCGCAGCACCCCCCAGCAGCAGCACCTTCCGCAAACCGCCCCCGGATGGAGAACATCACCATGAGCCGCAGCGACGTCCTGGTCGACGCCGACTGGGTCCAGGCCCACCTGGACGACCCGAAGGTTGCCATCGTCGAGGTCGACGAGGACACCTCCGCCTACGAGAAGAACCACATCCGCAACGCCATCCGGATCGACTGGAAGAGCGACCTCCAGGACCCGGTCCGCCGCGACTTCATCGACCAGGCCGGCTTCGAGGCGCTGCTCAGCGCCAAGGGCATCGCCAACGACGACACCGTGGTGCTCTACGGCGGCAACAACAACTGGTTCGCCTCGTACGCCTACTGGTACTTCAAGCTGTACGGCCACGGTGACGTCCGCCTGCTGGACGGCGGCCGCAAGAAGTGGGAGCTGGACTCCCGCGACCTGGTCTCCGAGGTGCCGGCCCGCGCCGCGACCGAGTACAAGGCGCAGGCCGCCGACTCCTCGATCCGTGCCTTCCGCGACGACGTGGTCGCCGCCATCGGCAACCTGAACCTGGTCGACGTGCGCTCGCCCGACGAGTTCTCCGGCAAGCTGCTCGCCCCGGCCCACCTCCCGCAGGAGCAGTCGCAGCGCCCCGGCCACGTGCCGAGCGCCCGCAACATCCCGTGGGCCAAGAACGCCAACGACGACGGCACCTTCAAGAGCGACGACGAGCTCAAGGCCCTGTACGAGGCCGAGGGCATCGACCTGGCGAAGGACACCATCGCCTACTGCCGCATCGGCGAGCGCTCCGCGCTCACCTGGTTCGTGCTGCACGAGCTGCTCGGCCAGGAGAACGTCAAGAACTACGACGGTTCGTGGACCGAGTACGGCAGCCTGGTCGGCGTGCCGATCGAGCTCGGCAACTGAGCCACCGGCTCGAACCGTAAGTCAGAAGGGAAGACAAGACATGTGCGGTGCGAAGGCCGGCGGCCCGGACCTGGCAGGAGTTGACGTGGCGAACGAGACGATCATCCAGGGGTCCGTGACCCGAGACGGCGAGCCGGTCAACGGCTATGTCCGGCTGCTCGACGAGGGCGGCGAGTTCACGGCCGAGGTGCCCACCTCGGCGACCGGCCAGTTCCGGTTCTTCGCCCGCCCGGGCAAGTGGACCCTGCGCGCGCTGGTCCCGGGCCAGACCGTGGACCGCCAGGTGGTCGCCTCCCAGGGCAACCTGACCGAGGTCGCGATCGCGGTCTGATCCACCCCCGCGAACAGCACCGAGGGCCCCTGCCGAGCAGGGGCCCTCGGGCATACCGTGGAACCGTGCAGGGACGCCGGCGCCACCGCTACTACTTCGCCATGATGGCCGTCTGCCTCGGGATGTTCGTGCTGGCCTGGGGCGTGGTGCGGTTCTGGTCCGTGCCGGCCGCGATCGCCATGTGCGTGGTCGCGATGGTCATCCCCCCGGCCGCCGCGGTCTTCGCCAACAAGCGGGACCCGGAGGACGACTGGTGGAACGACCCGCGCTGGGACGACCCGAAGTGGGACGAGCCCGGCCACGACCGGGACCGCCCCGACCGCGAGCGGCCGCAAGGGCCTCAGTAGCCGCAGGGGCCTCAGTACACGAGCGCCTGCACGCCGTCGGCCATGATCTCGCTGACGAAGACCTGAGCGCCCGCGATTCGGACACCCTCGACGGTGTCCTTCTGCTCGATCCCGCGCCGCGCCGCGCACTGGGTGCAGAGGGTGACGGTGCCGGCCGCCAGGATCGACTCCAGCAGGTCCGGCAGCGGCGCCGCGTGCGGCAGCTCGAACTCCGCGGCGCGCCCGGGCAGCGCGAACCAGGACGACTCCCCGGTCAGCCAGAGCGAGACCTCGATCCCGCTGGCGACGGCGACCGCCGCCACCGTGAAGGCCTGCGAGCAGCGCTCGGGCGCGTCCGCCCCGGCGGTGACCTTGATGACGAGCTTCTTCGCGCTCTGCGATGCGTTCGACGACATGCCGACACCCTAGATCGCCGACGTGGTGGGGCTCACCGAGACCCGTCGACACCCGGCGGATAGAGTGAGCGCGAGCAAAATCCACCACACTGTCGCCGCCCTGGGAGCCCCCCGTGTCCGGTCTGGAAATCTTCTTCGACGGTCTGCTGGCCCTCATGGCCGTGCTGATCACCTGGTTCGCCATCTTCTCGGTGATGAAGCTGTACCAGGGCCAGCGCTGAGCCGGCTGCCGTACGGTTGAAGCAGTCCCATACCGACGACAGCGACCAGGAACATGATCGAGATCCCCTCTGACCTCCACAAGGACGTCGTCCCGCTCGCCTTCCTCCTCGGTACCTGGGAGGGCGCGGGCGTTTACGCCCCTCTGCCGGGTGAAGGGGGCCCGGGCACGGAGAAGTGCAACTTCGGCCAGGAGATCGTCATCCGGCACGACGGCCGGCCCTTCCTCGAGTTCCGCTCCCGCACCTGGGTGCTGAACGAGGAGGGCGAGAAGGTCCGTCCGCTGGAGAACGAGCACGCGTTCTGGCGCATCACCAGCAACCAGCACGGCACCAGCGGCGCCCGCGGGATCGAGATCTCCTCCGTCCGTGACGACGGCACCGTCGAGATCTGGTACGGCGAGCTGGCCGACGGCAAGCCGCAGATCGACGTCTCCACCGACGCGGTGGCCCGGATCGAGGGCTCGGCGCCGTACTCCGGCGGCAAGCGCCTGTACGGCTTCGTCAACGAGGAGCTGCTCTGGGTCGGCGAGAAGGCCGCGCCCGAGGTGCCGCTGCGCCCGTACATGTCGGCGCAGCTGAAGAAGGTGCTGAGCCCGGCGCAGCTGATCAAGGACATCAACGACCTGCCGGACGACGGCATCGCGTTCTTCCGCTGATCGCATCGGCTCATGGAGCTCATGGGTAGGGACCGGCCCCCGGCCGGTCCCTACACTTGCCTCAGGACCCCCGACCTTGGCAGGGACAGCACCGTGGCGGACACCGGCACCACCGACTGGCAGCTCTCCGGCGACTGGAAGGCCGACCTGCGCGAACGCGGCTACCGGCTGACACCCCAGCGCCAGCTCGTGCTGGAGGCGGTCGACGTCCTCGACCACGCGACCCCGGACGACATCCTCGGCCACGTCCGGCAGACCGCCAGCGGCATCAACATCTCCACCGTCTACCGGACCCTGGAGCTGCTGGAGGAGCTGGGCCTGGTTTCCCACGCGCACCTCGGCCACGGCGCCCCGACGTACCACCTGGCCGGCCGTCACCACCACCTGCACCTGGTCTGCCGGGACTGCGAGAAGGTCACCGAGACCGGCACCGAGATCGCCCGGCCGCTGATCGAGAGCCTGCGCGAGCAGCACGGCTTCGACACCGACCTCAAGCATTTCGCCATCTTCGGCCGCTGTGCCGACTGCACCGCCAAGCGTGCCGGGGACCAGTCGTAAGCTGGCCGGTATGAAGAGCCCGCTGCTTTTGCTGCCCGGTGCCGTCCCCGCCGAGGGAACCGATGAGGGCGTGGCCGCCCACTACGGCGACATCTTCCGCGAGCAACGCAACCTCGCGCAGGGCACCGGCTTCGTGGACCTCTCGCACCGCGGCGTGCTCACCGTCACCGGCGACGACCGGCTGGCCTGGCTGCACCTGCTGCTCACCCAGCACGTCAGCGCGCTGCCGCCGCAGCAGGCCACCGAGGCGCTGGTGCTCTCCCCGAACGGGCACGTCGAGCACGCGCTCTACCTGGTCGACGACGGCACCACCACCTGGGCGCACGTCGAGCCGGGCACCCTGAAGGCGCTGATCGGCTACCTGGAGAGCATGAAGTTCTTCTACCGGGTGGAGGTCGCCGACGCGACCGCCGACTACGCGGTGGTGCACCTGCCGGCCGGCTCCACCGCCTCGGCGGAGGGCGCGGCGGCGGTCCGCGAGCTGTCGTACGGGCGGGACCTCTTCCTGCCGCGCGCCGAGCTGGCGACACTGACCGAGGGCTACGGCCCGGCGGCCGGGATCTGGGCGTACGAGGCGCTGCGGATCGAGGGCCACCGGCCCCGGCTCGGCTTCGAGACCGACCACCGGACGATCCCGCACGAGGTGGACTGGCTGGCCACCGCCGTCCACCTGCAGAAGGGCTGCTACCGCGGGCAGGAGACGGTCGCCCGGGTGCACAACCTGGGCCGGCCGCCGCGCCGCCTGGTCTTCCTGCACCTGGACGGCACGGAGGAGGTGCTGCCCCCGCACGGGACGGAGGTGCGGCTCGCCTCGGACCCGGACGGCCGGGCGCTGGGCATCGTGACGTCCTCGGCACGCCATCACGAGCTGGGGCCGGTCGCGCTGGCCGTGGTCAAGCGGAACGTCCCGGTGGACGCGGTGCTGCTGGCCGGGACGGTGCCGGGGACGCAGGACGTGATCGTCCCGCAGTAGGTCTCAGACCTCGACGAGCACGGTGAACGGGCCGTCGTTCACCAGCGCCACCCGCATGTCCGCGCCGAACCGGCCGGTCTCCACCTTGGCGCCGAGCGCGCGCAACTGGGCGACCACCTCGTCCACCAGCGGCTCGGCGACGGGCCCGGGGGCGGCGGCGTTCCAGGTGGGGCGGCGGCCCTTGCGGGCGTCGCCGTAGAGGGTGAACTGGCTGATCACCAGCAGCGGGGCGGCCAGGTCGGAGCAGGACTGCTCGACTCCATCCCCGCGATTCCCCCGCTCGCCGCCGGGCGCTCCGGATCCGACGCCGACACTCGTCGTCCCGGCGTTCCCTCCTGCGTCGGTCGCTTGTCGCTGCTCGCTTTCGGCGTCGGCGCGCCCTTCGGCTCGGGGGGAGGGCGCCTCCAGCAGCCGCAGGGTCCAGAGCTTGCGGGCCAGCTGGGCGGCCTTGGCGGGGGTGTCGTCGTGCGTGACGCCGACCAGGACGCAGAGCCCGGGCCCCTCGATCGCGCCGACGGTCTCTCCGGCCACGGTCACCCGGGCCTCGGTCACTCGCTGCACCACTGCTCGCATGCGGCCATTGTGCCGGAGCGGGCCCAGCCTCCCGCGGGGCCCCCGGGCGGTCCGCGAGGAGGCCGTGAGGAGCCCGCGAGGAGACCGCGAGCCAGCCGTGAGTCAGCCGCGAGGAAGAGGTTTGCGAGGAGGCCGCGAGGAAGGCCCGTGAGGCGGGCCTCGGGCCGCGCGGAGCAGGAGCGAGGGGAGGCGCGCATGACCATGGCACGCGCCGGGTGGTGCGCGCCTGCGCTTCATCGGGCGCCGTTCTTCCTGCGGAAAGTCTTGGTCATATCAGCCACCCCCGTTCGCCAGGGGGCCGTTCGGGTGCACGGGCGGTGCACCGGCGGTGGGCGGGGTGGCACGCTGGGGAACCGTACGAGGGGTCCGGGGCGCCAGAGGTCCGCCGCGCCGGGCCCGGTTCGGCCGGGCGGTCGAGTCGATAGGTCAGGCGTTCTGGTGGTGTCGCCCCGGCGGGTGGCACCACCCGGGGGCGGGAACCTTCGGGGGCGCCCCGGGCGTGCCAACGGACGGGTACGCGCGGCGGGTGCGCGCGACGGCCCACCGGGGGACGGGCCGGACCTGCGGCAGGCGACGGGGTGCCGCGAGCGGGCGGGATCGGACGACGGCAGGTGGTTGGTTGATGGACGCGAGCAGCGCGGCGCAGGACCGGGCCGGGCGGATGCCCGAGGGCACGGAGCCGGCGGGGGACACCTCCCGCCCGGCGGCGGGCAAGGAGGGCGAGCCCGAGCTGGTCCGGCTGGGCCTGGCGCAGCTGCGGACCCTGCGCCGGGAGACCCTGGAACAGGAGGCCGACCTCTCCTATCTGCGGCGGCTGCTGCACGGGCGGATGGACATCCTCCGGGCCGAGCTGGACCGCCGGCCGGGCGCCGCCGTCCGGACGGCCGCGGGGGGCGAGATCCCGGTGGGCGGCGCCCTGCTGGACCGGCTGCCGGCCATCCTCACCGACGCGCCGTCCACGGTGCGGCGCTCCGCCCGGCACGTCACGCTGGGGCCGCCGCGCGGCCAGCAGTCCCAGCTGGAGGCGGACGAGCTGATGGGTGACGTCCAGCTGGCCGACCTGGCCGCCCGCCCGGAGGAGGAGCTGCTGGCCGCGCTGGAGAGGCTGCGGGCGCACGAGCGGGAGGTGTCCGGCCGGCGGCAGCGGCTGCTGCGGACGGCGGACGGCTGCAGCGCCGAGATCACCCGAAGGTACCGTGATGGGGAAGCGCGGGTCGAGGACCTGCTCACGGGCGGCCCGCTCTGACCGGGTGAGGGCGTCCGGGGGTGGGGTGGGCCCGGCTCGCCCCCGGCCCACCCTTGCCCCCGGAAGGCTTCCGCATGTCCCACTCCGCCGCTCTGCCCGTCCTCGCCGAGGTCATACGCTCGGGCTTCACCGAGGGCCGGCACCACGGTTCGCTGGTGCTGCTCGCCGCCGACGGCTCGGTCGAGTTCGCCCTGGGTGCCCCCGAAGCCCCGGTCTTCCCGCGGTCGTGCGCCAAGCCGTTCCAGGCGGTGGCCACACTGCGGGCGGGTCTGGCGATCGGGGGCGAGCTGCTGGCGCTGGCGGCGTCCAGCCATTCGGCAGAATCGTTTCACCGCGACGGCGTAAGGCGGATCCTGGCCGACGCCGGGCTGGACGAGTCCGCCCTGCAGACCCCGGCGGACCTGCCGCTGGACGAGACCGAGGCCGAGCTGCACCTGAAGTCCGGCGGCGAGCGCGCGCCGATCCTGATGGACTGCTCCGGCAAGCACGCCGGCTGGCTGGCCGCCTGCGTCGCCAACGGCTGGCCGACCGGGAGCTACCTCGACCCGGAGCACCCGATCCAGCTGCTCGCCCGCGAAGCCCTTCAGGAGGCCACCGGCGAGACGTCGGCACATGCCGGGGTCGACGGCTGCGGTGCGCCGCTGCTGGCCGTCAGCCTGACCGGCCTGGCCCGCGGCTACCGCGCGCTGGTGCTCGCCGAGGAGGGCACCCCGCAGCGCCGGGTGGCCGACGCGATGCGTGCCCACCCCGAGTACGTGGCCGGCACCCGCCGGGCCGACACCTGGCTGATGCGGGCGGTGCCGGGCGTGCTGTCCAAGATGGGCGCCGAGGCGGTTCAGGTGGTGGCGCTGCCGGACGGCCGGGCACTCGCCTTCAAGATCGACGACGGCGCCGAGCGGGCCCGCGGGCCGGTCCTGGCGGCCGCGCTGGGCCGGCTCGGGGTGGTGACGGCGGACGACACCCTTGAGCGGATCGGCGCGGCCCCGCTGCTCGGCGGCGGCGTGCCGGTGGGCGAGGTCCGGGCGGCGTTCTAGGGCGGCGTTCCAGGGCGGGGACTCCCGCGGCCGCCGCCGGGGTGCGGAGCGACCGGAGGCGGTGCACGGTGGACCGGGGGCCGTCGCAGAGAGGGAGTCCGCCATGAGTGAGCGAAGCGAGCGAGTCATCGAGAGGCGCGTGTGGGCGAATGCCCCCGCCGAGCGGAGCGAGGTGGACGCATGAGTGAGCACGTCTACCGGGTGACCGAGATCGTCGGGTCCTCGACCGAGTCCATCGACGCCGCCATCCGCAACGGGGTCGAGCGGGCGTCCCGGACGCTGCGCAACCTCGACTGGTTCGAGGTGACGCAGGTCCGGGGCCACCTGGAGGACGGCCGGATCAAGCACTACCAGGTCGGCCTGAAGATCGGCTTCCGGCTGGACGACGAGGGCTGAGCCGACGAGGGCCGAGCCGCCGAGGTCCTTGCCAATGAGGGCGGGCCGGTGAGGGGCGGGGCCGGCGAGGGCTGAGCCTCAGCCCCGCTCCGGCAGCACCAGCGGGACGCCCGTCCGTGGGTGCGGCAGCACCTCGACCGGGTGGCCGTACACCTCGCTGAGCAGCGGCGCGCGCAGCACCTCGGCCACCGGGCCGGCCGCCACCGTGGCACCGCCGGTCAGCAGCACCACCCGGTCCGCGTAGGCCGCCGCCAGCGAGAGGTCGTGCAGTACCACGACCACGCCGTCCCCGGCGGCCGCGCGGGCCCGGGCCACCCGCAGCACCAGCTCCTGGTGGCGCAGGTCGAGTGCGGCCGTGGGCTCGTCCAGGAGGAGCAGCGGGGTCCGTTGGGCCAGCACCCGGGCGAGCGCCACCCGGGCCCGTTCGCCGCCGGAGAGCGCGGTGAACGGGCGGTCGGCGAAGGCGGCGGACTCGGTGGCGGCCATCGCCTCGGCGACCACCGCCTTGTCCTCGGCGGCGGCCGCGGTGCCGGCCCAGGGGGCGCGGCCCATCCGGATCACCTCGCCCGCCGGGAACGGGAAGGACAGCGCGGCGGACTGCGGCAGCAGCGCCCGGTGCCGGGCGAGTTCGGCGGTGCTGTAGCCGCTCAGCGGGCGGCCGAGCAGCCGGACGTCACCCGTGGTCGGCGGGAGGTCCCCGGCCAGGACGGAGAGCAGGGTGGACTTGCCGGCGCCGTTCGGGCCGAGCAGCGCGACCACCTCGCCCGCCGTCACCCCGACCGCGGCGCCGGCCAGCAGTTCGCGCCCGCCGACGGTCAGCCGGACGGCGTCGGCGGTGAGCAACTCGACGCCGGGTGCGGGCCGTTCGGGTATCTCGTGGCGGGTGCGCAGCCTCATGCCCAGCCTCCCTGCTTGGTCCTGGTCCGGCGTAGCAGCCAGAAGAAGAACGGGCTGCCGATCAGCGCGGTGAGCACGCCGAGCGGCAGTTCGGCGGGCTCGGCAAGGGTGCGGGCGGCGAGGTCGCCGGCGACCAGGACGAGCGCGCCGCCGAGTGCGGAGCCGGGCAGCAGGAAGCGGTGGCCCGGGCCGACCGCCATCCGCAGCAGGTGCGGCACGACGAGGCCGACGAAGCCGATGATGCCGCTGACCGCGACGGCGGCGGCGGTGAGCAGCGCGACGACGGTGATCAGCACCAGCCGCATCCGTTCGACGTCCACCCCGAGGTGGCGGGCCGGGCGTTCGCCGAGCGCCAGCAGGTCCAGCTTCCGCGCGTACAGCGGGGCGACGGCCAGCCCGGCGGCGGCGAACGGCAGGACGGCGAGCACCTTTCCCCAGGAGGCCTGGGAGAGCGAGCCGAGCTGCCAGAAGGTGACCTGGCTGATCGCTGCCGAGTCGGCGGTGAAGAGGAAGAGGCCGATCAGGGCGCCGCAGAAGGAGTTCACGGCGACCCCGGTGAGGATCAGCGTGACCACCTCGGTGCGGCCGCCGGAGCGGGACATCGCGTAGACCGCGAAGACCGTCGACAGGCCGGTGGCGAAGGCGGCGACGGTCACCGTCCAGCTGCCGAGCGCGTCCAGGCCGAGGACGATGCAGCCCACCGCGCCGACCGCGCCGCCGGAGGAGACGCCGATCACGGCCGGCTCGGCCAGCGGGTTGCCGAAGACGCCCTGCATCAGCGCGCCGGCGCAGCCGAGCGAGCCGCCGACGAGCAGGGCGAGCACCACCCGGGGGAGGCGGACGTTCCAGAGCACCGATTCGGGGACGCGGTCCAGTCGGTGCCCGCCGAGGCCGAGCCGGTGGGCGAAGGAGGCGAGGATGTCGCCGAGCGGGATGCGGTAGGCGCCGATGCCGGCCGCGAGCAGGGCGCAGAGCACCAGGGCGGCGGCGAGCGCGGCGGTGACGAGGGCGGTCCGGCTCCGGATGGTGGGCAGCGGGACGCTCTTCTCCCGTACGGCGGTGCTCACTTGGCGGCCGCCGCCGGGTAGAGCTGTTCGGCGAGCTCGCGGAGCACCTGCGGGGTGCGCGGGCCGTAGCTGAGCAGTTGGCCGTCCTCGATCGAGACGATCCGGCGGTCCAGCCCGGCCGGGGTCTGGGCGACGCCGGGCAGCTTGAGCAGGCCGTCGACGCCGCCGACCGACTCCAGGCCCTTGCTCATCACCAGGATCGCGTCGGGGGCGGCCTTGACCAGGGCCTCGCTGGTGAGCGGGGTGAAGTCGCCGGTGAGCCCGGCGGCCTTGCCGGCGTCCTCGCCGCCGACCGCCTCGATCAGCGAGCCGGCGCCGGAGGCGGGGCCGCCGAGCAGGAAGACGGAGGCGCTGCCGCGCAGGTAGAGGAAGGCGACCTTGGGGTGGTGGTCGGTGGCGGGCAGCGCGGCCTTCGCCCCGGTGATCCGCTGCTCGGTGCGCTCCTTCAACTGCCGCCCGGCGTCCGGGACTCCGAGGGCGGCGGCGACGGTGTCGATCCGCGGGCCGACGTCGGCGAGCTGTTTGGCGTCGTCCAGGACGACCAGCGGGACGCCGGCCGCACGGATCTGCGCGACCGCCTCGGCCGGGCCAGTGGAGCGGTCGGCGAGGACGACGGTCGGGCGGAGCGAGAGCACGCCCTCGGCGGAGACGTCGTGGGCCTGGGTGATCACCGGCAGGGCGGCGGCCTGTCGGAAGGTGGTGGAGACGTCCCGGGCGACCACCTTGGGGCCGAGGCCGAGGCTGAAGACGATCTCGGCGAGGCTCCCGTTGAGCGGGACGATGCGGTCGGCGCTGGTGACGGTCACCTGGCGGCCGTCGGCGGAGGCGGCGGTGGCCGGCAGCCGGGGTGCGGCTTCGCCGGGCAGCGGTTCGACCGTGTCGGGGGCTTTCGAGGCGCTCCTCCCGGAGGCTGCGCCGGTGGTGCCGGAGGCCGGGCCGCAGGCGGTGGACGTGAGCAGCAGGCCGAGGGCGAGCAGCAGGAGGGCGGGCCCGCGGGCCGCCCGGTCTCGGATCGTACTGCTGCTCAACGTGTTTCCCTTCGACGGGAGTTGGCGCCGCCGACGGCCCGGTGGTCAGGGGCTGAGGCGGGACTCTTGACTCATATATTAGGTTAGCCTTACCTGAGTTTCGCAAGGGGGTCGGCGCTGCGCCGACCCCTTCCCCAGTCGTGCCGAGGAGTGATCCGCCGTGCCTCTGCCCAGACGGCTCCGTCGCCTGGCCGCCACCCTGGTGGCCGCCCTCGCCGCCCTCCTGGCCGTGGCGCTGCTGCCCGGCCGGGCCGCAGCGGCGGAGGGCGGAGTCTCCGGCGGGCGGCTGGACTGGGGGATCAAACAGTCCTTCCTGACGTACGTCACCGGCCCGATCGCCAAGGGGAGTTGGGGGCTGACCGGCGGCGCCGCCACGGTCGGCGGCAGCACCTTCCGGTTCCACTCGGCCGCCGGCACGTACGACCCGGCGACCGGCGCGCTGAGCGCCGCCTTCTCCGGCGGCGTCCGGTTCACCGGGCACCGGGAGAACGGCGCCGACGCCCTCGACCTCAGCATCGGCCGGCTCACCTTCCGGGCCGCCCCGGGCGGCGCGGCCGGGCTGTACGCGGACGTCAGCAGCAAGTCCAGGGAGACCGGTCAGGTCAGCAGCGCGAGCCAGGCCAAGCTGGCCGATCTCTCCCTGGCCGGCGTAGACCTGCGCGGCGCGGCCGGCACCCTGACACTCAGCGGCGTGCCCGCCACGCTCACCGACGCCGGGGCGAAGGCCTTCGGCAGCTTCTACACCGCCGGCACGGCACTGGATCCGGTCAGCCTCTCGGTCAACCTTCCTGCCGCGCGGGCGACGTCGGCGGCAGCCTCCCCGCCAGCCCCGCCGACCCCGCCCGCCGCGCCGACGGCCACGTCTTCGAGCGAGGCCCCGGCGACCCCGGCGGCCCCAGTGAAGGCCGAGTTCACCAACGGCGCGCTCGACTGGGGCGTCCGCCGGACCTTCCGCGACTACGTCACCGGCGCGATCGCCAAGGGCCGTTGGGAGCTCGGCGGTGGCGCGGCGGACGGCGGCGCGTTCTTCCGCTGGACCTCGGCCAAGGGCACGTACGACCCGGCGGCCGGCACCCTCACCGCCGCCTTCAGCGGCAACGTCCGCTTCACCGGCCTCCCGGGCGGCGGCGGCCTCGGCCTCGACCTCACCCTGGCCGACCCCGGCGTCACGGTGACCGGCGGCCAGGGCCGGCTGACCGCCGACGTCTCCGGCCGGACGCCGGACGGCACGGCACAGCAGCTGTCCGGCGTCGAGCTTGCCGCCTTCGACGCGGCGGGCCTGAAGACCGAGGGCGGCCTGCTGAAGGCCGTCGAGGTGCCGCTCAAGCTCACCGAGGCGGGCGCCAAGGCCTTCGGCAGCCTCTACCCGGCGGGCACCGAGATGGACCCGCTGAGCTTCGCCGTCGCCCTCGACCCGGCGGCGGCGCTGCCCCCGCTGCCGGACATCGGCAGCGCCGCGCCCACCACACCAGCCGCTCCGGGCCCGGCCGCCACCACGACACCCTCCACCGCGGCAACCGTCGCCGCGCCCTCCTCCTCGGACGGCGTCCCGGTGGGGGTGGTGGCCGGCGGGCTGCTGGTGGCCGCGCTGGCCGTGGCCGGCGGCGTGTTCGCCCGGCACCGGCGCCGGACCGCCCCCGCGGGCCCGGCCTCCGCCCCCGCCGATGCCGATGCCGACCCGGCCCACCCCGTCACCCCCGCCGACCCGGCCTGACGTCGGCCTCCTTCCCCTGCTCACCGAACGGAGTCCCACCATGTCCCGCAGCACCGTCCTGCCCGCAGGCCGCCGCAACCGCCCCCGGCTCGCCGCCCTCGCGGCCGCCACCGCAGGCCTCGGTCTGACCGCCGTCGGCGCCCCCGCGTTGGCCTTCGGTGCCGGCGGGCCCGGCAGCGTCACCTACGACACCGGCGCGTTGGACTGGGGGGTGAAGGCGAGCTTCCGCAGCTACGTCAACGGGCCGATCGGCCAGGGCGCCGTGGAGCTGACCGGAGGCGCCACCGCCAACGCCGACGGCAGCTTCCACTTCGGCCTGGCGAGCGCGAGCTACGACCTGACCACCCACGCGCTCAGCTCGGCCTTCACCGGCGGCGTCCGGTTCACCGCCCACCACGGCGCGCTGGACATCGCGCTGAGCGACCTGAAGCTCACCACCTCGGGGACGACCGGCACGCTCACCGCCGACACCGCGTCCAAGGAGTCGATGGGAGCCCCCGAGATCACCCGACGGGACGACGTGCCGCTGGTGACGTTCACCGTCGCGCGGGACACCACCAACGGCGTGCCGACGGCGGCCAGGCTCACCGAGCAGGGTGCCAAGGCGTTCGCGGGCTTCTACCAGGCGGGTGCGGACATGGACCCGCTGTCGCTGCTGCTGAAGCAGAGTCCGGCCACGCCGTCGCCGACCGCGTCGGCCTCGGCCTCGGCCACCGCGACGGTCACGCCGTCCGCGAGCCAGTCCCCGAGCCAGTCCCCGAGCGCGTCCGCCTCGCCGTCCGCGACGGCCTCGTCGAGCGCCACCGCCACCGCCACGGCCACCGCCTCGGCCACCGGGACGGCATCCGCCACCTCGACCCCGTCCGCGACCGGCACGCCCATTTCGAGCGGCACCCCGTCCGCCACCACCGCGCCGAGCGGCAACGGCGAACTCGCCATCGTCAACGGCACCCTGGACTGGTCGGTCAAGGAGAGCTTCCGCTCCTACCTGGCCAAGCCGATGACCGGCGGCAAGGTGGAGTTCGGCGGCGGCGCGGCCGACTACCGCTTCGGCGGGGGCACCGGCACGTACAACACCACGAGCCATACGGTGGCGGCCGGCTTCGACGGCTCGGTCCGCTTCCTCGGCCACCCGGACGCGGCCGGCGGCGGCTACCAGCTGGACACCACGCTCGCCAAGCTCGGCCTGAAGATCGACAAGGACGGCGCCTACCTGACCGCCGACGTCAACGCCAAGGCCCAGGACGGCACGACCACCTCGCTCGCCGCCGTCCGGCTCGCCAAGCTGGACCTCGCCAAGGCGAAGGTGACCCCGGTCGACGGGGTGGTGACGCTCTCCGGCCTGCCGGCCACCCTGACGGCCGAGGGCGTGCCCGCGTTCGGCAACTACCAGGCGGGCGAGGCACTCGACCCGGTCTCCGTCTCGCTGGCCTTCGGCCGTGGCGCCCGGCTGCCGGGCCCCGCACCGGTCGCCGCGGTGGCCGGCGCCGGGGGCACCGGCTCCGGCACGGCCGGCGGCGCCTCGCTGACCGCCACCGGCAGCACCGGCCTCGGCGGTGTGCTGGCGTCGACCGGCTCGTCCGCCCCGGTGGTGCCGCTGCTGGTCACCGCCGTCGGGCTGCTGCTGGCCGGTGGCGGCGCCACCGTGCTGGTCCGCCGCCGGAGCCCGCAGGTCTGATCCGGCAACCGCAACGGCCCGGCCCCGACGAGTGGTGGCTCGCCGGGGCCGGGCCGTTGGTTGAAGAAACGTTCAGGCGCTCAGCGGGTAGCGCGCATCGAGGTCGCGGAAGATCGCACCGTTGAGCTCGAAGGCCCGCTTGCACTCCTCGACCACCCGGCGGCGCCCGACCTCGTCCAGTGCCAGCCCGGCCGCGTCCAGCTTGGCCCGGTACTGCCTCTTGAAGGCGGCCGGGTTGTCGACCTCCTCGAAGACGTAGAACCGAACGCCGTCGCCCTTGCGCTCGAAGCCCCAGGTCTTCTCGGCGATCCCGCGGATGATCTGACCGCCCGACAGGTCGCCGAGGTAGCGGGTGTAGTGGTGCGCGACGTACCCGGCCGGCCACTCGGCCGCCAGCTCCTCCACCCGGGCCGCGTACGCGGCGGTGGCCGGCAGCGGCGTCAGCCCCGCGCGCCAGCCGGGGCCGCGCAGGTGTGCCAGGTCGCGCTCGATGGCGGCGGTCCGCAGCAGCGCCCGGTCGATGAACGGCCCGGCCACCGGGTGTTCCGCCAGCTCGCCGGCCCGGCCCTCCAGGGCCCGGTAGACGTACCAGAGCTGGCCCGTGAGGTCGGCGTACGCCTCGATCCCGAGGCGCCCGCCGAGCAGGTGGCTCATGAACGAGGACTGCTCCGCGGCCTCGTGCTCCTCGCTGCTGGCGGTACGGAGCACGGTGGAGAACGGGATGGGCTGCTCGGGCGTGGACATGCGGCCTCCAGGGATCGAAATCGGCCCGGCTCATTATGGTTAGCCTAGCCTAAGTTCGCGTGATGCCGACAGGGTGTCGGCAACCCCGGGCGCAACCCCGGGCGCAGGCCAGGACCACGCCCCAGCCCCGGCCCCGGACCCAGACCCGGCCCCGGACACGGCGAAGGCCGGGGCCCGCGGACGATTCCGCGTACCCCGGCCTCCGACTGCCTCGACCTACCTCGAACTGCCCTGGGCGAACGAGATCGGTACGACGGCTCAGTGACCGCCCTGCTCCGCCAGTCGCTTGATCGACGCGGTGACCTCGGCCTCGGCCTCGGCGCGGCCGACCCAGTTGGCACCCTCGACCGACTTGCCCGGCTCCAGGTCCTTGTAGACCTCGAAGAAGTGCTGGATCTCCAGGCGGTCGAACTCCGACACGTGGTGGATGTCCTGCAGGTGCTCCCAGCGCGGGTCCGTCGCCGGGACGCAGAGCAGCTTGTCGTCGCCGCCGGCCTCGTCCGTCATCTTGAACATGCCGATGACGCGGCACTTGATCAGGCAGCCGGGGAAGGTCGGCTCCTCGAGGATGACCAGGGCGTCCAGCGGGTCGCCGTCGTCCGCGAGGGTGCCCTCGACGTAGCCGTAGTCGGCGGGGTAGCGGGTCGAGGTGAACAGCATCCGGTCGAGACGAAGGCGACCGGTCTCGTGGTCGACCTCGTACTTGTTGCGAGAGCCCTTAGGGATTTCGATAAGGACGTCGAATTCCAACGGTTCCTCCAAGGTAGGGACTGACAGAATCCAAGTGTCTCCTACGGGAGTGAGTGCTCAGGAAAGGGGCCGGTCGGTGGGTGCAGGGGTCGGGGCGGGGCGCCGCCGCAGGGGGACGGCCGCGGGGCTGTTCGGGGCGGCACTACTGGTCGCCGGGGCGGTCCTGACCTCGGGCGGTGGTGCGTACGCGCAGCCGTCCCCGTCGCCGGGAGGGCAGAGCACCACCGGCCGCGGCGAGGGCGACGACCGGGACGGCAGACCCGGCGACAAGGGCGACAAGGGCGACAACGGGGGCAACGGCAACAACGGCAAGGGCAAGGGGCGCACCGGCGCCACCGAGACGCCCCGCCCGGCCGGAACCGGCGCCGGCAACGGACCGGTCGCCGACCCCACCACCGCCTCCGGTGCCCCCGCCTCGCCGGCCACCGCCCGCCCGGCCCCCGCCGCCGGGGCCGTGCTGGCCTCCGTCGAGGCCGGGCCGACCGCCGGGCTGCCCACGGGCCAGGGTCTCCAGCAGGCGCTCGCCACCGCGCTCGGGGACCGGAACCTCGGCACCGTCAGCTTCGCCGTCGCGGACACCGCCGGCGGCCGGCTCCTCTACGGCTCGGGGGAGAACACCCCCGCCACGCCCGCCTCCACCACCAAGCTGGCGACCACGATCGCCGCGCTCTCGCTGATCCCGGGCGACACCCGGCTGACCACCCGGGTCGTCAAGGGCACCGACCCCGGCGAGATCACCCTCGTGGGTGGTGGCGACCCCACCCTCACCGCGCTGCCCGCCGACCAGGTGCAGATCGCCGGCCTGCCCGCCGACGCCGACACCGCCCCCGCCTCGCTGGACGCACTGGCCCGGCAGACCGCCGCCGCCCTCAAGGCCACCGGCACCACCACGGTCAAGCTCGACTACGACCTCTCGCTGTACTCCGGCAGCCCGCAGCACAAGAACCACGACGGCTACAACATCGCGCTCGTCACCTCGCTGATGGTGGACGAGGGCAAGGTCGACCCGAAGAGCAGGGAGGACGCGCCCGCCCGCGTCGCCGACCCGGCAGGCGCGGCCGCCGAGGCCTTCGCGGCCGCGCTGAAGGCCCAGGGCGTCACCGTCGAGGGCAGGGCCAAGCCCGCCGCCGCCCCCGCGGCCGCCACCGCGCCCGTCCTCGGCCGGGTGGACTCGCCGACCGTCGCCCGCCTGGTCGAACGGCTGCTGACCACCTCCGACAACACCCTCGCCGAGGCGATCGCCCGTCAGGCCGCGCTCGCCGCGCACCAGCCGGCCAGCTTCGAGGGCGCCGCCACCGCCGTCACCCAGGAACTCGCCCGGCTCGGCGTGCCGATGACCGGGGTGTCCCTCAACGACGGCAGCGGACTGCACACGGGCAACGCGATCCCGCCGGCCGTCCTGGTCCAACTGCTCTCGCTGGCCGCCTCGGACCAGCGCCCGACGCTGCGTCCGGTGCTCACCGGCCTGCCCATCGCGGGCTTCACCGGCACCCTCGGCAAGCGCTTCGGCTCCGGCTCCGGCGCGGCCGAGGCGGCCGGCCTGGTCCACGCCAAGACCGGCACTCTCAACGGCGTCAACACCCTGGCCGGCACGGTGGTGGACGCCGAGGGCCGGCTGCTGTCCTTCGCCGTGATGACCAGGACCACCGCCTCCGCCGACACCGCCCGCGCCGCCATGGACCGCATCGTCGCCCGCCTCGCCGCCTGCGGCTGCCACTGACGGTCCGACAGGTGGCCGCCGGGCGCGATCCCGGCGGCCGGGCGCCGTTCGCGCGGTCCTCGTCCGGTGCCGCCCCGCAGGCCGTCGGTACCTGTGGCTCCCCCCGATGGGCGAGAGCACGTACGGTGAGGGCATGACGAGCGCGAGCGGCGGTGCTGACATGGTCGACTGGAATCTCGCGGTCGCAACCGCGACCAGGCTGGTGCGGCCCGGCCCGGAGGTGAGCCGCGCCGAGGCGGCGGCCGTCGTGGCCGAGCTGCGCAGGCACGCCCTGGAGGCCGAGGAGCACGTCCGGGCGTTCACCGGCATGCGGTCCAGCAGCCTCGTGGAGGCCGCCGCGACCCCGGTGCTGATCGTGGACCGCCCCGGCTGGGTGCGGGCCAACGTGGCGGGCTTCCGCACGATCGTCCAGCCGCTGGTGGAGAAGCTCCAGGCCCGCCGGGCGAGCGGCGCGGCCGCCGGCGTCCTCGGCACGGTGGGGGAGAAGGCCACCGGGATCGAGGTCGGCGCCCTGCTGGCCTTCCTCTCCACCAAGGTGCTCGGCCAGTACGAGACCTTCGCCCCGGCAGAGCCCTCGCTGGAGGCGCCGGACAGCCCGGCCGCGCTGTTCGACAAGCCCCGGCTGGGCCCCGACGGCCCCGGCCCGGGCCGGCTGCTGCTGGTGGCGCCGAACATCGTGCACGTCGAGCGGGAGCTGGACGTCGACCCGGCCGACTTCCGGCTCTGGGTCTGCCTGCACGAGGAGACCCACCGCACCCAGTTCACCGCCGTGCCGTGGCTGCGTGACCACATCCAGTCCGAGGTGCAGTCCTTCCTGTCCGAGACGGACGTCGACCCGGGGGCGCTGCTGGACCGGCTGCGCGACGCGGCCGGCTCGCTCGGCGGCGGCCTGCCGGGCCTCGGCGGCCGCGGCGAGGCCGGACAGGCCTCCACCGGCCTGCTGGAGATCGTCCAGTCGCCGGCCCAGCGCGAGATCCTGGGCCGGCTGACGGCAGTGATGTCGCTGCTGGAGGGCCACGCGGACGTGGTGATGGACGGCGTGGGCCCGGCGGTGGTGCCGAGCGTCGCGGAGATCCGGGAGAAGTTCCAGCAGCGCCGGGATCGCGGAGCCAACCGGCTGGACCTGGTGCTGCGCCGGCTGCTCGGCATGGACGCCAAGCTCCGCCAGTACCAGGACGGCGCGGTCTTCGTGCGCGGCGTGGTGGAGCGGGTCGGCATGGAGGGCTTCAACCGGGTCTGGACGTCGCCGAACACGCTGCCGACCAAGGACGAGATCCACGATCCGGCGGCCTGGGTGGCCCGAGTCGCAAGGTAGTTCGCCCGCTCGCCTCCGGGCCGCTCTCCCTCGTTCCTCGGGGCCTCCTCGCTCCTCCCTCTCGGCACCGGCGTGCCCCTTCGGCTCGGGGCGGTGGTTCGCGGGCTGCTCGGTCGGGGCGGGGCGGGGGCTGCGGCCTGAAAGGCGGTCGACGGCGGTCAAACCCGTTCGTACGAGTGGTCCAGTCGTGCAGATGGCGGGTGAAGATACGTTTCTCCATTCACCCGAACGTGGGACGGTGGTCGTACCGGTGGCGCGGGTGGCGTAGCGGGTGCCTCCTTTCTGCCACCATCTGTGAGCGCCCGGTAACACGGTGCTCACAGATGCGCGGTCCCCGCCGCGCCCACCGCCGTCCTGTCCCCCCTCCGCCAAGGAGCCGTCCGCCGTGGGACCACACCCCGCTGTCGCCGCGATACGCCTGGCCGTACGCCGCACGCTCACCGACCTCGCCGCAGAGGCCGGCACCACCTTCACCGCGCCCGTGCGCGAGCCCCGCGACCGCCCGAGCGGGGCGCCGCTGGTCGGCGCCGCCGTCGGGACCACCCTGATCGGCAACGCCCACCGCCACCCCTCCGGGCTGCCGCGCACCCCGGCCGCGCCCGGTTCGCCGCTCGTCCTGGTCGCCGTCAGCGGTGGCGCGGACTCCATGGCGCTGGCCATCGCGGCCGCCTTCGAAGCCCCCAAGATCGGTCTGCGGGTCGGCGCCGTCACCGTCGACCACGGTCTCCAGGCCGGCTCCGCCGACCGCGCCGCCCAGGTCGCCGAGCGGCTCCGCTCGCTCGGGCTCGACCCGGTCGAGGCGGTCCCGGTCCGGGTCGGTCACGCCGGCGGCCCCGAGGCCGCCGCCCGGGACGCCCGCTACGCAGCCCTGGACGAGGCCGCCGAGCGCCACGGAGCGGTCGCCGTCCTACTCGGCCACACCCGCGACGACCAGGCCGAGACGGTGCTGCTCGGCCTGGCCCGCGGCTCCGGCTCCCGCTCGCTGGCCGGGATGCCGGCCCAGAAGGGCCGCTACCGCCGCCCGCTGCTGGAGCTGGACCGGGCCGCCACCCGCCAGGCCTGCTCCGCCCAGGCGATCCCGGTCTGGGACGACCCGCACAACTGCGACCCCGCCTACACCCGCTCCCGGGTGCGCCACGAGGTGCTGCCGGTGCTGGAGAAGCACCTCGGCGGCGGCGTGGTCGAGGCGCTGGCCCGCACCGCCCGGCTGTTCCGGGACGACGCCGACGCGTTGGACCAGTGGGCCGCGCTGGCCGAGCGCGACCTCCGGACGGGCGAGGGCACGCTGGACGCCGCCAAGCTGGCCGAACTGCCACCCGCGGTACGCCGCCGGGTGCTGCGCCGGGCCGCGCTGCGGGCGGGCTGCCCGGCCGGGGACCTCTTCGCGCGCCACCTCGAAACGATCGACCTGCTGGTCACCGGATGGCGCGGCCAGGGACCGTTGCACCTACCCGGGGGCGTCGAAGCCACCCGCAGGTGTGGCACGCTGGTCTTTCGGCGGCAGGGCGACTGACGGGCAGGCATGCCCCCGGGGCGCCGGGCCGCCGGCCATCCAGACCCCGAACGTTTGAGGACGTATCCCCGGTGGACCAGAACGACATGGGCGCTGACCTCGCGAAGGTGCTCATCAGCAAGGACGAGATCGACGCCAAGCTCCTGGAGCTGGCCGAGCGCATCGACCGGGACTACGCAGGCAAGGACCTGCTGATCGTCGGCGTCCTCAAGGGGGCCGTGATGGTCATGGCGGACCTCGCCCGTGCCCTGCACTCGCAGGTCACCATGGACTGGATGGCGGTCTCCTCGTACGGGATGGGTACCAAGTCCTCCGGCGTGGTGCGGATCCTCAAGGACCTCGACACCGACATCGCCGGCCGGGACGTCCTGATCGTCGAGGACATCATCGACTCGGGCCTGACCCTGTCCTGGCTGCTCGGCAACCTGGGCTCGCGCGGCCCGGCCTCGCTGGAGGTCTGCACCCTGCTGCGCAAGCCGGACGCGGCCAAGGTCGAGATCGACGTCAAGTACGTCGGCTTCGACATCCCCAACGAGTTCGTGGTCGGTTACGGCCTCGACTACGCGGAGAAGCTGCGCAACCTCCCCTTCATCGGCACCCTCGCCCCGCACGTCTACGGCGGCTGAGAAAACGGTCCCGGGGCCCCGTTCGGGCTACGGGCGGGAACAGTACGCCGTTCCCGCCCGTTGGATCGGGGGAAATAGAAATACGTCGTGTCGCTGTGCTCCCGCCACCGGCGGGTCGGACTGCGGTACGGTCCAATAAAACCGCTCTTCACATGAGCAGAAACCGGATGCGCCGGCGGCCCTCGAGCCCCGCGGCGCCGCTGAGTGGCAGGAGGGACGGGGCGGCAACGCCCCGCATGGATGGACGTCAAGCGATACTTCCGTGCGCCGATCATGTGGATCGTGCTGGCCGTCCTCGCCGTCATCGTGCTGATGCAGGTCGTTTCTGACTCGAACGGCTACAAGACGGTGGACACCGGGCAGGTCGTCGCAGCGATCGATGCCAAGCAGGTCAAGTCGGCGCAGATCACCACCGGTGACTCGAACACGATCAAGATCCAGCTGAAGGACGGCGCCAAGCTGTCCGACGCCGGCACGGGCAAGCCCCCGTCCGGCAGCAAGTTCCAGGCCTCGTACATCGGCGACCAGGGTGTTGGGATCGCCGACAAGCTCCAGGCCCAGATCAACGACAACGACCAGAGCACACTCTCCGACGGCTACACCATCAGCCCGGAGAAGCAGAGCACCTTCGTCAGCCTCCTGCTGTCGATGCTGCCCATCGTGATCATCGTGCTGGTCTTCCTGTTCCTGATGAACCAGATGCAGGGCGGCGGCTCGCGCGTCATGCAGTTCGGCAAGTCCAAGGCCAAGCTGCTCACCAAGGACACCCCGAAGACCACCTTCTCGGATGTCGCCGGTGCGGACGAGGCGGTCGAGGAGCTCCACGAGATCAAGGAGTTCCTGCAGGAGCCGGCCAAGTTCCAGGCCGTCGGCGCCAAGATCCCCAAGGGTGTGCTGCTGTACGGCCCGCCCGGTACCGGTAAGACCCTGCTGGCGCGTGCCGTCGCGGGCGAGGCCGGGGTGCCGTTCTACTCGATCTCCGGTTCCGACTTCGTCGAGATGTTCGTGGGTGTCGGCGCCAGCCGCGTCCGCGACCTCTTCGAGCAGGCCAAGGCGAACGCCCCGGCGATCGTCTTCGTCGACGAGATCGACGCCGTCGGCCGGCACCGCGGTGCGGGCCTCGGCGGCGGCCACGACGAGCGCGAGCAGACCCTCAACCAGCTGCTGGTCGAGATGGACGGCTTCGACGTCAAGGGCGGCGTGATCCTGATCGCCGCGACCAACCGCCCCGACATCCTGGACCCGGCGCTGCTGCGCCCGGGCCGTTTCGACCGCCAGATCGCGGTCGAGCGCCCCGACCTCCAGGGCCGGCTGGACATCCTCAAGGTGCACCAGAAGGGCAAGCCGATCGCGCCCGACGTCGACCTCTCGGCCGTCGCCAAGCGCACCCCCGGCTTCACCGGCGCGGACCTGTCGAACGTCCTCAACGAGGCCGCTCTGCTGACCGCCCGTTCGGACAAGAAGCTGATCGACAACAACATCCTGGACGAGGCGATCGACCGCGTCGTGGCGGGTCCGCAGAAGCGCACGCGGATCATGTCCGACAAGGAGAAGAAGATCACCGCGTACCACGAGGGCGGTCACGCCCTGGTGGCGGCGGCGTGCCCCAACAGCGACCCGGTGCACAAGATCACGATCCTGTCCCGCGGCCGGGCCCTCGGCTACACCATGGTGCTGCCGGACGAGGACAAGTACTCCACCACCCGCAACGAGATGCTCGACCAGCTGGCCTACATGCTGGGCGGGCGCGCGGCGGAGGAGCTGGTCTTCCACGACCCGACCACCGGTGCCTCGAACGACATCGAGAAGGCCACCGCCACCGCGCGGGCCATGGTCACCCAGTACGGCATGACCGAGCGCCTCGGCGCGATCAAGTTCGGCTCGGACAACTCGGAGCCGTTCCTCGGTCGTGAGATGGGCCACCAGCGCGACTACTCGGAAGAGGTCGCCGGGCTGGTCGACGAAGAGGTCAAGAAGCTCATCGAGAACGCGCACAACGAGGCCTGGGAGATCCTGGTCGAGAACCGCGACGTGCTCGACAACCTGGTCCTGGAGCTCCTGGAGAAGGAGACCCTCAACAAGGAGCAGATCGCCGAGATCTTCTCGACCATCGTCAAGCGCCCGGCCCGGCCGGCCTGGACGGGCTCGTCCCGTCGGACGCCGTCCACCCGGCCGCCGGTGCAGTCGCCGAAGGAGCTGGCGCTCACCAACGGCGCCGCCGCCACCGACACCGCCCCGGTGGACGTGGTGAAGCTCCCGCCGCTGCCGGCGGAGCCGCCCACGGAGGGCTGATCCGGCGCCTGGACAGTACGGAATGGATGCCGCGTCACCGGGGTTTGTACCCTGGAGGCGCGGCATCCGTGCTGTTCAGCCAGTCGTTCCCACTAGTTAGCGAGGCCCGCATGATCGACCCGGTGACGCTCGACGGTCCGCCCGCCGTCGGGATCTTCGACCAGAAGCGGGCCGAGAACGCCATCCGCGAGCTGCTGCTCGCCGTGGGGGAGGACCCGGACCGCGAGGGGCTGCTGGAGACGCCGGCCCGGGTCGCCCGGGCATACAAGGAGATATTCGCGGGCCTCTGGCAGGAGCCCGAGGACGTCCTCACCACCACCTTCGACCTCGGCCACGACGAGATGGTGCTGGTCAAGGACATCGAGCTGACGTCCGTCTGCGAGCACCACCTGGTGCCGTTCCGGGGCGTGGCGCACGTGGGGTACATCCCGTCGGCCAGCGGGAAGATCACCGGCCTGTCCAAGCTGGCCCGGCTGGTGGACGTCTACGCCCGCCGCCCGCAGGTGCAGGAGCGGCTCACCAGCCAGGTCGCCGACGCGCTGATGCGGATCCTCGAACCGCGCGGGGCGATCGTCGTGGTCGAGTGCGAGCACATGTGCATGTCGATGCGCGGTATCCGCAAGCCCGGCGCCAAGACCATCACGTCCTGCGTGCGCGGCCAGCTCCGCGACCCGGCCACCCGGGCCGAGGCGATGAGCCTCATCATCGGGCGGTAGCGGTAGCGGTAGGGGCACAGCGGCAGTCGGAGAGGGCGCTCAGAGCGACCCCTGCTCGGCGTGCGGCGGGGCCGGGGTGCCCAGGGCGTTGCGGCGCTCGGGCATCCGCAGCTTCACCATCCGCCGCCAGCCGAACGCCAGGTCGTAGAGGTAGAGCGCGTGGACGCCGGCCGTCACCACGGCCAGCTGCCAGCGCGGCCAGCGGAGGATCTTCGCCATCCGGCCGGTCACCGCGAGGCCGACGTCCCGGTGGGTGCGGATCTCGCCGCGCGCGCTGGTCTCCAGGGTGTGCCGGATGTACGGGCCGTGGCCCTCGGCGGCCAGCCGGAGCAGCTCCTCGTGGCAGTAGGCGAGGTGGTTGTCCTCGTCGGCGGAGATCATCCGCATCGCCCGGCCGAGGTCCGGGTTGTCGCCGTACACCTTGACCAGCTGGCGCATCTGCTCGGCCGCGCGCTGCTCGGTGACCCGGCTGTGCACCAGGTAGGTGATGATCTCGCGCTCGGCGAGCGGGATGTCGCTGTTCAGCCGCTCGTGCGAGAGGCCGACGCCCTGGCGCTCCAGCAGCATGCAGTAGTCGGCCTCGGCGGGGACGTCCACTTTGGGCAGGCCGCGCTTGTTCAGCAGCTGGGTGAAGATCCGGCCGTGCTTGCGTTCGTCGGCGCCGTGCCGGGCGATCTTGGGGGCGAGGATCGGGTCCCGGGTGAGTGCGGTGATCCGCTCGTTCTCCCAGCCGCCCTGGTCCTCGCCACCGGCCGCGATGCTGCAGAACAACTGGTAGGCCTCGTCGTTCCGGTAGATCTCGTTGAAGAGCGATCGGGTGCTGAGCATGGGGCCTCCTGCTCGGATCCGGGCCGACACCGGCCGGTCGGTCGGGCGGTCGCGATACGTTCCCGCGGGGTGCCGGCCGGCCCGCCCGACCAGCCGGTAATCACCCGACCGGCGGCGGGGCGCCGGGCACCGGGCACCGGGCGGCGGTCAGGTCCAGGTGAGCCGGGCGCCCATCCACTCCAGGGCGGCGGGCAGCTCGCGGAGCCAGCTCTCGAAGTTGTGGCCCCCGTCGTCCAGGTAGAGCGACTCGACCTTGAACTGCGGGTTGGCCGCCGACACCTGCTGGGCCAGCTCGACGAACTTCACCGTCTCCGGGTAGTCGGCCTCCTTGCGGCTGCTGATCACCATCAGCGAGAGGTTCGGCGCGGGGAGGTTCTGCAGCCGCCAGTTGAGGTCGCTCTGGTCGGCCAGCCCCTTGTCTCCGCCGAAGAGGTTGCCGCCGGTGAACTGGTCCTCGGCCACCTTGAAGTCGCCGTGCATGCCGACCCCGTTGCCGAAGACCTCCGGGTAGCGCATCGCCAGCCGCATCGCGCAGCTGCCGCCGGTGGAGAAGCCGAGCACGCCCCAGGAGGAGGCGGAACGGCTGACCCGGTACGTGGCGCGCAGTGCCTCGGGCACGTCAGTGGCGAACCAGGACTCGGTGCGCGGCCCGCCGGGGACGTCCACGCACTCGGTGTTGCGCGGCGGGGCGACGGTCGGGCGGGTCATCACGATGATCGCGGGCGCCATCTTGCCGGCCTTGCGCAGCTCCCAGGCGGTCTGCGGGACGGGGAGCTCCTTCATCAGGTTCAGGCTGGTGCCGGGGAAGCCGGAGATGCCCAGCAGCACCGGGAAGCGCACCATGGCGAGCTTCGGGGCGAAGTACTCCGGCGGGAGGTAGACGAACATCTGGTCGGAGAGGCCGGTCTCCTTGCCGGTGACCCGGACGGACTCGATCTTGCCGACCTCCTCCGGCGGGCCCTTGGGCAGGTCGGTGACGGCCTCCATGCCGCCCTCGTTGCTGGGCTGGATCAGCGCGTCGGAGACCGGGGTGCCGCCGTGGTGGTTCTCGTTGCTGGTGAGCGTCAGCTTGGCGCCGCCGGGGTCGAGCAGATCGTCCCAGGAGGTGTAGAAGCCGAAGGAGTTGTTGACCGACAGCGCCAGCACGGCCAGCACCGAGACCTGAGTGACTGCCATCAGGCCGATCCGGCCGATCACCGGCAAGGGGCGTTGGCGGGCGAGCCGGGGCCAGAGCCAGAGCGTGGCGAGCAGGGCCGCCGCGCCGAGTGCGAGCAGCGAGTTCACCAGCGCGTCGCTGGTCAGTTCCATGCCGTCGGCCTTCCGCTGGGACACTGTCGGGCAGGCTTCATCGTCTGGCGGTCCGTCAGTTCCGGCCATCGCGGCTAGGCTGTCCGGACGTCGGGGCGGGCCGGGAGGCCGGGGGTGATCCCACGCAACCGGCGCCCTAGAATGCGGCGTCCACCGTACGTACCGCGTATGCGGGGGCTCGTCGCGCCACGCGGTGCCGGGCCCCGGCTCCCACCCCTCGGCTCAATCGCAGCGCACGTCGAACACCGGTTTACCTTCCGTTTCCGGATGTTTGGTGTGTGCATTGCCTGATGAAGGAAAAGGCATGAAGGTCCATCACAACTCCTCCCCCGGAGTGACAGGACTGCGCTCCGCAGCCTCTACGCTGAGCTTCCATGAGCGTTCCCGTGTCCGTTGAGCCGAGCCCCGAGCAGCCGCCCCGCCGCCGCGGCCTGCAGACGCTTCGTACCCAAGCGGCCGCCGTCCCGAGGGCCTGGCTCCCCGGTGCGGTCGGCTACGCCTGCCTGCTGATCGGACTGGTGGACATCGCCAGCGCGGTGTTCCCCAAGCTCCGGCACACCAAGGTGCACGACCTCACCGGGCAGCTGCCCGGCGGCACCACCACCCTGGCGGCGGCCGGCACGCTCATGGTCGGCCTGCTGCTGGTGCTGCTCGCCCACGCCCTGCGCCGGCGCAAGCGGCGGGCCTGGCGCGCGGTCTGCGTGCTGCTGCCGGTCGGCGCGGCGCTGCACATCCTGCGCTGGCACCAGATCGGCCCGGCGGTGGTCTCGCTGGTGCTGTTCGCGGTGATGCTGGTGCACCGGCGCGAGTTCTACGCCAAGGCCGACCCGCGCACCCGCTGGCGGGCCGTGGTCAACCTGGCCGTGATGGGCACCGTCAGCGTGCTGATCGGCCTGCTGATCGTGTCCACCCGGACCAAGTACGAGATCGGTCACCCGGGCCTGTTCCACCGCCTGGAGCACGTCGGGTACGGGCTGTTCGGCTTCGAAGGACCGGTCGACTACACCTCGGACAAGGTCTCCGACCTGGTCGCCTACCTGCTCGGCGGGATGGGCCTGATCACCGCCTTCACCACCGCGTACCTGGCGCTGCGGCCGGAGAAGCCCAAGCCGGAGCTGACCGCCGAGGACGAGGTGAAGGTCCGCGCGCTGCTCGACCGGCACGGCGAGCGGGACTCGCTCGGCTACTTCGCGCTGCGCCGCGACAAGAGCGTGCTGTTCTCGCCCACCGGCAAGGCGGCGATCTCGTACCGGGTGGTCTCCGGCGTGATGCTCGCCTCCGGCGACCCGGTCGGCGACGTCGAGGCCTGGCCGGGTGCGATCAAGGTCTTCATGGCCGAGGCCCGCGAGCACGCCTGGGTGCCGGCCGTGATGGGCTGCAGCGAGGTCGGTGGCGAGGTCTGGACCCGCGAGGCGGGGCTGGACGCGCTGGAGCTCGGCGACGAGGCGATCGTCGACACGAGTACCTTCTCGCTCTCCGGCCGGGCCATGCGCAACGTCCGGCAGATGGTCAAGCGGATCGAGCGCAACGGCTACTCCTGCCAGGTGCGCAAGGTCGCCGACCTCACCGCGGAGGAGAAGTACCGGATCGCCGACGCCGCCGCCCGCTGGCGCGGTACCGACACCGAGCGCGGCTTCTCGATGGCGCTGGGCCGCTTCGGCGACCCGGGCGACGACGACTGCGTGGTGGTCACCGCCCACAAGGCGCCGGAGGAGGGCGAGAGCGGCGACGACCTCAAGGCTGTGCTGCACTTCGTGCCGTGGGGGCCGGACGGCATCTCGCTGGAGCTGATGCGCCGTGACCGCGCCGCCGACCCGGGCCTGAACGAGCTGCTGATCGTGGCCGCGCTGCAGGCGGTGCCGGCGATGGGCATCCGCCGGGTCTCGCTCAACTTCGCGATGTTCCGTTCGGCGCTGGCCCGCGGTGAGCGGATCGGTGCCGGGCCGGTGCTGCGGGCCTGGCGCGGGCTGCTGGTCTTCCTCTCGCGCTGGTTCCAGATCGAGTCGCTGTACAAGTTCAACGCCAAGTTCCAGCCCGAGTGGGAGCCGCGCTTCCTGGTCTTCCCGAACACCCGCGACCTGCCCCGGATCGGCTTCGCCGCGATGCAGGCCGAGGCCTTCATCACGCTCGGGATGCCGCGCTTCGGCCGCAAGCCGCAGCGGCAGGGCCTGATGCCGGGGTCGCGCCCGGAGGTCACCGAAGCCGCCTGAGCCGCGCCGCACCACTGATCGGGCCCCCACCGGGAAACATCCGGTGGGGGCCCGGTTCGATAATGGGGAGCATGAGCGATTCGCTGTCCTTCTCCCTGCCGGCCGGACTTCCGCGGCTCGACCGCTGCGCCGTGATGGGTGTGGTCAACGTGACCCCCGACTCCTTCTCCGACGGTGGGATGTGGCACGACCCCGCCCGCGCCATCGCGCACGGCCTCGCGCTGCGGGCCCGCGGCGCGGACCTAGTGGACGTCGGCGGCGAGTCCACCCGACCCGGCTCGGAGCGGGTGCCCGAGGAGGAGGAGCTCGGCCGGGTGCTGCCGGTGGTCCGCGAACTGGCCGACGCCGGGGTGGTGGTCTCCGTCGACACCATGCGCGCCTCCGTCGCCGAGCAGGCCGTGGCGGCCGGCGCCCGGATCATCAACGACGTCTCCGGCGGCCTGGCCGACCCGGCGATGGCCCGGGTGGTGGCCGAGACCGGCGCCCCGTTCGTGGTGATGCACTGGCGCGGGCAGTCCGCCGACATGGACAAGCTGGCGGTCTACGGCGACGTGGTCGCCGACGTGGTCGGCGAGCTGACCGCCCGGGTGGACGCGCTCCTGGCGGCCGGCGTCAAGGAGGAGCAGCTGATCCTGGACCCGGGCCTGGGCTTCGCCAAGACCGCCGAGCACAACTGGGCGCTGCTCGGCCGGCTCGATGCGCTCACCGGGCTCGGCCGTCCCGTCCTCGTGGCCGCATCGCGCAAGCGGTTCCTGGGTACGCTGCTCGCCGACCCGGAAACCGGGGAGCTGCGCCCGGCCAGGGAGCGCGACGACGCGACCGCTGCGGTGTCGGTGCTGTCGGCCCGGGCCGGTGCCTGGGCGGTACGGGTGCACGACGTGTCCGGCACGGCGGATGCCGTCCGGGTGGTCGCGGCCTGGCAGCGCGCGGCCCGGTTGGGCCCCTCCTGCCCGACGGCGGGCAAGGAGGGCGGGTGAAACGGGAGGGTCTGTGGCAGGTGACGGCAGGGTGAGCGGCGAGACTGCGGGTCAACGAGCCGGAGAGGCGGACCGGGAGGCCGTACTGGAGGCCAACCGGGCGCTGTACGAGGCGCTGGAGAACGGCGATCTGGAGGCGGTCGAGGACGCCTGGCTGGGGGCCGCCGAGGCCGACGACAAGGGCGGCGTGGTGTGCGTGCACCCCGGCTGGCCGGTGCTGCGCGGGCGGGCCCAGGTGACCCGCTCGTACATGCTGATCATGGCGAACACGGAGTACATCCAGTTCATCCTGACCGATGTCGAGGCCGAGGTTCACGGCGATGTGGCTCTTGTCACGTGCACGGAGAACATCCTTTCCGGCGGGGAGGCCGAGGAGGAGGGCGAACTCGGGCCGCTGGTCGGGGGAAAGGTCGTCTCGACCAATCTCTTCCGCCGTACCTCGGCCGGCTGGAAGCTCTGGTCGCACCATGGGTCACCCGTGCTGACCAGCGGTGACGACGAGGACGAGGACTGATCCGGGGGCCGTCGGGAAAACGGAGCCCGACGGTCGTCCGGGAATTTCGGATCGGTCACCGAACGTTCACGTCAATCGCCATTCCGGCGTGCGTGGCGACGGTTCGTGCCGGGTAGGACGGTCAGGCGTTGTCCGCGCTCGCAGGTAGATTCGAAACGGAGTGGCGGGCGCGATGCCCGCCTTCGCCCTGCCTGCCCACGTTCCGTCCGGGGCAGGGCCCGTCCGACTGGGAGCAGTGATTCGTTTGCTGGACCGCGTCACCCTGCGGGGCCTGCGTGCCCGGGGCCACCACGGCGTCTTCGAGCGCGAGCGCGTCGAGGGCCAGACCTTCGTCGTGGACCTGGTGCTCTACCTGGACACCCGCCCCGCCGCGTCCGGCGACGACCTCACCCGCACGGCGCACTACGGGATCGTGGCCGAGGAGGTCACCGCGATCATCGCCGGCGAACCCGTCGACCTGATCGAGACCCTCGCCCAGCGCATCGCCGACCAATGCCTGAAGCACGAAGCGGTGGAGGAGGTCGAGGTCACCGTGCACAAGCCGGACGCCCCGATCACCGTGCCGTTCGACGACGTGACCGTGACCATTCACCGGGGCCGCGCATGAGCTCGACCGCGCACCCCGTTCCAGTTGCAGAGGGATTCCGATGACCACGAGCGACCCGACCGCCTCGCCGACCACATTCGACCTGGAGCGCCGGGTGGACTCGGCCGACTCCACGCTGCACAGCCAGCGCTGCGCCGTGATCGCCCTCGGCTCCAACCTGGGCAACCGCCTGGACACCCTCCAGGGCGCCGTCGACGCCCTCGCCGACACCCCCGGGCTCCGGATCAAGGCGGTCTCCGCCGTCTACGAGACGGAGGCCGTCGGCGGCCCCGAGGAGCAGCCCAACTACTACAACGCGGTGGTCGTGCTGCGCACCTCGCTGCCCCCGCGCGACCTGCTGGAGCGCGGCAACGCGATCGAGGACGCCTTCGGCCGGGTCCGCACCGCCCACTGGGGACCGCGCACCCTGGACGTCGACATCCTCGCCTACGAGGGCGTCACCAGCGACGACCCGCAGCTGCTGCTGCCGCACCCGCGCTCGCACGAGCGGGCGTTCGTGCTCGCCCCCTGGCTGGACGCCCAGCCGGAGGCCGAGGTGCCCGGGCACGGGCAGGTCGCCGCGCTGCTGCAGGCGCTCGGCGGCGCGGACGCGCAGGGCGTCCGGCGGCGCGAGGACATCCGGCTGACGCTGCCGGAGTAGGGCCTTCGCCCGCCCGGGCCCGGCCGGCCGCACGGGGGCGCCCCCGCCCGGGCGGCCGGGGAACTCGGGCGGGGCCCCGGCCGTACGACCAGGTGTCCGCCGCACACGCAGGTGCCCGCCTGGCCGGGCGGTACGGTGGCCTGGCGCCGTCGTACCCCAAGCCCGGGGGCGGCCGCCCGACTCCGGTACCCCGGGAAGGACCATGTCCGAGTGAAGCTGCTTCGCCTCCGCCTGCTGGTCGGCATCACCGCCACGACGACGGCGCTGTCCTGGGCCGGTGCCAAGCTGTGGGCCTCCCTGGACACCCTGCCCGCCGTGCCCGGCGCGGCGCCGGTGGTCCTGGCCGCGGTGGCGGTGATCCTGCTCGCCACGGCGATCTCGCTGCGGTCCCGGCTGAAGGCGGCACGCGAGCGGCAGCCCGGGGCGAAGGGGGTCGACCCGCTGGGCGCGGCCCGCGCGGTCGTCCTTGGGCAGGCGAGCGCACTGGTCTCCGCGGTGGTCACCGGCATCTACGCGGGCGCCGGGATCTACCTGCTCGGCGAGCTGGACGTGGCGGCCCGCAAGGACCAGGCCGTGACGGCCGGCCTCTCGGTGCTGGCCGGTGTCGCGGTGATCGCGGCGGCGCTCTGGCTCCAGCACGTCTGCAAGCTGCCCGAGAATCACGACGACCCGAGCGGGCCGGCGGCCACACACCGCTGAGCAGGCCCCTTTCCGTGATCAGGGGCGATGCCGTCGGTGATCTTGGGTGAAGAGCCGGGCACGTGCGGTAAAGGTTGTGCAGTGTCAAGAGCCAAAGCCGACCCTGGGCTGACACGGCCCCAATTCGCACGCTAGTTTCTTGGCATGTCTCGCGGACGCCACCGTCATTCCTCCGTCCTCGGCCGGGTCTTTCCCCCCACCGCCGCCGGCGTGCTCATCGTCGCCGCGGTGGCCGCGCTGCTTTTCAGTCAGGACACCACCCTGGTCCGCTCGTTGGGCGTGGCCGCGGTGCTCGCGGCGCTCGGGATCGCGGTGCTGCTGCGCCAGCGCGACCGGGCCGCCCGGGCCGCGGCCGAGGTCTCCGTCGCCCAGCGGCTGCGGGCCGAGGAGCGCTTCGAGGAGCAGCTCGCCGAGGCCGAGTACGCGGCGGAGGTCGCCGAGGAGCGGGCGACCCGGTTCGGGCGCCGGCTGACGGCGGAGAAGTCGCGGCTGGCCAAGGCCGAGACGGAGATCGCCCGCCTGCTGCGCGAGCGGGCCGTGACGGTCGCCGAGCAGGCGCTCAAGGAGGCCGAGGCGGCGCAGCGCGCGCTCGCCGCGAGCCGTCCCAAGTACCCGGCCAGCCCGGCCGCCTTCGTCCGTGCCGCGTCCGTGCTGCGGCAGCTGGAGCGGCGCGCGGCGGCGCAGCAGGAGCAGCGGGAGCGCGCGGCCGGCGCGGAGGTCGCGTTGCGCGCCCGCACGGCGCCCGCGGCTGTCTCCGCGCCCGCCCCTGCGCCCGTTTCGGTGCCCGTCTCCGCGCCCGCGCCGGTGGTGCCCGCGGTGCCGGCCCCGGTGGCTCCCGCGGTTCCCGCTCCGGCGGTCTCCAGGCCTGCGGTGGTCGCCCCCGCGGCTCCGGTGCGGCCGGTCCTGACGGCGACGGTCGGCCAGCTCGGGGGCGCCCAGACCGCGCCCGCGGTGCCGGCCGAGCGGCAGCGGCCGCGGCCGGCGCAGTCCGGGGCGGCACGCGGGCAGGGTTTCAGCTTCTTCGGCCGCAACTCCGCCGGTGCCGTCCGGGCGGTGGCCCCGGCTCCCGCTGTCGGCAGCGTCGCGGAGCTCGGCGAGCGCACGGACCTGGCCGATGTGGTCGGGGACGAGGCGGTGGCCGCCCAGGCCGAGGCCGCAGCGGAGGCGCAGGCCGGGGCTCAGGTGGCGGCCGGTGCCGGGGCGGAGCCAGCCCAGGCGGTCCAGGCGGTCCAGGGTCAGCCGAAGGTCGTCGACCTGACCCCCGATGACGAGACCGAGCTGCTCCAGCTCCCGGAGCTGCGCGCCTCGCGCTGAAGCCCCCACATTGCTGCGCTCGGGGGGGGGGGGGGGGGGGGGGGGGGTCCCGCGGAGAGGGGTGTTTTTCAGGGGGGTGGGGGGGTGTTTTGGGTCCCGGGAGTCGCCGGGGCCCAGATTTGTCTCTCATGCGC
>NZ_JBVJCO010000057.1:52855-58818 GCF_055588525.1 Kitasatospora sp. NPDC041988
GGGGGGTCCTGGGACAGGGGGGGGCCTGTGTGCTGTGTTGGGGGGAGAGGGGGGGAGGAAAGCGCCAGGCGCCCGGCCCCTGACAGAGGGGGCCGGGCGCTTCGGGGCTGGCGTCAGAGCTGGACGCCGAAGTCCTGGGCGATGCCCGCTAGGCCGGAGGCGTAGCCCTGGCCGACGGCACGGAACTTCCACTCGGCGCCGTTGCGGTAGAGCTCGCCGAAGATCATGGCGGTCTCGGTGGCGGCGTCCTCGGAGAGGTCGTAGCGGGCGATCTCGGCGCCGCCGGCCGCGTTGACCACGCGGATGTAGGCGTTGCGGACCTGGCCGAAGTTCTGCGACCGGGCCACGGCGTCGTAGATCGAGACTGGGAAGGTGATCTTGACGGCCTCGGCCGGCAGGCCGGCCAGGTTGACGTTGATCGCCTCGTCGTCGCCGGCGCCCTCACCGGTGCGGTTGTCGCCGGTGTGGACGACGGTGCTGTCCGGGGTGCTGGTGTTGTTGAAGAAGACGAAGTGGCTGTTGGACAGCACCTTGCCGTCCGCGTTCAGCACGATCGCGCTGGCGTCGAGGTCGAACTCGGCGCCGGTCGTGGTGCGGACGTCCCAGCCGAGACCGACGGTGACCGCGGACAGGCCGGGGGCCTCCTTGGTCAGCGAGACGTTGCCACCCTTGGAGAGGCTCACTGGCATGGTGTTTGCTGTCCCTTCGTTGCTTTTGCCCGGGATAACGCGAGAGACCGTGGGCTTGGTTCCAGGCTCCCCGGCAAATTCTTTTGGGTGAATCACGTCAGGGCAATGGCCGGATCAAATTTCGATCAGATTCGGCGGAAGCGGCCCTGGAGTGACCAGATGGTCGGATTGTCGGCCAGATCGGGGTGCATGTCGAAGAGGTCGGCCAGAGTGTCCTGGAGGAAGTCGCGGGCCTCGCGCCGCAGGTCGCTGTGGCGGACCACGGCGGGTTCCTCGTCCGGCAGCCAGGTGGCGCCGATCTCTACCCAGTTGAAGCGGCGGGCGAACCGCAGCAGTTCGGTGTTCTGGGTGAAGTCGAGGTCGGCGGTCTGCACCCGGGCGGCGCGGCTGCCGTCGGGGTCGCGGTCCAGTTCCTCGGCGATGTCGCAGAGTGCCCAGGCGAAGTCGAGCACCGGCACCCACCCCCAGGCTGTGGACAGTTCGACGCCGTCGCTGTCCAGGAAGACGTCGCCGCAGAACAGGTCGTACCGCAGCGCGTGCACGGAGGCGGTGCGGTAGTCGGTCTGCGGGGGGTCGGGGAAGCGGTTGGAGAGGGAGTAGCCGAGCTCGATCACGTACGCCATTGTCCTGGTAAAACCGCGTGACCGGCGCGTCCCCGGCGCGGGATGATGGGCGCATGCCTGAGCCCATCCGCGTACGGGGGTCGGTGGTCGTCCCCGACGCCGAGCTCGTCTGGCGCTTCTCGCGTTCCTCTGGCCCCGGTGGCCAGCACGTCAACACCTCCGACACCCAGGTCGAGCTGCGCTACGACCTGGCGGCCTCCGCGGCGCTGCCCGAGGTGTGGAAGCAGCGCGCCCTGGAGCGGCTGGCCGGCCGGCTGGTGGACGGGCGGGTGCTGGTGGTGCGCGCCTCGGAGCACCGCTCGCAGTGGCGCAACCGCGAGGTCGCCGCGGCCCGGCTGGCGTCGCTGCTGGGCGAGGCCACCGCGCCGCCGCCGAAGACCCGCCGGGCGACGAAGCCGAGTCGGGGCATGGTCGAGCGGCGGCTCTCCAACAAGCGGCACCGGGCCGAGCTGAAGCAGGGCCGGCGCGTCCCGAAGGGCGAGTAGGCGGGCCCGGCGGCTCAGCCGAGCTGCCGGTAGCCGCCGCGGAAGTAGAGCAGCGGGAGGCCGCCCGGGTTGGGCACGACCGCCTGCAGGACGCGGCCGAGCAGCAGGGTGTGGTCGCCGGCGGGTATCCGCTGCTCGGTGCGGCACTCGACGGTGGCGAGCGCGCCGTCGATCAGCGGTGCGTCGCTGTACGGGCCGCGGTGGTGCGGTGCGTCGGCGAACAGCAGCCGGTCGCTGAGCCGGCCCTTCATGGCGAACCGCGAGCCGAGCGCCTTCTGCTCCTCGGAGAGCAGTGAGACCGCCCAGGTCTCCGTGCGGGCGAGCACCTCGTCCATCCGGGAGTCCTCGCGGACGGAGATCAGCACCAGTGGCGGCTCCAGCGACACGGAGAGGAAGGACGTGGCGGTCATGCCGACGTCCTCGCCGTCCTCCGGGTCGTGGACGGTCACCAGGCTCACGCCCGAGGCGAGCTGGGAGAGCGCCGCCCGGAACTCGTCGGGCGTCGCTTGGGAGGCAGCCTCGGGCTGCGGAGACGAGTACACGTACCGCACGGTAGTCGGCGGCGGTGCGAAAGGGCATCGGACCGTGGTCGTAGGACCAGGGCCGCAGAGGTCACGGTTCGCGGCCGGCCTCACCCCCAGGAGTGAAGGCAGGGGGCCTGCCGGCCGCCTGATGACTTCAGTGCGCGGCCAATGCGGCCGACCACCAGAAATGTTCCGATAAAGCCTTATGTCCCGTTATGGGGCGGATGAGCTGATTAAGGGCGCATAAGTGTCGTGTGATTTAAGTCACAAGTGATGGCCTATTGCTGACCGAGCGTGCCGAACGCTGTGCTCCCTGTGATTCAGTTCTTCTGGCAATCGGACGATAACCATTCAAGAACTATCCGAAGCAGCCGGGGAGCCCCCGCATGGAAGCCGAGTCGGAGCCCTACGTCCGTCTCGCGACCCTCCGCACCTTGCACCGGGTCGTGGCGGACCTCAACGCTGCCCGCAGCCTGGCGGGCACGCTGCAGGCCGTGGTCGAGGGCGCGGTGCACGGGCTCGGCTTCGACGCGGCGGCTGTCAGCCTGGTCCGGCCGGACGGGGACCTCGTGGTGGCGGCCGTCTGGGAGCTGGAGGAGAGCGCCATGGGCGGCCCCTCCGTCCTGCTCGGCCAGGTCGGCTCCCGGGAGTCCTGGGACCGGCTGCTCGGCGTCAGCGACCACTGGGGCACGCTCCGCTTCCTCCCCTACGACCGCGGCTGGGCCGTGGCCAGCGACATCCCGCGGTGGATCGGCGACGGCCCGATGCCCGTCTACGCCAACGACTGGCACCCCGCCGACGCCCTGCTCGCACCTATGTACAGCGCCGGCGGCGACCTGCTCGGCGTCCTCTCGGTGGACCGCCCGCGCAGCGGCAAGCGGCCCGGCGCCTGGACCAGGGAGGCGCTGGAGATGTTCTCGCTCCAGGCCTCCATCGCGATCGGCAACGCCCGGCTGCGGGCCGAGATGCAACGCGCGCTGGCCCGCCTGGAGAAGGAACAGCAGGCGCTGCGGGCCAGCGAGGAGAGCTTCCGCCAGGCCTTCGAGTACGCGCCCAGCGGGATGGCCATCACCGAACTGCACGGCGCCGGCCGCGGTCAGCTGACCAGGGTCAACGACGCGCTCTGCCGCCTGCTCGGCCGCCCCCGCGCGGTACTGCGCCAGCAGAGCTTCGCCGACCTCGTCCACCCGGACGACCGCGCGCTGCTGGAGCGCACCAGCGCCGAGAGCGGCCGGGCGGAGCTGCGGCTCTCCCGCCGCGACGGCGGCTACCAGTGGGTCTGTCTGCGCAACTCGATCGTCGCCGACGCGGCCGAGGGCCCGAGCTTCCTGCTCACCCACGTCGAGGACATCGAGGACCGGAAGCGGCACGAGCTCCAGCTCGCCCACCGGGCCAGCCACGACGCGCTCACCGGGCTCCCGAACAGTGCCGAGCTGAAGGCCAGGCTGGGACGGCGGCTCTGCAACGAACCGCAGACCGTCGGCGCCGTCGCGGCTGCGGCGGCCGGGCTCGGCGAGGGCGCGTACCCGCAGCCGTACGCCGGCTACCCCGCCGACTCCTACAGCGCGCACGCCGCGTACGACGGCCTGGAGGGTGCGGACGCGCTCTCCGCGCCCGTCCACCACTACGGCGCGTTCGAGGGCTACGCGCTGCCGCCCGCAGCGCCGGGCGGGTACGGCGAGCACGTGCACGCGGTGGTCCCGGCCGACCACGGCGCGGGCGGCGACGTCTGGTCGGGCCCGTTCCGCTCGGGCGGTGCGGCGGCCGGGGTGGACAAGGGGCTCGCGGTGATCTTCTGCGACCTCGACGGCTTCAAGTCGATCAACGACCGGTTCGGCCACAACGCGGGCGACGCCGTCCTGGTCGAGGTGGCCCGTCGGCTCAGCCAGGCGGTGCGGGACGGCGACACGGTGGCCCGGCTCGGCGGCGACGAGTTCGTGGTGCTGGCCGACGGCATCGGCCGGGAGGAGGCCAAGGACCTCGCCCACCGGCTGCGCAACGCGATCATTCCGCCGATGCGGATCGACGGCCGGGCGATGCGGGTCGGCGTCAGCCTCGGCATCGGTTGGGCGGGCTGCGGGATGAGCATCGAGGAAGTCCTGCACACCGCGGACGAACGGATGTACGACGAGAAGCGGGCCCGGGGCGGTTCGGTGCGCGGGGCCCGGGGCGAGCGCTCGCACCGCCGGGCCGGTTAGCGACCGTTAGCCGGGGCGAAGCTACCGGCGGGTTGTCAAGGGGTCTTTCCGGGGGGTCGCCGGGGGCAGGTAGGGTTCCCGGGTACGAGCGACCACTGGCGCCGGCGGCACGGAAGTCCGGCGACGCGAACGCGATGGGGGAGTTGACCACCGTGACGACCGCCGGCAGCAACGGAGTGCCCGAGAGCCCGGAGGGCGGTGCCCCGCAGGACGACGACCCCTTCGGTTACCTCTACCGTCCGGCCGACGGCAGTGCCGCGCAGTCGGCCGAGCCGCAGCAGGGCGTGCCACGCACGTCGTACAACCGCCCGATGGAGGTCGGCCGCGCCCAGTACGGGCAGCAGTCGTACCCGCCGCAGCAGCGCCAGCAGCCGTACCCCCCGCAGCAGCAGGGCTACCCGCAGTCCGGCCAGCCCGGCCAGTCGGGCCAGCCGTACGGGCAGCAGCCCGAGTACGGCGGCGGCGCGCCCACCCAGCAGGCCCGGTACGCCGAGCGCTCCCGGCCGCAGCCGGGGGAGGAGCGGCCGAGCGGCGGGCGGAGCAAGGGTGCGGTGATCGGCGCGGTGGCGGTGGTCGCGGCCATCGCGATCGGCGCCGGAATAGCGCTCTCCAGCGGGGACCCGGACGGCGACAAGAACGCCAAGAACGGCAGCCAGACCACCGCGCCGCCCGCCCCGAGCAGCGGCACGGGCTCGGGGTCGGGCAGCCCGTCGGCCACCGGCTCGCCGTCGGCCGGCGCCTCCGGCACCACCGGGCCGTCCACCGTCGACGCCGCGCAGTTGCAGGGGCAGAACGCGCCGTCCGGCAACACCGTCAAGGGCGCCAAGTCGGCGGACGGGAGCTATCTGACGTTGCAGTCGGGCTCCACGGTGAGCTGGACCGGGGACATCGCCACGGCCGGTACGTACAAGCTGACCGTGCACTTCAACAACGCGGCGGCCGACGTGAAGGCCTCGGCCTCGGTCAACGGCAAGGACTGGCCGAGCGGGCTGCAGTTCAAGAACTACTCGCCCGGCCAGGACCCGGCGTCCTCCTGGTTCAAGACGTTCATCCTCCCGCCGCTGCAGGCCGGTTCGAACACCGTCACCATCTCGAACCCGAGCGGGCCGGTGCTGATCGACCAGATCATGGTGGAGCCGTACAGCGCCTGACGACGGCGCCCGGACGCGTGACGGCCGCCCGTTCCCCTCGGGGAGCGGGCGGCCGTCGTCGTGCTACCGGCGGTTCGTCAGGCGGGCTTGACCGTGGCGAACTTCTCGCCGCCGGTGATCCACTCGCCCCGGCGCATCACGGCGACCAGGTCGTGGCTGTCGGAGTCGACCACGACGAGGTCGGCGTTCTTGCCGGTCTCCAGCGAGCCGACGGTGTCGGCGAGGCCGAGCAGGCGGGCGGGGACGGCGGAGAGCGACTCGACGGCCTGGTCCAGCGTCAGGCCGTTGACGGT
>NZ_JBVJCO010000058.1:0-55469 GCF_055588525.1 Kitasatospora sp. NPDC041988
CCAACATGCACACGACACGCGAGTCAGCCTGAACGACTCTGTACCCACGAACGGGCGACACCAGATCATCCAGAAACGGACTTAACGTCCTCTGACGACCACCGCGCTTTCCTGGCAGCCGGCCTACCCGTCTGCTCACCACCCGAAGAGGGCGCCACCTGGGAGAAGCCCTGGCCGGACTGGCGCAACGGCGACCCCGACGAACTCCGCTCCCACCTCGCGTGGCCGACCGATGGGGTGCTGTCAGCGGTCGAGCACGGGTACTGGCATGCCTCGTGGGGCCCGCGCCTCGCAGAACCGCAGGACGTCCGGGCCGCAGCAGAGAAGCACCTGGCGTCGGTGCCCCAACTGGTACCTCTCTACGCGCACCGATTCCTTCCCGCAGGTCGTGGAACTCACGGGCACCCGGTCCTGTCGATCTGGGGCACGGACATCATCTACTACGGCGAAGACCTTGCCGAGTACATCAGCCACGAGTTCGAAGAGGGGTACGAGCACGCAGCCGCCACTGGTAGCTGACCTGGCGCTTCATCATGCCCTCCTTGCCGGCCGCAGAGCGGCGTCCATCGTCGAGTCCAGCGCCCGTCGCAGCGTGCGGGTGCGGAAGTCGGAGGATACGCATAATGGTGACGTCGGGTATTAGAACTGTCCGAATGCCTTGGGCGTGATCGCACCCGATGACACCATTGGCCATGTAGGTCACTCATCCCAGTCCACCGTGAACTCGCCGGTAGCGCTGTCGCGAGTGGCGTGGCAGCGGCGGGGTGCCAGAGAGAACTCCGCTTCGGCCCACCCGGCGATCGCCGGCGCGAGGGCCACCTCTGCGTAATCGACCTCGAAGATCTCCAGTGCTCGGACTGCGATCAGTATGTAAGGGCTGCTTTCGACGAGTTCGATGTCGCCAGAGACCTTGCCCAGGCCGACTCGCAGCGTGGCGACTTCACTCTCGGTGAGTGCCAGCCGGCTGCCGTAGTAGGCGTTGTTGACCTCGGAAGCGTCTAGCCAGACTCGGCCGCCGACGGGGGCGCCGGCAGTTGGCGGGACCGTCAGTCGGATGGCTTCGGCCGTGATCCCAAGAAACAGTCCGAAGCCACTCTTCTGCACCTTGTAGCGATAGCTTCGCATTGGATCTCATTCATGTCGTGAGTCGCGGCACCGGTCACCGGACGCGATTTCGTGGTCGTGGCGACTTGTTCTGTGGCTGATTTCGGCTGCGTAGGTTGCCCAGTCGCCCGCAGAGAGACGTTGCCAGGCGACGGCGGCGTCGGTGTGGATGCCCAGAGTGCGGGCGAGGATCGCGGCGGGGATCTCGGTGGCGAGCTGGAAGAGAGCGGTGCTGCGGGCCTGGTTGGGCCGGATCCCGAGCTGGTTCAGGCGCTGGTTCAGCTGTGTGGTGCTGATCGGACGTCCGGGCTGGCCGCCGGGGAAGAGCCATGGAGACGGAGCCAGGACGCCGATGGTCGCGTGCCCCTTGCGGTTCGCGGCGACGGTGCGGGCCAGCTGGGCGACGGGCTCGGGCAGCTGAACGGGTGCACTACCGAGGTGGAGACGTACCTCTTGAGCGCCGACCTCGACGTCTTCGATGGTCAGTCGGTGGATCGCCGATGGCCCCTGTGCGTAGAGGAGGAGAAGCAGTCCTGCGAGGCGGTCTTCGGGCTTGAGGGTGTCGTCGTGCAGGAGCCGGCGGGCGACGTTCCACCGGTGTTCGTCATCGAGTGGCTGGGTGGGGCCGTGCCAGCGGACAGCGGGGACGTGGACGGTGGTGAGCTTGTTGGCACGAGCCCAGCGGACGAAGTGCCCGGCTGTGGGGCGGTAGGTCGCGGAGTCGTCGGTGAGCCACCGGTCGAGGTTGGCCTGTCGGCACGTCTCCAAGGCGAGGTCGTGAGCCTGAAGCCAGGTAAGGAAGGCGACGGCCGCGTCGGTGCGTTGACGCGCGGATGCGAACTGCTGCGGGGTCAGGGGGCGGCCGTTGCTGCGTCGGCGTAGTCGACGGACCAGGTGCCATATCGCGTACTGGTGAAGGACTTTGCGCTGTTCGGGGTCCGGCTGTGATGCGAGAAGGCTGGTGAGGAAACGTTCGAGGCGGACCATGTACTCGTCCCGCCCGGGCAGGGCGCCGACGCCGACGAGGACTTGGCGGAGGTGGGCGAGGGGCGGGCTGTCGGGCAGCTCGTCGAGGGCCTCGTGACTCAGGGCTCGTCGGCCGGCCGCGAGGTCGGCCAGGACCGGAGACACGGACGGCTTGTTCAGCCACCGATTGGCGGTGAGTGGGTGCTCGGTGGTGGCGATGTTGTTCCGCAGGGCTTCGAGACCGGGATGGAGGGCATCGGACGGAGGGCCCAGGAGCTCGTTGAGGCGCCGATTGATGAGACAACGAGCGCACTGACCGGGGTGCGGGTAATTGGGATCGCTGCAGGTGGGGCAGGTGTGCCAGACCTCGGGCGCGGTGCAGCGCCGGCAAAGGGGCTGGTCGAGAGTGCCGGAGACGACCGCCGCGACGCCGCCGCAGGCCGAGCACGGCGCGGAGTGACGCTGGCAGTCCAGGCACCATAGCCGACCCGTAGTCCGGGAGGTGCCGCAGGGTTTCTCCGCGTCGCAGATACTGCAATTCGCGGTGAACAAGGAGGGGCAGCCTTGGCAGAGCGGGCCGTCCGGTGTGCGGGTGTTTACGACCCTTCGTCGGCCGCAGTTGATGCAGGTCTCCAGGTTCGCCGGGTCGCTGACCAGGCAGTTCGGACACACTGGCCGGCCTTGGTCGTCGCGGGTGGCGGGCTCTCGGCGGGCTCCGCATCCCGAGCACTCCTCCATACGGGAGTGGGAGATGCACATGCGGCAGACCCGCTTTCCGTCCAGAGGCTTGTCGATGCGTACGACTCTGTGGCAGCCGGGGCAGGACGGCCGGACGATCCCGCCGATGCCGGCCTCGTGCAGCAGGTCGATCAGCTTGAGGATCGCGCGGTGGGGTGCGAGGTGACCGTCGCCGGTCAGCAGAGCTGGGTGGGATTCCAGGGCCCAGGCAAGTTTCCGCTGGTAGGAGGGACGAGGTGCCGATCGACGGACCGCCTCGGAGACCGCCTCCCGGTCGGCCTGCGGATCCAGCTCAGCGATCAGGGCGCCGATCACTGCGATGGGGTCGCGTCCGTCGTCGTCCGGGCACTTCCCGCATCGCGGCCGCCCGGTCCGGTCGCGTGAAGTGACCCAGCGGGTGTTTCCGCAGGCACCACACGGCTCGGGCTGTGACCGCCCGCAGTTCCAGCAGTACCAGTCCTGGCCGCGGCGCTGGAGCGTTCGTATCTGCCTGCCGCATTCGGCGCAACACGGCGGCGAGACCGTCTGGGCCCCGGCCTCACGCAGGGCGATGAGCAGGTCGCCGACGGCCCTGGGCGCCGGCGAGCGACCGTCGTTCAGCACGCGAGGATGCTCACTGAGATGTGCCGCGAGGAGGCGTGACTTCGAGCGTCCACCCGCGACGCTGGCGACCACGGCACGGATCCGGTCCGGCTCCAGCTGATGTTCGATGGCCACGACCAGGTCCGCAATGAGCCCGATCGGGTCGGAGACGGCCCGCTCGGGAGGACCGGGTGCGGTCACGGCCGCTCGAAACCGCGGATGCGGGCTCGCTTGGGTCGCAGGTCACCGACGCCTGCCTCGGCACCGACAGCCTTCTTTGTTCCGGTAGCGGTTCCGGCACCCGCCGGGGCGGTCGGCTCGATGAGGTCGTCCATGGTGCAGTTGAGGATGTCGAGCAGGGCCATGAGGATCTTCAGGCTGAGCCGCTCGGGGCGCTCGACGACGAGCCGGTAGACCTGGCTCGACGATAGGGTGATGCCCCGTTTGTCCAGTAGCGGGATGAGGTCGGTGGTGGAGAAGAGCCCTCGGTCGGCCATGATCTTGCGCAAGTGCCAGTGGTAGTCGAGCTTCGCGGCCATCAGCGGTCCTTGTTTGCGGGGAACTGGGCGAGCGCGGGCGCAAGTGCCCTGTGGAGCATGGTGTTCATGAAGTCGTCGCTGACGTGTAATGGTGACGTCGGGTATTGGAACTGTCCGAATGGGCGGGTCGTCATCGGCTGATGGCCTTGGTGACCGAGGCCAGGAACTGGGTCAAGTGGGGGCCGAAGTCCGGGCGGGGTGGCTCCGGGCAGCCGGGGAGTTCGTTGTTGTCCGGCAGGAGCCGTCGGAGCGCATCGACGGTGTGTCGTTGGTGGAACGGGTTCTCTGGGACTGAGGGGAGCACACTGATCGGCATCTTGAGCGTCGCCAGTTCGGCCTCGGCGACGCCTCGGAGGGTCTGCCCGTCCAGCAAGGCACGAATGATCTGGTCGGAGGCACCAAGGCCGGTCAGGCCGATGCGGGTGCGGGAGTCCACTGCGGGGTCTCCCGCGGTTGCGGGCCAGGCCAGCAGCAGTCTTTCGATCCGGTCCGGGAAGGCCAACGCGAGGCGAACGGCCACCGAGCACCCGTTTGATCCGGCCACCACCGAGACAGGGTGGCCGGGCAGGGCGGGGGCGAGGTGTTCGACCTCGGCGTCCCAGCTCGATGGGCGGTGGAGACGGTTCGGCGCCAGCACCGTGAAGCCTTCGCGTTCGAGGCCGCCTGAGATTCCCGGTGCGGCCCAGAACCGGTCGGCGTCCATGCCGTCCTCCCAGAGTCCGCCGTGGATCAGGAGGACTGCGGCGTGGTCAGGGTGGTGGTGAGGTGTCATCAGTTTTCCCATCTTGCGGTGCGTTGGCTGACGTCGGCGGCGTAGGTGGCCCAGTCGCCGGCTGCGGCTCGCTGCCACTGAACGGCGACGCCGATGTGAATTCCGAGCATCCGCGCGAGCAGTGCGGCCGGGAGTTCCTCGGCAAGTTGGAACAGGGCTGCGGAGCGGGATTGGCCGGGGAGGATGCCGATGGCGTGGAGTCGTTCGGCGAGCCGGGACGAACTGATCGGGTCTCCTGGTCGTCCGCCGGGGAAGAGCCACGGTGACGTGTCGGGGGCGCCGAGTGACGCGTGCCCCTGGCGGTCTGCGACCACGTGGAGGACGAGGTTGGCGAGGGGGTCGGGCAGTACGACTGGCACGCTCCCGAGCTGGAGCCGGACACGCTGGTCGTCGCGGTGCACGTGGTCGAGGGTGAGGCGGCTGATCGCTGCGGGGCGCTGGGCGTAGAGGAGGACCAGGAGTCCGGCGACTCGGTCCTCCGGTTTGAGGGTGCTGTCGCCGAGGAGCCAGCGTGCCTGTTCCCATCGGGTCTCGGTGTCGATGGCGCCCATCGGGCCGGTCCATCGAAGTGCGGGCAGGTCGAGCCGGGTCAGCTTCTGGCCCTTGGCCCAGCGGACGAAGTGTCCGGTGTTGGCGAGGCCGTTGGTGGTCGTCTCAGCGGCCCACTGGTCCAGGTCGCCTTGTCCGGCTGTCGCGAGGGTGAGGTCGTGCTCGGTGAGCCAGTCCAGGAAGCTCGTCGCCGCACTCAGGCGACGCCGGGCAACGGCTGCCTGGTTCGCGGTCGTTGCCTCGCGGGACCGTTGGCGAATGCGACGCATCACATGCCAAGTGCCGTACTGGTGAAGGATCTTCCGTTCCTCTGGGTCGGGGCGTCCGGCGATCTTGCGGTTCGTCCATCGTTCGAGTTGTGCGAGGTGCTCGTCCCGTCGGGGCAGGCCGCCGGTGGCGACCAGGACGCTTCGTAGATGGGTCAGGGTCTTGCTCGGTGGAAGTGCGTCGAGCGCGGCGTGTGTCAGGGAGCCGTCGCCCGTGACGAGCCGGGCCAGGAGGTCCCCGACGGCTGGGCGGGACAGCCAGCCGAGCGCGATTGCCGGCCGGTCGGTGTCGGCCAGGGCCCGGTGCAGTGGCTCCAGTTCGGGGCGCGTGCCGCCGGTGCTGTCGTGCAGCATGCTGCGGAGCTTTTCGTGGAGATGGCAGCGAGCGCAGGCTCCAGAGGTGAGCCGTCCGCTCGTTCCGCAGTCGGGACAGGTCTTCCAGAAGGCGGCGTGCGGGACGAGGCAGGTGCCGCAGAGAGGCGCCTGACGCGTACCGCCGCGGACGACGTCCATACGCCCGCAGGATGAGCACGTCGCGCGAAGCCGAGCGCAGGCCGGACACCAGGGCTGACCGGTGGCCTTGGCGATGAGGCAGGGGACGATTCTCGCGCAGATGGTGCAGGTAAGAATGCGCTGTGGTCGGCAGGTCGGACACAGCGGGCCGTCGGGCGTGCGGGTGCTCACGCGTTGGCGACGTCCGCACTGGAGGCAGTCTTCGAGGTTGTTCGGGTCGCTGATCAGGCAGTACGGGCATAGGGGGCGGCCCTGCGCGTCACGGGCTGCCGGCTCCCGGAGTGTTCCGCACCGGGAGCAGGCGACCGTGCGGGCGCGGGCGTAACAGGTGCGGCAGACCCTCATCCCGTCGCGCTGTTTCGTGAGCGGCACGATACGGCTGCAGCCGGGGCACGGTGGCCGCCGGATCGTGGTGGCGCCCGCGTCGACCAGGGCGTCGATCAGCCTCAGCAGCATGGGGACGGGGGCCTTCGCACCGTCCCCGGTGAGCAATTCCGGGGCATCGCACAGGATCCAGGCGAGTTTGTGCAGGTGGGCGTGCTTGGTAACTACCGTGCCCAGCGCGAGCGAGACCGTTTGGACCGACAAGCCCGGGTCGATCCCGGTGATCAGGGTGACCAGTGTGGATGCCGGGTCGGGGTCGTCCTGGTCGGGGCACTGGCCGCAGCGCGGCCGGCCGAGGCGGTCGCGGAAGGCGACCTGCCGTTCGTGGCCGCAGGCGGAGCACTGCTGAGGACGAACGAAGCACGGTGGGCAGTACCAGTGTTCCGAGCGTCGCTGCATCGAGGTGACCTCGCGGTCGCACTCCGCGCACCGCGGCAGTGCGATCCCGGCTGCCCCGGCCTCCCGCAACGCGAGGAGGAGGTTACCGACGCTCTTCGGAGCGGGGGACCGGCCTGAGATGAGAATCGAGGGGTTCTCGACCAGGGCCGCCGCGAGTCTGCGGCGCTTGGCGCGTCCGCCGCCGGTCTGCTCGACAATCCGCAGGACAGTGTCCCGGTCGAGCCCGGGATCGGCCGCGATGACCAGGTCCACGACGGTTCCCGCCGGATCACGGACGGGGTCCGGTTGCGACGTCATTCGTCCACCGGAGCGATGCGGGCGCGCTTCGGACGCAACGATCCGACGCCCGCGTCGGAACCAACCGCCTTCCGCTTCATGGTGGTTCCTGCCATGACCACCGGCTCGATGAGGTCGTCCATCGTGCAGTCCAGGATGTCCAGCAGGGCCATCAGGATCTTCAGACTCAGACGTTCAGGGCGTTCGACGACGAGCCGGTAGACCTGGCTGGAGGATAGTTCGATGCCGCGCTCGGCCAATAGTGGCGTGATGTCGGTGGTGGAGAACATCCCGCGCGTTGCCATGACCTGCCGTAGATGCCACTGGTAGTCGAGCTTGCCCGTCATCGGCAGTCCTTCCCCGTCGTCGTGTGCTCCCCGGCGAGCGCGGGGGTGAGGGCCTTGAGCAAGGCCGTGTTCATGAAATCGCTGCTGACGTGGGTGTATACGGCCGTGGAGCTGTCACATTCGTGTCCGACTTGGGATTGGATAAAGCGTCGGTCGACGCCGTCCTCGGTCAGATGCGTGACGTAGCTGTGGCGGACGGAATGGACGACGAGCTCCTTCGGAAGCTTCAGAGCGTCACGGTAGGCGACGAACCGGGCGTTGGTCTCCGCCGGCTTGATCCGGCCACCGCGCTCGGTCACCCACAGCGCGGGGTGGTTCTCGCAGCCGAACCTTGGCCGGACGTTCTCGACGTAGTCGGCGACCGCCTCCACCGCCCAGTCCATCACCGACAGTACGTTCCGGCGCCGCGGAGGTTGGCCTCTCTTCGCCTTGCCGTAGCGGACGTTGAGCGTGCCGTATCGGCCGAACTGCGGAGCCGCGGCGTTGCGGCCGAAGTCCACCAGGTCGAGCTTGGAGGTCTCGGTGCGGCGCAGGCCCCATCCGTAGATGACCTTGAACAAGGTGGCGTCCCGGTAGGCCGCGAGCGCGCCCTTGCGCTTGGCCCGCACCGCGCGGTCGACCTGGTCGTCGGCGTAGTCCAGGAACCGCTGGATCTCTTCCCGGGTGAACGGCCTCGCCTCGGGACTGCCCTCGTAGTCGTTGAGGTGCGCGATGGTGTTCCACTCGTGGCAGATCGCCACCGGATGCGTACCGAAGGCGTCCTCGCAGGCCACGGACCAGCCGTAGCGGCCGTCGATCAGGAACTCGCTGAACAGGCGCAGGCTGCCCTGGTAGCTGCGGATCGTGGACGGTGCGAGGTGCTTCTCGCCGGTCAGCGACAGCGACCACTCATCCACATGGCCCGGCACCCAGGCCCACGGGTACTCGTTGGTGAAGTCCACGAACCGCCGCACCAGCCGTTCCCGCGCGGTGATCGTGTCCTCCCGCAGCCCACGGGCGGCCTGCTGGGCCCGCCACCCTCGCAGCATCGCCTCGACCATCGCGTCCTCCGGACGCAACTGCACCACCCCGGAGACCAGCTCCAGATGAGCCGCCCCAGCCAGATCCACCCGCCTCTGCTGCCTCACTCGCCCTCCCTCTCGAAGGGCAAATCATGCATCAGACGGGATGGCGATGCCAAACTACCGGTTCAGGCAACCAACATGACGCTCCGTTGGACACTGGTGGACACCGGCCTTGACCTTGCGACCTGCCGCTTTGTGCCCATCTGATGCAATTCCCGAGGGTTGGTGTAGATGGAGGTGGTGCTGGCGTGCTCGTGACCGACCTGTTCCTGGACGAAGCGGGGATCCCAGCCGTCCTCGATCAGGTGGGTGACGTAGGACCTCCGGAAGGAATGGAAGTCCAGATTCTCGTCCAGGCCCAGCGCGTCCCGGTAGGCGGCGAAGCGGGTGTTCATCTGCGAGAACCCAATTGTTGAAGCCTGGCGGAAGTTGTCGGTGCTTCCGCCCGACGCTTCAGCGTCGGCGGCGGTTGAGCACCCCGATGAGAGTGGCAAGGTCGGCGGCACCGGCCGGGTCGTCTGCGTAGCGGGTGGTCTGGAGAGGGCCGACCTCGGGAAGGACGATGTCCTCCCGGGCCAGAACATGGACCAAGGCCAACAGCGCGGCGCGGGCATTGCCGTCGGTGAAGGGGTGGAAGAAGGCCACGTCGAGGTAGGCGCGGGCCGCGCGGGCGGCCAGCGGGATGTCCGGGTCTGTCGTCTCGCGCAGGCAGGAATCGAAATCGGCCTGCGTGCGAGGGGTCAGGCCGTAGCGTTCGCGGCCGGCCTTCGCGTAGGCGTCGCTCACGCGAAACGGAGCCTGTGTCGCAGCGAGGACTTCGCGCTGCCAGCCGGCCAACAGGGCGAAGTCCATCGGGGTGCGGCGTGCGGCATCTTCTCGGGCCAAGGCGTGTGCGGCGAGCAGACGTTCGGCGCGAATCGGGTCGCGCCGACGCACCGGCCCCTCGCACCAGGATCGGAACCCATCGCGGTCGGGCGGGACCCGCTGTAGGGCCGGTGCACATTGCCAGTCGACCTCGCGGCGTACGCGCAGCCAGACCGAGAGGCTGTCAGTAGCGGTCATGGAGCTCCTCCAGCACCGCCCTCTCACGGTGGTCCTGGTACGGGGCGTGGCCGGTGAGGCCGATGGCGAGATCCTCGCCGACGGATTCGATCAGCGTCCGCTCCGGGTAGACCCAGCTCTTGAACCGGCCACCGATTGCTTTCTCCACTGCCTGCGCGGCTTCGGCCCGGTCCATGCCGGTGCTGGTGAGGAACCAGCCCAGGACGATCGAGGTCTGGGTGCGCCAGGCGTTGTCCGCGCCCGAGTCCAGCGCGTGGGTCACGAGCCGGACGCAGGCCCGTTCCAGGTGCCAGCTGCGATCCTCTGGTGCGGCATCCGGCGGCGGGGCCAGCTCGGCGAAGCGCTGGGCCGTCCGCTCCAACCACTCCCGCCACTCCAGCAGGGCGGCTATGGCGCTTGCTGCGGTCCGGTCGGCAGTCGTCACTGAGTCCGGCGTGCTGTCCCAGCTGCCGATGGGCCCGCCGTTGCGGTAGCGCCAGTTCCATCCCCAGGTCCAGGCGCCGTATCGCTCCCGAAGGATCGCGTCCACGTGGCTCTCGCACCAGTTTTCGCCGTGCCACCCGACGGCCATACCGGAGAGCAGGGGTGACAGCAACGCGCAGATCAGCGAGCGGAGACGGGCCTCCTCGTCCTCGTCCCAGACGAACGAGTGGCGGGCCGGGTCGAACTCGCCCCAGTTCCGAATGCCCTCGTAGGTGATGGGGGGCACACGGTTGTCGGGGAAGGGCAGGGTGTCACGGTTGTACGTCAGGGCTGGCCACTCTTCCTGTCCGATGTGATCGGCCCATCAGTCTCGGCTCAATGCCCCTGGGATCGCGAACGGTTTTTTCGGACCGCGTCGGCTTGTCCGTCATGCCGCTGCCGCCTTCTCGTCTTCGCTGAGCACGCTGAAGTCGACGTCCAGGCGGGCGTCGTAGTCGTCGGGGGTGATGGCGAGTTCGTGGGTGGAGTATTCGCCGAACCGTTTGATGTGCTCGGTCAGGTACGGGGAGACCTGCGCGAGGTCGAGCGGGTCGACCGGGCGGCCCTCGGCCTGCAGTTCCCGGACCACGTCGGCGATGTCCAGGGTGTTGTGGAAGATCACCAGGTTGGCCAGCAGGGAGGTGAACTTCACGTCCTTCTCCTGCTCGACCGGGTCGTTCGCCGCCACGGTGCCGTTCTGGCCGAAGCGCACCCAGTCCGAGAAGCCGTTGAACGCCTCGACCTTGTTGGTCGCCGCCGTCACCCGGGCCCGCAGCGGGCTGTCCGAGAGGTAGCGCAGTAGCTGGACGGTGCGGATCACCTTGCCCACCTCGCGGAACGCGGTGTAGGTGGCGTTGCGCCGAGAGCCGGAGCGCAGGCGCCGCAGCAGCAGGACGGAGGAGATGGCGCCCTCGCGGATCGAGACGATCACCCTCATCAGGTCGCGGAAGTGGGTCTCGATCAGGTGCCAGTCGATGATGTTGCGCCCGGCTTCGCCGAACAGGGCGTCAATGTGCTCGTACTGGGCGGTGCGCGAGGGGCGGAAGAACAGCAGGTCCTTCCAGTTGCGGATGCGGGGCATCAGGTCGATGCCGAGCAGGTGGGCGATGGCGAAGACCGGGTATTTAGCCCCTGCGTGTCCGCGTGGATGGTGGTCGGGCGGACCTCGGAGGTGTTCTTGAGCAGGCCCTCGATGATGTAGACGGCCTCCCAGACCCCGCACGGCACGAAGTGCGTGAACAGCGCGATGTACAGGTCGGAGACGTGGTGGTAGGCGATCCCGCCGACCGCCCCGTAGCGCACCGAGGTCTCGGCAAGCAGGTTGTCGAGGTAGGTGTCCATGTGGGTGCCGTCGGCCGCCGCGGTGGTGCCGTTGCCCCACGCGCGGGACAGGTCGAGCTGGGCGTGCCGGTCGACCACGTCGCCGATCGCCTCGTTCAGCTTCGCCGTGGTGACGTGCCGCCGGGAGGCGACGGACAGCTCGTGGCCGGAGACGCCGGCGATGTGCCGGGCGGCCTCGGCGAAGGTCATGTTCGTGCCCTTCACGAACGTCGTGATCACGTACCGCCCGAACGGGTCCTTCAGCTTCGGATCGTTGCCGGACGCCGGCCCGAACCGGTTCCACCACTCGATCCAGTACGCGGTGCGGGCCACGATGCCCAGCAGGGTGCGCTCGGGCATCCGCTCCTTGACAGCCTGCTCCAGCACCTGGGCGCTCTTGCGTGGTTTCTCCGCCCGGCGGGCCTTGAGCTTGGGCGCCCCGGAGTCGGGGTCGATGAACAGCTCGTCGTTGTCCGGGTACTCGCCGTCCGCCGCGGCCGCCGCCGCGCTCAGGCGACCGCGCAGCTGGGCGACCAGGGCCCGGCCGTCGAAGGTCGCAGCCTCGCCCGGGATACTCAGGCCGACCTCCGCCAGGTACTCCGGCAGCTTCGCCTCCACCTGCTCCCAGGGCAGCAGCTGCTCGGACCAGTCGGCGTACTCCTCCGAGTCGAGCACCGCGACGTCGCCGGTGCGGAGCTCGTCGGCGAGGTAGTAGAACACCATCGCCTCGAAGTGGCGGCGCACGAAGTGCCCCGGCCGGCGCCGGTCGCGGATCGCCTTCTGCCAGTTCTGCGTGGCGAAGGAGACGTCGACCTTGCGGCCGTCGGTGTCGCGGTCGGGGATGAAGTCGCGCACCATCGCCCGGTGGGCCTTGGCGTGGGCGAGGGCGTCCAGCACGGAGGAGTCCTCGCTGGTGGCCTTCAGCTCGATCACGTCGGTCAGGTCGAACATCACCGGCCGGTCGGCCTTGAGGTGCCCGTGCAGCAGCACCTCCCAGTTGTCGCCGTGGTGCGCGGAGCCCGCTCGATCTGCGCGTACTGGGCGTCGAACCCCGCCAAGCCCCTCCACCGCCGCGGTGAGCGAGGCGAGCCCGTTCGACTGCACCATCAGCCCCTCGGCCAGCGTCAGCAGGGCGGGCGAGACCCGGCCCTCCAGCTTCGAGGCGGCCTCGGCCGCGCTGGACTCCTCGTACAGGCCCTCCAGCGCGTCCAGCGCCTGCTTGGTCAGCGCGGCGGCCTTCGCCCGCGCCGTCTGCGCGGGCCCACCGACGTCGACCTGCTGCAGCATTGTGCGGTAGTTGGCGACCAACCGCTCCACGATCTCCTGCTGCTGGCGCCGGATCTCCTCCAGCTCCTCGCGGGCCTTCTTCGCCTTGCCCGCCATCCGCTTGCAGAACATCGTCGCCAGGTCGTCCCGGGCCCGCATCCTCGCCTTCGCGGCCAGGCACGCGATCAGCGCGACCCGGCGGCGGGCGGTGTAGTCCTTGAGCGTCGCCGCGTCCTGGGCCTCCGCCTCGCCGGCGAAGTCCGCGACCTTCCCCGACGCCACCGACTCCAGCCACTTGCCGGTCTCGCCGAGCCCGTCGACCCACGTCAGGTGGCTCTTCAGGCGCTTGAAGTTCGACCAGGTCGCCCGCCCGGGGTCGTGCTTGAGCGCGTTGAACAGCGTCTTGCCGTCCAGGCCGACGACGTCCACCAGGCCCAGCAGCCGCACCCGCTCGTCCTCGGTCATCCGCTCCCGGATGCCGGCCAGGATCTCCTCGTTCACCCGGGCCCGCACGGCGGAGGCCATCGCGTCCAGGGTGGAGTACCGGGGGATCTCCAGCCCGGCCTCCACCAGCTTCTCCAGCGCGATGTTGATCAGGTCCGCCGGGTTGTTCTTCGACGCCGCCTCGATCCGCATCGTCTCCTCGGCCAGCGCACGGGCCCCCGGTCCGTCGTAGCGCATCCCACACCGCTGGCGGACCAGGCTCCGCTGGCTCTTGGCCGTCCGCTCCGAGCCGTACACCGGCAGGGTGTCCTCCGTCAGCTCCGCCGCCCGGCGCACGAACTCCATCACCTGGTCCGGCACGTCGTACGCCTTCGGGAAGCAGCCCATCCGCTGGTACGACTTCAGCGCCAGCAGCAGCGCCAACTGGTGCTCGTCGGAGTCCGCGACCTCCTCCGCCCAGGCCCGCTCCTCCTCGGACGGCGTGAAGAACACGTGCAGCTCACGCGCGGTGATCAGCCGCTTGAACCGCGGGTACGCGGTCCGCTCGATCGAAGTCATCCCCACCCCACCCAATGCCCAGCCCCTGCCGGCCGCGCCGTACGCACCCGCGCGGGATCATCGCGGCGTCAGCGCCGGGGGAGGATCGGAACAGCGGAACCCGGGACAGGGCCAAGCCCCCGGTGGTAGGTCCGGAACGCGGCTCACGCCCTCAAGATCATCCCACTGCCCCTTTTGGCCTCACCTTGGCTGGACCCCTACTTCAGCAGCCGCGACAGCCGGCGGTCGGCGAGCGGCTTGCCGCCGGTCTGGCAGGTCGGGCAGTACTGCAGCGAGGAGTCGGCGAACGACACCTCGCGCACGGTGTCCCCGCAGACCGGGCACGGCTGCCCGGTGCGGCCGTGCACCCGCAGGCCGAGCTTCTTCTCCGCCTTCAGCTCCCCCGCCGCCAGCCCGCGCGAGCGCTCCACCGCGTCCCGCAGCGTGCTGCCGAGCGCCTCGTACAGCCGGGCCGTCTCCTCCTCGGTCAGGCTCGACGCCAGCTTGTACGGGGACATCCGGGCCGCGTGCAGCACCTCGTCCGAGTAGGCGTTGCCGACGCCGGCCAGCACGCCCTGGTCCCGCAGCACGCCCTTCAGCCGGCGCCGTTCGTCGTGCAGCAGCGCGGTGAACGCCGCCAGGGTGAACGACGGGTCCAGCGGGTCCGGGCCGAGCCGGGCAACGCCGGGGACCTCCGCCGGGTCCTGCACCACGTACACCGCGAGGCCCTTCTTCGTGCCCGCCTCGGTGAGGTCGAAGCCGTCCCCGGCGTCGCCCTCCAGCCGCACCCGCAGCGCGAGCGGGTTCCTGCCGCCCGGGCGCGGGGGCTCGGCGGGCAGGCTCTCCTTCCAGCGCAGCCAGCCGGCCCGCGCCAGGTGGACGACGAGGTGGAGGCCGCCCGCCTCGATGTCGAGGAACTTGCCGTGCCGGGTGACCGGGCCGACCGTCCGCCCCTCCAGCGCCGTCACCGGCGGGTCGTAGGTCTTGAGCGCGCTGATCGCCACCGGCTGCACCCGGGCGATCACCCGCCCGGTCAGCCGCTCGGACAGGAAGGCGGTGAGGGCCTCGACCTCGGGCAGCTCCGGCATGCGCCCAGTCTCGCGCAGCGCTCCGTCCTTTGCCTGTCCACCACCGGCAGGCGCAGGCTGGAGGTGCCCGGCGCCCGGCAGGGCGATCGCCCTAGGAGGTCCGCCCCCGCGATGAGCACGCTCGAGGAACAGATCGACATCGAAGCCCCGGTGCTGGCGGCCTGGGAGCAACTGCACCGGGTCCACGACTACCCGCACTTCGTGGGCGGTGTGCGCAGCGCCCACCCGCACGGCCGCAACCTCGCGCACCTCGGGGTGGAGATCGCCGGCGCCGAACTCGACGTGGAGACCGAGATCACCGACCACGGCCGCGGCCGGGTGATGGCCTGGCGGACGCTGGACGGCCTGGACCTGCACGGCGCCTTCGCCCTGCTCCCGCTCGGCCGGCACCACACCCGGCTGCAGATCCGCGTCGAGTACGACCCGGAGGCGGTGCACGAGGTGTTCGGCGGGGCGCGCGGCTTCGCCCTCGCCGGGGCGGTCGAGCGCGTCGTCCGGGCCGACCTGGAGCTCTTCCGGCAACTGGTCGAGACCCGGGTCGCGGCCGCCCGCACCCCGCACCCCGAGCCCGTAAAGGACGCATAAGCCCAGCTCAGGGGCGGTGGTGAGGATCCCCACAGCGGACCTCCGGCCCGGTCGTCCACCATTCAACCTGTGGCAGACTCGGATGCCATGCAGACGCACACCGGCCAGGGCGGCCCGGGCCTCAGGACGCTCCGCGCGGCGATCTTCGCCGCGCTGGTCGTGCTGCTCGCCGGGCTCGGCCAGGTGCTGGTCACCGGCCGCCCGCTGCCGCTCGGCACGCTGGCCGTGGCCGGCGGCGCCGTCTTCGCGGCGGCCTTCGCCCTCGCCGGCTCCGAATGCGGCTACCCGGCGATCGCCGCGGTCTTCCTGCCGCTGGAGCTGGGCCTGAGCGCCCTCTTCGACCTCGCCCAGACCACCTGCCCCTCGCTGCCGCCCGGCTCCGCCCGCGGCTTCGAACCGCTGCTCTGCGGCGGCGGCTCGCTCGGCGGGTTCCTGCTGGGCCATGGCGTCCCCCAGTCCGCCGGCGTCCTGCTGCTCCTCGCCCTGCACACCGCGATCGCGCTGGCCGCCGCCTTCTGGCTGCGCCGTGCGGATGCCGCGGTGACCGGCCTCGCCCGGTCGGTGCGCATCCTCGGCGACTTCGCGCAGCGGTTCCCGGCCGCGGCCGGCCGCCGGCTGCGACTGCTGCTCGCCGCGCCCGTACCGGCCCGCCCGGTGGCCCGGATGCCCTTCCCGCGCGCCAGCCGGGTCCGGGTCCCGGCCGAGTCCGTCCTGCTCCGCCCGGCCGTCCGCCGTGGACCGCCCAGGCCCGCCCCGGCCTGCTGAGAGACCCTTCCGCTTCTCCGCCGGTCGCCTCGCCGCGCGCCCGTACGCGCGCCTGCCCCGCTCCCCGCACGGAGCACCGGACCGAGAGCACAGGACGACACCCCACCATGAGCAAGAAGCCCCAGACCCCCGCCGCCGCCGAGAAGAAGACCAGCGAGAAGCGGACCGGCGAGAAGCGGACCGGCGAGAAGCAGACCGGGAACGCCGCCCGGCGCGCCGCCACCGAGCGGATGCGGGAGGAGCGCGAGCACGCCGAGCGGTCCGCGAGGATCCGCCGCCGGACGGTCGTCGGCGCCGCCACCGCCGCCGTGCTCGCACTCGCGGCCGGCGTGGCCTTCGCCGTCGGCGGCTCCTCCGGCTCCGGCGACGCGGCCGCCAACGGCCCGCTGGTCACCCCCGCCAACGCGAGCGGCGCCGACGGCACCGTGATCACCTACGGCAAGGCCGACGCCCCGCACACCCTGGAGATCTACGAGGACTTCCGCTGCCCGTACTGCGAGCAGCTGGAGACCACCAACGGCAAGACCGTCCAGCAGCTCGCCGACGCCGGCACCTACAAGATCGAGTACCACCTGGCGACCTTCCTGGACCAGGGCCTCGGCGGCAAGGGTTCGCGCACCGCGCTGGCCGCCGCGGGCGCGGCGCTCAACGAGGGCGTCGACAAGTTCAAGCAGTTCCACGACGTGCTGTACGCCAACCAGCCGGACGAGCGCAACGACGGATTCGCCGATGTCAACCGCCTGCTCGACCTGGCCGGACAGGTCCCCGGCCTGAAGACGGACGCCTTCGTCAAGGCCGTCCAGGAGGGCACCTACGCGCCCTGGGCCGACCAGGTCGGCAAGGCCTTCGACAAGAGCGGCGTCAGCGGCACCCCGACCGTGAAGCTGGACGGACAGAAGCTGGAGGTGTTCGCGGGCGGCGCGCCCGTCGCGCCCGAGAAGTTCACCGCCATGGTCAAGCAGGTGACCGGATGACCTCCGCCGCCCCCGCACGCACCTACGGCGCGAGCCGGCCGTTCGCCCTCCTGCTGCTGATCGGCGGCGCGGTCGGGCTGTTCGCCTCCGCCGTCCTCACGCTGGACAAGATCCGGCTGCTGAAGGACCCGTCGTACGTCCCCAACTGCAACATCAACCCGATCATCAGCTGCGGCTCGATCATGCGCAGCGACCAGGCCGAGGCCTTCGGCTTCCCCAACTCGCTGCTCGGCCTGGTCGGCTTCGGCGTCGTCATCGCGATCGGCGCCGGGCTGCTCGCCGGAGCGGCGTACCGGCGCTGGTTCTGGCTCGGCCTCCAGGCCGGGACGGTGTTCGGGATCGGCTTCGTGACCTGGCTGATGTACCAGGCGCTGTACCGGATCGGCGCACTCTGCCCCTACTGCATGGTGGTCTGGGCGGCGATGATCCCGCTGCTCTGGTACACCACCCTGCACAACCTGCGCTCCGGCGTGATCCCCGTCGGCGCCCGGCTGCGCCCGGCCGTCCGGGAGGCCGCCCGCTACCACTGGGTGGTACCGGCGCTCTGGTACGCGGTGATCGCGCTGCTGATCCTCAACCGGTTCTGGTACTACTGGAGCACCCTGGTCTGATCTCCCCGCCGCCCCCGGGCCCACGCCGGCCCGGGGGCGGCGACGACCCGGCGAGGCCGCCATGCGCAAGGTCGTCCTCAGCGGCGCCGACCTGGCCGCCTCCTTCCTCCGCCACGGCCTGGTCGACGAGTACCGCATCTACGTCCACCCCGTCCGCCTCGGCCGCGGCACCCCCCTCTTCCCCACCACCGCCCACCACGACGACCTCACGCTCCTGGACACCCGCCCATTCCCCAACGGCGTCGTCCTCCTCCACTACGACCGGGAGGGCGGCGCCCGTCAGACGCCGGCGGGCTCGAACTCGTAGGCGGCCACCTCGGCAAGGAGGGCGGCGCGGCGGGGTTCGTCCAGGAAGGAGGCGCGGAAGGAGTTCGCGGCGAGCAGGCGCAGCTTCTCGCGGTCGAGCTTCAGGGCCTCCTCGACGGCGCGGAAGTTGTCGTCCGCGTAGCCGCCGAAGTAAGCGGGGTCGTCGGAGTTGACGGTGACCAGGAGGCCGGCGGCGAGCATGGCCGGGAGGGGGTGGTCGGCCAGGGTGTCGATGCAGCGGAGGCGGACGTTGGAGAGTGGGCAGAGGGTGAGCGGGATCTGCTCGCGGACCAGGCGGTCGACCAGGTCCGGGTCCTCCAGGCAGCGCAGGCCGTGGTCGATCCGCTCGACGCCGAGGATGTCGAGGGCCTCAGTGATGTAGGCGGCGGGGCCCTCCTCGCCGGCGTGGGCGACGCGGTGCAGGCCGGCCTCGGCGGCGAGGCGGTAGACCTCACGGAACTTGGCGGGCGGGTGGCCGACCTCGGCCGAGTCGAGGCCGATGCCGGTGATCCGGCCGAAGTACGGGCGGGCGGCCTCGAAGGTCTCCAGTGCGGACTCGGCGGACTCGTCCCGCAGGAAGCACATGATCAGCCGGGTGCTGATGCCGTACCGCTCCTCGCTCCGGTCCAGCGCGCGGCCGAGGCCCTCCACCACGACGCCGATCGGCACGCCGCGGGCGGTGTGCGCCTGCGGGTCGAAGAAGATCTCGGCGTGCCGCACGCCCTGCCCGGCGGCCCGGGCCAGGTAGGCGTCGGCGAGGTCGGCGAAGTCCTGCTCGGTGCGCAGCACGGCCATCAGCGCGTAGTAGAGGTCCAGGAAGGACTGCAGGTCGGTGAAGGAGTACGCGCGGCGCAGCTCCTCGGTGTCGGCGTACGGGAGGGTGACGCCGCCCCGCGCGGCGAGGGCGAAGGCGAGTTCGGGCTCCAGGGTGCCTTCGATGTGCAGGTGGAGTTCGGCCTTGGGAAGCGGCATCGGTGATCGGTCCGAGCTGTGGGAGGGAAAGGGAAGGTGAGGAGACGGCAGGACAGCGAAGTAGTCATCGTACGATCCGATCCACGAGCGCCGGTCCCGAGGGCAGGTCCCGGTTCTTGCGCATCGGCGGGGCCGGCAGCAGCCCGCCGCGGAGTACCGGCAGCCCCGTCGTGGTCCACCGGTGGCCCGGAGCCCCGGCGCGGTCACGCCGGCGACGGTGGACCCGGCCACCCGAGCGGCCGAGGCGCTGCCCTGGGGCGTGGTAGTGACCTGAAGGCCCGGGCCCACCTGTCCGGAGTGCCGCGCCGAGGCACGGGCCGCAGAAATATAGGTTGATTAAAGGTGCGCCATACCCTGGCCCCCCAAGCTCGGCGTTACGGGGATTACGACACAACCGGCTCCACGCTCAGGAGGAGAAATGCACGACGACCGGGTCGACGAAGTTCGAGTCCCCCACCCGCTGACCGTCCTGGACCGGATCGAGCAGGACAACGCCTGCGAGCAGGAGTCGCAGCTCCAGCAGGGCGACACACCCTGGGCCGAGGTGCTGGCCGCGTACATCGACGTACTCACCGAACTGATCGTCTCGCACCAGGACGAGCAGGAAGAAACCCGGCCGAAGGTGCGGAGCGACGACGAAGGCCTGTGAAAGCGTTTCGAAAGGGCCCCGGAATCGGCCGTCCGTAGCGTTCTCGGCATGAGGTCGCAGGCACCGAGCGCCTGCCCCAGGAGCCCGAGGAGAATCCCGTGAACCGCAGCGCCTTCACCGCCCGGACCCGCGCCCGCCTCGCCCAGCTGGTCACCCGTACGGCGATGCTCCTCGCGGTCGCCGGAGCGGTCACGGTCGCCCTGCCCTCCCAGGGCACCGACCAGGCCGGGTCAGCGCAGGTGTCCTCCACCGTGGTGGCGGTGGCCATGCACGACGACCCCTGGGTGTGACCGGTGCCGCCGGCCGAACGGCCCGCCGGGCCGAGGCACTTACGGCCCCGCGGACGGCGCGGCTCACGGACGGACGGACGCCGGCAGCTCCCGGGTATCGGCCCAGGGCGTGTCGGCCCAGAGCGTGTCGCGCAGGACCGCCTCGGCCTCCAGCGCGCCGAGGACACTGGTCAGACAGGCACGCTCGCTCTCGAACCACTCCTGCGGATCCGTCAGGAGACTGTCCACCAGTTCGCCCGGCAGGGCGTGCAGCCCGGCTGGGCCGCGGACGGCGCGGCCGTCCTCGGGATGGTGGCGCCGGTGTGCCTGCGCGGCGAGGCCGAGCCAGGCGCCGTACGCGCGGTGGACCGCCGCCCGGCGCACCTCCTCGCCCTCCTCCGCCAGCGCGCACTCGCGTGCGAACAGCCGCAGCAGGTTCTGGAACCGGTAGCGGACCAGGCCCGCTCCTGCGGTGAAGGGTTCCAGCAGCTGCGCGTCGACCAGTTGCTCGATGAGGTCCTCGGCCGTCACCGGGTGGGTGTCCAGCAGGGCGCTGCCGGTCCAGGCGGCGAAGTCGGGCACGCCGAGCAGGCCGAGCAGGCGGAACATCCGCGCGGCGGAGGGCGACAGGTCGCGGTAGCTGAGGCGGAAGCCGGCGCGTACACCGCGTTCGCCCTGGCTGAGTTCGTCCAGGCGCCGGTGCTGGTCCTCCAGCCGGGTGACCAGGGACCGGACCGGCCAGTGCGGCTTCGCGGCGAGCCGGCCCGCGGCGATGCGCAGGGCCAGCGGCAGCCGGTCGCACAGTTCTCCGAGCCGGGCGGCGCCCACCGGATCGGCGGCCAGCCGGTCGTCCCCCGTGACCTGGGCGAGCAGCGCGACGGACTCGGCCTGGCCGAGCGGGCCGAGGTGCAGCGACACGAAGGCGTAGTCCCCGGCGAGCGCACCCCCCAGGGTGTCCCGGCCGGTGACCAGGACGCAGCAGCGTCCGCTGCGGGGCAGCAGCGGGCGGATCTGCTCGAAGGAGCGGGCGTTGTCGAGCACGATCAGCACCCGGCGGCCGTCGAGGACGCTGCGGAACAACGCGCTGCGCTCGTTCTCGCCGGCGGGGATCTGCGGGCCGGGCACGCCGAGCGCGCGCAGGAAGCGGTCGAGGATCACCGCCGGGCGGTACGGCGCCTCCTCGTCGTAGCCGCGCAGGTCGGCGAAGAGCCGGCCGTCCGGGAAGTGGGCGCCGACCTGGTGCGCCCAGTGGACGGCGAGGGCGGTCTTGCCGATGCCGCTGGTGCCGGCGATCGAGCCGACCGGCAGGCTGTCGCCGTCGACGTGGTTCAGCAGGTGGTCGAGGGTGGTCAGTTCGGCCCGGCGGCCGGTGAAGGCGGCAACGTTCGGCGGGAGGTGGCTGGGAGCGGCGGCGACCGGGGAGAGCGTGACGGCCTCGGCGGGCCCGGTGAGCCTGGGCGAGTCGGCCAGCACCTCCTCGTGCAGCCGCCGGAGGGCGGGGCCCGGGTCGATGCCGAGCTCCTCGGCCAGCAGCCGGCGGCCCTCGCGGAACGTCTCCAGCGCCTCGGCGCGCCGGCCGGAGCGGTACTGGGCCAGGACCAGGTGCGCCATGGACTGCTCGCGCAGCGGGTGGGCGCGAAGGAAGGCCCTCAACTCGCCGACCAGCTCGCGGTGGCGGCCCAGTTGCAGGCGGATTCCGGTGTACTCCTCGTACACGTTGAGGCGCAGTTCGGCGAGCCGGGCGGCCTCGACCTCGACCGGCTCGGCCGTGATGCCCTCCAGGACGGGCCCGCGCCACATCGCCAGCGCCTCCTGGAACCGCTCGCAGGCCTCGTCCGGCCGGCCGCGCCGGGCGTCCTCCCGGCCGGCGGTCACGCACTCCTCGAACTCCACGGCGTCGATGCGGTGGGGGCCGGTGTGCAGGAGGTAGCCGGGGTGGCCGGTGACGAGGATGTCGCCGGCACCGGCCTCGGCCTTGAAGGTCTTGCGCAGCGCGGAGATGCAGATGGCGATCTGGTTGCGGGCGGTCGTGGGCGGCCGGCCGTGCCAGACGGCGTCGGCGAGCGCGGCGACGGAGACCACCCGGTCCGGTGCCAGCAGCAGCATCGACATGATGGCCCGCTGCCGGGCGCCCTGGAGAGGGACCGCCCGGCCGTCGACCTGGATGTCGAGCGGGCCCAGGACCCGGAAGACCACCTGATGCACGAGTTGCCCTCCTCTGTGCGGCCGCGACGATGCCGACGACCGTGCAGCCGGGCCGGGACGTGAATCCACGTCATCCACCAGGAGTCTCGCAGCGGGCCGATTGTCACAACAACCGCGCTGTCAGGAAGGTGTCGCCCCCAGCCGGGGCCCGGGCTCAGCCGGTGCGGGGCTGGTCCGGGCCGGGACGGGCCGGGACGGGCCGGCCGTCCGGACCGGCCGGGGGCAGCAGACCCAGCTCGGCCGCGCGGACCCCGGCCTGGAAGCGGGAGGACGCGCCCAGCAGCGTCATGATCTCCGCGACATAGCGCCGGTAGGTGCGCACCGAGACGGTCAGGTCGCGGGCGGCGACCTCGTCGGTGACGCCGGCCCGCAGGGCGCCGAGGATCTGGCGGGCGAAAGCGGCACGCGTACGGTCGCCGAAGACGATCCGCTCGTTGGCGGGCACGGCGGTGCGCCAGACGTTCTCGAACAGGATGCGGAGCGTATGGATCACCTCGGGCACCCGGATCACCGAGGAGTGACGGGCGGCCACCGACCCGGTGACGACCAACGCGGCCGTCTGGTCGACGATGATCGCCTGGAGCGGGGGGACCCTGGCCACCCGGATCGCGACGGGGTGGTCCCGGCCGAGTTGCTCGCGGACGAAGCCCTCGTCGAGCAGGTCGGGGGCGGTGAGCAGCCGCACTCCGACGGCGGGGTCCGCGTTGTAGAGCAGATCCCGCTCGGCGCGCTCCTCCCGGTCCTCACCCTGGAGCCGGCGGGCGTGCATGATCTCGATGCTCGTCCGGGCCCCCGCGATCATCTCCTCGGCCGTGTCGAGGATGGCCCCGTAGCGGCCGCCGACCGAGGTGACGAGCCGGTCCGCCGAGTACCGGTCGCGGTGCATCACGACGGTGGACTCGATCAGCGCGCTCACCCCGAGCAGGGCCTCCTCCAGCTCGTCACCGGCCCGGTTCGACACGTCGCCCATGGATCCCTTCAACAGTTCTGCTCGATTCGGCCCGCCGGGCGGGCACACTCCTGGCCGGTACCGGGGCATCCGCCCGGACCGGTCAGCCGGTCGCGGAGAGAAGCCCCAGCTCGACGGCTCGGACGCCCGCCTGGAAGCGGGAAGTGGCACCGAGTTCGCGCATGATCTCGGCCACGTGACGGCGGTAGGTGCGGAGTGAGACGTTCAGCTCCTGCGCGGCCGCCTCGTCGGTGTGGCCCTCGCGGAGCATCTCCAGGATGCGCCTGGTCGGCTCCTTGCCGAGCTTCGGGCTCAGGCCGAGGTGGTCGAGCAGCGGCCGGGCACGCGACCAGGCGCCGGCGACGAGCAGGTCGAGGGCGCGAACCACGGCCGGATCCTTCACCAGGACGGCATGGCCGGCGCAGTCCTGCGCCGCCGAGCGGACCAGTGCGCCGCGGCCGTCGACGAGCAGCGCCTCGCGCAACTCGGCCTCGGAGATGCGCACTTCGACCCGGAGCCCCTTCAGCCGCCGGGCCAGGGCGAGGGCGGCTTCGGTCGCGGCGTCGGAGCAGAGCACCCGCACCACCACTGCGCCCTCGGCCACCGGGTCCGCACCCGAGCGGACGGAGTCGGACGTCCAGTGGACCGCCAGGCGGGTCAGCGCCTGGGTCGCCAGGGTGGCGAACTCGCTTGTGGCGGTGAGTGTCAGGCTCACCGCCCGGCGGGTACCGCCGACCAGTTCGTCCAGGGCCCCACCCATCGCGTCGGCGTCGGTCCGTGTCACGAGAGGATGACCGCCGGCCCTCTGCCGGTGCAACGAGACGGTCGACTCGATCAGGGCCCGGGCCTGTAACAGCGCCTGTTCCACATGCTCCGCGTGCGCCCGCGGGACACCCGCCTCCGACGCGCCCACACCTGATGTCTGTACCACCGTCACCGCCCCCGTTGATCCACCCCGTATTGCTCCCTATACACGCGATGACAACCGTCGATTCCGCCAAGCGGTTTTCGGACACCGTTTGTCGGGTCGAGCCGGCTGTTGAGGAATGAACCAGATTCGCGTGAACAGGACAAAGATCGCCTTAACACTAGTTTGTGTCCCTGCCACAGTCAACGAGAGACAGCGTTCAGTAACGCCCGCGTATAGCAGAACGCTCTCCGCGGCATCGGCGTATCCGATGGTCCGTCAGCAAGTTGCCGACTCCTCGCACAAGAGACAGCCACTCGCTCCGCTTTCGGCACCGGCGGCGATCCGCCCCTCACATGCCGTGAGCACCCGGCGCCGCTTCAGGCCAGCGCCCGTTGCCCCGACCGGGAGCCGACCTACGGTTTCTCCCCGTGACCACAGCAGCCCCACAGTGACCGGCTGACCCACCGCGAACCGCGGAAATGATGCCTGCTCACTTCCTTTGTCCCATTCCTCCCTCTTCGACTTCCCCGAATGGTCCGCCGTCACACCGGAACCGACCGGCAAACGGCCTTCTCCCGCTCCACCGCCCGTCCGAACCGACAGCCAAGGCACTGGAGAAAACCATGGAAATCCCCCCACAGACGATCGGCGACCTGCTACTTCGCGCCGCGACCGAACACCCCGGCACCGGGATCCGCTACTGCTCGGGCAGGGCCGGATCCGAGTACCGCGACCAGAGCCACATCGAACTGCTGCAGGAGGCACGCCGCGTGCTCGCCGGCCTGCGGGCCCGCGGAGTCCGGCCGCGGGACAAGGTCGTGCTCCTGCTGGAGCACCAGCCCGACTTCCTCGCCGCGTTCTGGGCCACAGTACTCGGCGGATTCGTCCCCTGCCCGATGGCGCCGCTGCGCGGCGACCAGGCCCGCTGGACTGCCCAACTCACCCATGTCAACGGACTGCTGGACCAGCCTCTGGTGATCACCAGCGAGAGCCTCGCGGCCGAGCTGCCCGCGGTGGAGGGCCTTGCCGTCGCCACCCTCGCGTCCCTGTCCGAGGGCGCGCCGGAACCCGCCGAAGAGCTGCACCGGGCAGCGCCGGAGGACGTGGCCGTCCTCGTCCTGACCTCCGGCTCGACCGGCGACTCCAAGGCGGTCAGGCTCAGCCACGCCAACCTGCTGGCGTCCATGGCCGGAAAGAACGGCTACCACCGCCTCACCGCCGCCGACACCAGCCTCAACTGGGTCTCGTTCGACCATGTCGCCGCCCTGCTGGAGTGCCATCTGCTGCCGCTCTCGGCCGGCTGCCGCCAGGTCCACGTGCCGGCGCAGGTCGTCCTCGGGGAGCCCCTGGAGTTCCTGCGGCTCGCCTCCGAGCACCGGGTGACCATGACCTTCACCCCCAACTTCCTTCTGGGACTGCTGAACTCCGCCGCCGACCGGGCGCCGGAGGAGGAGCTGGAGCAGCTTGACCTGACCGGACTGCGGCACATCGTCAGCGGCGGCGAGTCCGTGGTCTGCGCCACCGGCCGGACCTTCCTGGAGCGGTTCGCGCCGTACGGGCTCGCCCCCACCGCGCTCTGGCCCGCGTTCGGCATGACCGAGACCTGCGCCGGCAGCATCTACTCGCTCGCGTTCCCCCAGGCCGACGAGGGCGAGGAGTTCGCCAGCCTCGGCACCCCGGTCGCCGGGCTGCGGATCCGGGTCGCCGGCGACGAGGACCGCGCGCTGCCCGAGGGCGAGGTGGGCGAGCTCCAGCTGAGCGGCCCGATGATCACCCACGGCTACCACAACAACGAGCAGGCGACCCGGGAGGCCTTCACCGCCGACGGCTGGTTCCGCAGCGGCGACCTCGGCCGGATCAACGGCGGGCGGCTCACCCTCGTCGGCCGCAGCAAGGACAGCGTCATCGTCAACGGCGTCAACTACTTCAGCCACGAGATCGAGGCCGTGCTGGAACGGCTGGACGGTGTCGCCTGTTCCTACGTCGCGGCGTTCCCCACCCGCCCGGCCGGCAGCGACACCGAGCAGCTGGTGATCGCCTTCCGCCCGGAGGTGCCATGGGAGGACGAGGCCGGCCTCTACCGGGTACTGGCCTCGGTGCGCAGCAGCGTGGTGATGCAGTGGGGCTTCCGGCCCGCCCTGATCCTGCCGCTGCCCGCCGAGGCCTTTCCCAAGACCAGCCTCGGAAAGATCCAGCGCTCGCTGATGCGCAACCGGTTGGAGACCGGCCGATACGAGCAGGAGGTGCACGCAGTAAGGGAGTTGACTCTGCGTCGACTCGGCGGTCACACCGCGCCGGAGGGCGAGACCGAGCAGGTCCTCGCCGGGATCTACGGCGAGCTCTTCGACATCGACCCGGCCCTGATCAGCGCCACCGCCAGCTTCTTCGACCTCGGCGGCACCTCGCTGGACATCCTGCGGCTGCGCAGCCTGGTGGCGCAGCGCCTGGGTGTGCCCGGTCTGCAGATCATCACCGTCCTGACCTCACCCACCGTCCGGTCGCTCGCCGCCCGGCTCACCGGGCCGCGGGGGCCCGGTGAGCCCGACTTCGACCCGATCGTGCCGATGCAGCTGAGCGGTGACAAGACACCGCTGTTCTGCGTCCACCCCGGCGTCGGCGAGGTGCTGGTCTTCGTCAACCTCGCCCAGTACTTCGTGGGTGACCGGCCGTTCTACGCGCTGCGCGCCCGGGGCTTCAACGACGGCGAGAAGCCGTTCCGGACCTTCGAGGAGATGGTCGACACCTACGTGGCCGCGATCCGGGCCCGGCAGCCGCACGGCCCGTACGCCGTCGCCGGCTACTCCTACGGCGGTGCCGTCGCCTTCGAGATCGCCAAGGTGCTGGAGGAGCAGGGCGAGCGCGTCGACTTCGTCGGCAGCTTCAACCTGCCGCCGCACATCAAGTACCGGATGGACGAGCTGGACTTCGCCGAGACCGCCGTCAACCTGGCCTTCTTCATGGCGCTGGTCGACAAGCGGCAGGCGCGGGAGCTGCCAGGCCTGCTGCGCGGGCTGCCCCGGGAGGAGCAGCTGGCTCGCCTGCTCGCCGTCGCCCCGGCCGAGCGGATCGCCGAACTCGACCTGGACGCCGACCGGTTCGGCGCCTGGGCGGAGATCGCCGACCGGCTCACCGATCTGGGCCGCGAGTACCAGCCCGGCGGAAGGGTCCGCGAGATGACGGTCTTCTACGCCGTGCCGCTGCGGGGCAGCAAGGAGGACTGGCTGGAGAACGAGCTGCGCCGCTGGGACGACTTCACGGACGGTCCCAACCGGTACGTGGACGTCCCCGGTGAGCACTACACGCTGATGGGGCCGCAGCACGTGGCGGCCTTCCAGGCGATTCTGCGCAAGGAGCTGGACCGGGCGATGGGAGAGGGCAAGTGAGGGGCAAGAAGATCCTGGTGACCGGCGGCACCGGGCAGGTCGCCCGGCCGGTGGCGGAGGCGCTCGCCGCGGAGAACGACGTCTGGTGCATCGGCCGCTTCGGCACCCCGGGCGTGGCGGACGAACTGCGGGCGCAGGGGATCACCACCTGGCGCTGGGACATGGCGGACAGTGACCCGTACGCGCTCAAGGGCCTGCCGGAGGACTTCACCCACGTCATCCACTCCGCCGTCGAGCGCGGCGGCGACGGCGACGTCAACGCCACGATCGAGGTCAACGCCACGGCCACCGGCCGGCTGATGTCGCACTGCCGCACCGCCGAGTCCTTCCTGTACGTGTCGACCGGCGCCCTGTACGCCCGCCGCACGCTCGACCACAAGTACACCGAGGACGACCCGATCGACGGCGTCGCCGACTGGCTGCCCGCCTATCCGGTGGGCAAGATCGCCACCGAGGGCACGGTCCGGGCGTTCGCGCAGGTACTCGGCCTGCCGGCGACCATCGCGCGGCTCAACATCGCGTACGGCCCGGGCGGCTACGGCGGCGTGCCGATGCTCTACTTCAAGCGGATGCTCGCCGGCGAGCCGATCCCGGTGCCGCTGGAGGGGCAGAACTGGTGCTCGCTGCTCCACACCAGCGACCTGGTACGCCAGGTGCCGCTCCTGTGGGAGGCGGCGTCGCTGCCCGCGACCCTGGTCAACTGGGGCGGCGACGAGTCGGTCGGGATGACCGACTGCGTGCGCTACATCGAGGAGCTGACCGGCGTCCGGGCCGACCTCGTGCCGAGCGCCGTCACCCGGGAGACCTACCAGTTCGACCCGACGCTGCGCCGGCGGCTGACCGGTCCCTGCGAGGTCGGCTGGCGCGACGGCATCCGCCACACCCTCGAAGCCCTTTACCCCGAGCACGTCCGCAGCTGAGGAGATCGAGCACATGTCCCGAGAGTCCGAGAACCTCGAAACGATCCACGCCGCGTACCGGGCCTTCCACGACCGCGACCTGGCCGCGCTGCTGGCGACCATGGACGCGGACATCGAGTGGGTCCACCCGGACGGCCTGGCCGCGTACGGGCTGGGCGGCACCAAGAACGGCCACGCCGGGGTACGGGAGTTCCTGGCCAAGGTACCGACCGTGCTGGGCGGCATGCGGCTGGAGCCGCAGGAGTTCGTGCACTCCGGCGACCGCGTGGTGGTGTTCGGCGTACGCGCCGTCACCTCGCTGAGCGGGCACACCGAGACCCTGCCGTTCATCCACTCCTGGACCATCCGGGACGGCCGCGCCGTGCGGATGGAGGACGTCTTCGACACCGTCGTCTTCGCCCGGCTGATCGAGAGCTGACCGGCGGACGACCCCGCCGGCCGGAAGCCCGGCACCGGACGAGCCGTCCGGCCCCGAGGGGGCCTTTCCGGGCCCGGTCGCACCCCGTGTGCGGCCGGGCCCGCGGAGGGCGCCCTCCCGGCGTTCCCGGTGCTCCGCACGGCCGTTCAGCAGGCCGCCCCGCCGCCGTTCCACGGTGAGTGGAGGCGCCTCAGGTAGGCGTAGGCGTCCGGCAGGGTCTCCAGCAGGCTGCGCTGCTGGCGGCGCACCCGGTCGAAGACCGGCACCGCGCCGCGCACCGACTCGGGCCGGTGGGCGAGGGCGGGCGGCGGGCCGTCGGGCTCCAGGCCGAGCCCGGCGAGGACGCAGTAGTAGTCGGCGTCGCTCCACGGGCTGAGCGGTTCCTCCGTGCTGTGCCCGTAGTACCGGGCTTCCTCCGCGAGCACCGACCCGGCGAGCAGGCCGGCCCGGTAGAGGTCGGTCCTGGTGCGCGCGCCGCCGGACAGCGCGAGCCCGCGGGCGGCCTTCCAGAACGGTGTGTCCGTGCGCGGGGAACAGCCGTAGCGGAGCTGGAGGAAGTCCCCCGCCTCGTCGAACGAGCAGGCCGTCGCCCGGTTGAACCGCTCCTGGAGCACCGGCTGGGGCGGCCCGCCGGGAAAGTGCCCGACCAGCAGTTGGAGGGCCCGGACCACCAGGTGCAGCCCGCCCGCCCCTCCGGGTTCCAGCACGCCGGCCGCCGGGCCGACGGCCACGCAGTTGCGCACCCAGGCACGGCGGGTGCGCCCTGCGGGCTGCTCGTGGTACGCGACCTCGGTGCGCTCCGGGTCCAGGCCCCAGAGCCGGCAGAGGTCGCGGGCGGCCTCCGCCGCGCCGGCGAACTCCCGCGCGTACACGTAGTCGGCGCCCGCGCGGTCCAGCAGCGGGTAGAGCCCCGCCCGCCCGGCGGGCATCGCGAGCAGGGTGCTGTGCGGCTCGATGCCGCGGCGCCGGCCGTCCGGCTGCGGGACGCTCACCGACACCACGGCGTCGCACGGCAGCTGGTCCCGCAGGTCGAGGAACGGCTCCGCCAGCACCGCACCGATCAGCCGGCGGTCGGCGGAGCAGTCGACGAAGAGCTGGCCGGTGAGCCGCTCGCCCGCGGCCGTGTGCAGGGCGGTCAGGTGGCCGCGCTCGTCCTGTTCGACCCGGGCCAGGGCGCCGCGCACCCGTCGTACGCCCCGGACGGCAACGCTGTGGCGACGCAGGTAGCGGGTGAAGGCGCGGCGGTCGAAATGCCAGCCGTAGCGGGTGGCGGGCCGGCCGTCGAGCCAGCGCGGGGAGCGCCGGGCGTCCAGCAGCGGCGGCTCGCGGAAGCACGCGTAGTCGAACGGCTCGGTGGTCTCGCCCCGGTGCCGGCGGTGCTGCCAGTAGTGCGAGAGCGGGAGCCGGTCGTGCTCGGGAAGCAGCCCGAACGGGTGGTAGAAGGCATCGGCCCGGGCGCTCGGGAGCGCTCGCGGGCGGGCGTCGACGGGCCCCGCCGTACGCCAGTTCACATAGCGGTCGGCCATGCTGAACGTGGCCGCGCAGGCACGCATCCAGTCGTCCTCGTCAATTCCGAGAATGTCGAAGAAGCAGTTCTGGAGTGACGGGAGCGCTCTTTCCACGCTGGGCTCCGCGGCGGCGTCCGCCTCCTCCAGGACCGTCACTGAAACAGTCTCCTGGAGCTCCTTCCGGAGATAGGCGGCGCTCATCCAGGCCGCCGGTCCGGCTCCGAGAACTATCACGTCGCTGATGCTTCTATCCACGTCAGGACGTTGCCCGAGCGGCCCATAGGATTTCTATGAAACTTCTGTCCGCCGCCGCCGACGGGCCGCAGAGGATTCATAGGGGGGCCATAGCCGCCGGGCCGATCCTCTTCTCGCGACCAGGAATTCCGCGAGAGGACCGGAGGCGATTGTGGAGACAATCAGCAGCAACACCAACGTGATCGAACAGGAATTGCCGCTCTACCTCGATCTCGAACTTCTGCTCAGCGACCCGGACATGCTGGCGGCGACCGCACCGCTCCCGGCCCGCAGTCTCGATGTCGGACACGCCGGTGGGTGCGGCTGACGGCGCCGGCCGGGACGCGCAACGCCGAGCGCCCGCCCCGCAAGAAGCGGAACGGGCGCTCGGCCGGAAGAGCCCGGCCCGAGAGCCGTCAGGCGACGAGGGCGGCCACGGGCTGCTCACGGGCGACCAGGCGGACCAGCGGCGCGAAGCGGTAACGCAGTCCGGCGCGGTCGTCGCCGGCGGCGGTGAGCAGCCGAGCGCCGGTCAACAGCTCCAGCACCTCCTCCGCCTCGGGTTCGGTCGCGTGGAGCACCCCGGCGGCGTCGGCGACGGTGAAGCTGTCGGCCTCGTCGAGCGCGAGGGCCGGCAGGGCCGCGCGGGCAGCCGGGTCGAGCCCGGCCAGGCCGGCGCACAGGCGCACCCGGACGTCGAGGTCGCCGAAGCGCAGCTCGTCCAGCCGGCGGTCCACCGGGGCCAGGCGGTCGGCGAGGCGGGCCGGTGTCCAGTGCGGGTGGGCGGCCAGGCGGGCGGCGCAGATCCGCAGGGCGAGCGGCAGGCGGTCGCAGAGTTCGACGATCCGGGCGGTGGCGGCCGGGTCGGCGCTCACCCGTTCCTGGCCGGCGGTCGCGAGCAGCCGGTAGGCGTCGGGGAAGTCGAGCGGACCGATCCGGACCGTCCGGGCGCCCGCCAGCGCGCCGAGCACCGCGCGACCGGCGACGACCGTGCGGCAGCGGGCGTCGGCGGTGAGCAGCGGGCGGACCTGGCGGCCGTCGGAGGCGTTGTCCAGCACCACCAGGGCCTGGCGGCCGGCGAGCAGGCTCCGGTACAGCTCGGTGCGTTCGTCCAGGCCCTCCGGCATCGCGCGCTCGTCGGTGCCGAGCGCGCGCAGGAAGCGGGCGAGGACGTCGGCCGGGTCGACGGCGGTGCCGTCGGCCGCCCGCAGGTCGGCGTAGAGCCGGCCGTCGGGGAAGTCCGCCTGGGCGAGGTGGGCGGCGTGCACGGCGAGTGCGGACGTCCCGGTGCCGGCGGCACCGGTCAGGACCACCGGGCCGGCCGCTCCCCCGGCGACGGGATCCGTTCCGTGGGCGCGCCGGGCCCCCAGGGCGTCCAGCACCGCCGCCAGCGGGCGCTCGCGGCCGGCGAAGTCGGCGCTGCCGGGCGGCAGCATCGCCGGAACCAGCCCGCTCCAGGCTCCGCCGCCCTCGGCCGGGCGCGCAGCGGTGGGCGACGGCTCGCCCCCGGTCCGGGTGGCCGGGAGGACGGCCACGGCCGCCGGCCGCTCCGCCGCGGGCGGGCCGGGCAGGGTCCCGGTGAGCACCTGCTGGTGGAGCCGGCGCAGCGTCGGCCCCGGGTCCGCGCCCAGCTCCTCGGCGAGCAGCCGCCGCCCGGCCTCGTACAGCTCCAGGGCGTCGCCCTGCCGGTCGCAGCGGTACAGGGCGGTCATCAGTTGCCCGCGGAGCCGTTCGCGGGTCCGGTGCTCGGCGACCAGCCCGCTCAGCTCGGGGACGGCCGCCCGGTGGCCGCCGAGGGCGAGTTCCGCCTCGATGCGGTTCTCCAGGGCCGCGAGCCGGCTCTCCTCCAACCGGGGCAGCTCCTTCTCGGCCAGGTGCTCGGTGACGCCGGTCAGCGGCTCGCCGCGCCAGTGTGCCAGCGCCGCCGACAGCAGCTCGGCCGCCCGGGCGTAGTGGCCGGCGTCCAGGGCGCGGCGGCCGAGCTCGGCGCCCCGCTCGAACTCGCGCAGGTCGACCCTGGCCGGCCCGGTGTCCAGCCGGTAGCCCGGGCCGCGGCGGACCAGGGTGACCTGCGGCCCGAGCCGCCCGCGCAGCCGCGAGGCGTAGGTGTGCAGTTGTGCCGTCCAGGTGGCCGGCGGGTCCCAGCCCCAGAGCAGGGTGCTGAGCCGGTCGTCGGGCAGCAGCCGGCCGCCGGCCAGCAGCAGGGCGGCCAGAACGGAGCGCTGCTTGGCGCCGTCCAGGGGGACGTCCCGGCCGTCGGCCGCCGCCTCGACCGGACCGAGCAGGCGGAACTCCAGGGTCGGAGCGGCCTCCCCGGCATCCGGGGACTCGACGAACTGCATGGGCTGACCCCGTTCCACGCGGCGGAAATCCTGACCGGCCGACCGTACGGAGCCGGCCTGTCGCCGCTCTGTCGGGTGGATTTCGCCCCCGGCCCCAGGTCTTTGAAACCGGTTCGAAAGAGGGTCAAAATCCCTTCCGCATAAGGTCGTGCCCGGCGGGGGCCCACGAGAGACCGAGGAGACCGACCATGACCCACGATCGCGCGGACGACCCCTGGACCGCCGTCGCCCGCAGTACCCGGGCGGACCAGGGGACCGACGGCCTGCCCCGCTGGTAGGTCACGCCTCCAGCAGTTGCCAGAGCCGCTCGGAGTCGAGGGCGCCGGCGCCCCGCACGGCCCGGTCGAGGCCGGCCACCCGCTGCTGCCAGACCGGTGAGCCGAGCTCGTCGAAGAGCGCGGCCGCGGTGGCGAGGAGGCCGGCCCCCTCGACCCGGTCCCCCAGGACCACGGTCACGCAGGCGAGCAGCGTGCCCACCCGGGCCTCCAGGAAGCGGTCCGACACCCGCACGGCCACCGCCAGCGCCTCACGCAGGGTGTCGGCCGCCTCGGCCGGCCGGGCCTGCTTCCACAGCGCCTCGCCCAGGCAGCGCAGCGAGTGCGCCTCGCCCCGGAGGTCCCCGGTGGCGCGCACGAGTTCGAGTGCCCGGCGGCTCGCCGTCTCGGCCCGCTCCCCCTCGCCCTGGCTGACCAGCACCTCGGCCAGCCGGACGGTGCTCTGTGCCTCACCGCGCGTCGAGCCCACCGCGAGGTGCATCGCGATCGCCTGCTCGGTGAGCTCCAGGCTGGTCCGCTGGTCGCCGTACTCCAGCTCGATCCGGGCCAGGATGCCCAGCACGTGGGCCTCGGCGTAGGGGTCGTCCGCCGCGCGGAACCCGGCCAGCGAGTGGTAGCCCTCCTCCCGGGCCGCCGCCAGGTTGCCCCGGTTGCGCTCGTAGAGGGCGAGGTTGCGCCGGACCAGCGCCTCGCCGCGCCGCTCGCCGTGCTCCTCGAACAGCCGCAGGGCGCGTCCCAGCCGGGCGCCGGCCTCCTCCCAGCGGAACTGGACGACCTCCAGGGTGCTCAGGGAGTGCAGCATCGCCGCCTCGCCGAGGGCGTCGCCGGTGCGCTGCGCCGCTGCGAGCGCGCGTTCGGCGCACTGACGCCATTCCTCCGGGTAGTTGCGGTTCTGGAAGAGCGTGACGCTGGTCATGGTGAGGTCCCAGGCGAGCGCGGACTCGCCGTTCTCGGCGGCCTGGTCGACGATGCCGACGATCGAGGCGCGCTCGCGCTCGAACCACTCCATCGGGTCCTCCACCAGCGCGCCGACCAGCCCGTCGGGCAGCGGGTGCCGGGGCCCCGGGCCGTGCACGACGGTGTAGTCGCCGCCGTAGATGCGGCGGTGCGCCTCCTCGGCGAGGAACAGCCAGCCGCCGAAGACGCGTCGCAGCGCCGCACTCCGGGCCGACGAGTCCTCCTGCTCGTGGGCGCACTCGGAGGCGAAGAGCCGCAGCAGGTCCTGGAAGCGGTAGCGGACCTGGCCGCTGTGGCGGTCGGCCACCACCTCCAGCAGTTGGGCGTCTACCAGCTGCTCGATCAGGTCCTCGGCGTCCAGCGGGTCGATGTCCAGCAGGGCGGCGCCGACCCAGGCGGAGAAGTCCGGCACGTTCAGCAGGCCGAGCAGCCGGTACATCCGGGCGACCTGGGCGGGCAGGCCGCGGTAGCTGAGGCGGAAGCCGGCCCGCACCCCGCGCGAGCCCTCGCTGAGTTCGTCCAGGCGGCGGTGCTGGACCTTCAGCCGGTCCACCAGCTGCCGTACCGTCCAGTGCGGCTTGCCGGCCAGCCGGGCCGCGGCGATCCGCAGGGCCAGCGGCAGCCGGTCGCAGAGCGCGCCGAGTTCGGCCACGCTGGCCGGGTCGGCCGCCAGCCGGTCGCCGCCGACCACCTTGGTCACCAGTTCGGCCGCCTCGGCCTGGTCCAGCGCGCCGAGCGAGAGGTGGACGAAGTCGTAGTCGCCGGCGAGGCCGTCGAGCGGGTCGCGGCTGGTGACCAGGACGCAGTGGCGGCCCGTGCCGGGCAGCAGCCAGCGGATCTGCTCGAACGAGCGGGCGTTGTCGAGGACCACCAGGACCCGCCGGGCGCCGAGTTCACTGCGGAAGCGGTCGGCGCGCTCGACCAGGTCGGCGGGGATCTCCGGGGCGGGCACGCCGAGGGCGCGGAGGAAGCGGTCCAGGACGGCGTTGGGGGTGAGCGGCTCGTCGGACTCGTCGTAGCCGCGCAGGTCGGCGAAGAGCTGGCCGTCCGGGAAGCGCGCGGCCACCCTGTGCGCCCAGTGCCGGGCCAGGGCCGTCTTGCCGACCCCGCCGATGCCGGTGATCGACCCGACCGGGAGCACCGAGCGGTCGCCCGAACCGGCCAGCAGTCTGTCCAGGATGGCCAGTTCCTCGGCCCGTCCGGTGAAGGCGGCGACGTCGGCCGGGAGTTGGGCGGGGATCGCCACCGCAGCGACGACGGCGGGCGGCGGCCCGGGGGCGGCGTCCTCGATCGGCGCGGCCGTGGGCGCGGTCAGCCAGGACTCGTCGGCGAGCACGGCATCGTGCAGTTTCTGCAGCAGCGGGCCGGGTTCGATGCCGAGTTCGTCGACGAAGAGCCGGCGTGCCTCCCGGAAGGTCTCCAGCGCCTCGGCCCGCCGGCCGGAGCGGTACTGGGCGAGCATCAGCTGCGCCCTGGCCTGCTCGCGAAGCCCGTTCTCCTTGATGAAGGACGTCAGCTCGCCGACCAGCTCGCGGTGGCGGCCCAGGTCCAGGCGCAGCGCCGTGAACTCCTCGTAGACGGCCAGACGCAGCTCGCCGAGCCGGGTGGCCTCGGCCGCCACGCGCTCGCCGACCACACCCTCCAGGGCGGGGCCGCGCCACATGCCGAGCGACTCCTCCAGCAGCTCGGCCGCCTCGGTGCTGCGCCCGCTCCGCGCCGCCGCCCTGGCCTCGGCGACCAACTCCTCGAACTCGACCGCGTCGATGCGGTGTTCGCCGGTGGCCAGCAGGTAGCCGGGGTGCACGGTGACGATCAGGTCGTCGATGCCGACGGCGGCCTTGAAGGTCTTGCGCAGCCCGGAGACGCAGATGGCGATCTGGTTGACGAAGGTGTTCGGAGGCCTGCCCTGCCAGACGGCGTCGGCGAGCGTGTCGACCGAGACGACGCGATTGGCGGAGAGCAGCAGCATCGAGAGGATGGTGCGCTGCCGGGCCCCGGAGAGCGGCACCGGCCGCCCGTCCACCTGGACGTCCAGCGGCCCGAGGATCCTGAACACCACCTGGAGCATCAGCCGCCTCCCCTCGGCCGCAGCCGCGCGGCGATTCGGCCGCATTCGCTTCGATCTTCCAATTTGCCTTGTTCGTAACAGCCTTGCGCGCGGGCGGGCAAGCCGGGTTACAGGAAGCTGCCACCCGCCCCGGGCATCAGAGCCGGTGGGGGCGCGGAGCGGCACGCGTCCAGCGGGCCGGGACCGGGCTCCGCGACGGCGCCGGCGGCTGCTCGGCTCGGCGGCGTGCGGCCAGGACCAGCACCGCCGCGAGGGCGGCCAGTTCGTCCGCCGTCGGGCTTCCGCGCAGGACCCGCAGCAGCGCCCCGGGCCGTTCGGGCCCACCGGGGGCGGTGGCACTCACCCCGGCGGGCTCCCGTCCTTCCGGGCCCGGAGCGGCATCTGCCTGGCGGCCGGCCTGTCCGGCGCTCCGATGAGCACCCGCCAGGTCCTGCGCGGCCAGGGCCCCGGGGCCGCGGAGCGGGTCGGACTCCTGATGGACCGTCATCTTTTCGCCGGCCTGCCGGGCCCCGGTGGCCCCGGCGCCGCCGGAGCGGACGGCAGTCCTCAGGCCCCGCGGTACCTCGACCCGGTCCCGCACGGTGGACGCGGTGAGTGCGGCATCCGGCACCGGTCATCCCCCCTTCTGGTGGTCGGCTGTTCCCGACGGACAGTCGAACGTTAGGGACCCCGGGTGCGGGACGCCACGGTTCGCCCGCCGGCGGTCCGCAAGCTGAACCGCCCGCCGCCGGTCGCGCCCCCGGCCGGCGGCGAGTGGCCACAAGCTGTCACGTCGCAGGTGTGCGGGAGACCAGCGGTGCGATGCTGCAGCCTCACCTCTGCAGTCGCGGACTTCGGTCGCGCACCATCCATCAGTTCGGGTGGCCGTGCGGGCTCGCACCCCGTTCGAGGGCCATCGGACCACAAGGAGTGTCATGTTCACACGGATCGGACGGTTCGTCGTCCGCCGACCGTGGCTGGTCGTCGCAGCCTGGCTCGTTGCGGCCGTCGCGCTGACCGCCCTGGCCCCCAAGCTCAAGTCGACCACCGACCAGGCCGAGTTCCTGCCCTCGCACTACGAATCCGTCCAGGTCGCCGACCTGGAGAAGCGTGCCTTCCCGGGACAGGACCAGCCGGCCGCGATCGGTGTCTTCAAGCGCGGTGACGGCGCCACGCTGACCGACGCCGACAAGGCCGACGTGGCGAAGGTCGCCGCGGGCCTGGGCGCCAAGCAGTACGCCCACCTCAAGAAGGTCGAGTCGGACCCGGCCGCGTTCTCCCCCGACGGGAAGATCGGCCTGGCGCAGATCTACGCCGACACCAAGGAGATCTACGAGCCCGCCGTCACCGACGACGTCAAGCAGCTGCGGGCGGACGCCAAGGACCTGCTGAGCGGCACCGCCCTCAAGCTCGGCGTCACCGGCCCGGCCGCCAGCGCGCTGGACGCCCAGGAGTCCGGCAGCAACACCGACGGCATGATCATGATGGCCACCCTGCTGCTGATCATCATCCTGCTGGGCGTCATCTTCCGCAGCCCGCTGATCGCGCTGCTTCCGGTGGTCGTCATCGCCATGGTCTACCTGACCGCCATCGGGCTGATCTCCACCGCCAGCTCCGTCTTCGGCCTGACCGCCGACAGCTCCGTCTCCACCATGCTGATCGTCGTCCTGTTCGGCGTCGGCACCGACTACCTGCTCTTCCTGCTCTTCCGCTACCGGGAGTTCCTGCGGGCCGGGCTGGAACCGCGGCCCGCCATGGCCGAGGCCGTCGCCCGTGTCGGCGAGACCATCGCCTCCGCCGCCGGCGCCGTGGTGGTGGCCTTCCTGGCACTCACCCTCTCCACCATGGGCATGCTGCGCGCCATGGGCCCGGCGCTCGCCATCGCGGTCGCCGTCAGCCTGGTGGCGGGTGTGACCCTCGTCCCCGCGGTCTTCGCGCTGCTCGGGCGGGCCGCCTTCTGGCCCTCCAAGGCCTGGCGGCGTGAGCCCAAGAACGCGCTGCCGCAGAAGATCGGTGCCCTGACGGCGCGTCGCCCGGCCGTCGTGGCTGCGGTCTCCGGCGGTCTGCTGGTGGTGCTCGCGGTCGGCGCGCTCAGCTTCAAGCCCTCCTTCGACATGAGCAGTTCGCAGCCGAAGACCCTGGAGTCCGTGCAGGCCATGGACGACCTCCAGAGCGGCTTCTCGGCCGGCCGCGCCGAGCCGACCACCGTCTTCCTGGAGAAGACCGCCGGCGGCGCGCTGCCCGCCGAGCAGCTGGCCGCCTACCGCGACAAGCTCGCCGGCATCGCCGGAGTCTCCCAGGTCTCGGAGCCCGTACCGGGCGCCGACGGCTCGGTCGCCCAGTACAGCGTCTCGCTGAGCTACCGCCCCAGCGAGGACAAGGCGATCGACCTCGTCGACGGCCCGCTGCGCGACCAGGCCCACGCCGCCGCGCCCGCCGGTACCAAGGCCCTGGTCGGCGGCACCTCCGCCGTCCTGGCCGACATCCGCACCGCCGTCGAGCACGACTACACGGTCGTCTTCCCGGTCGCCGGGCTTGCCATCATGGTGATCCTCGGCCTGCTGCTGCGCAGCGTGGTCGCGCCCTGGTTCCTGATGATCTCGGTCGGACTCGGCTTCGCCGCAACGCTCGGCGCAACGGTCTGGCTCTTCCAGGGCCTCAAGGGCGAGGACGGAGTGCTGTTCAGCCTGCCGGTGCTGGTCTACCTCTTCGTGGTAGCCATCGGGACCGACTACAACATCCTGATGGTCGCCCGCCTGCGCGAGGAGATCCGCGAGGGCAGCGACCCGCGCGAGGCCATCCGGCACGCCATCGCGAGGTCCGCGCCGACCATGAGCGCGGCGGCGGTCATCCTGGCCGGCACCTTCGGTGTGCTGATGCTCGCCGACAACTCGATGCTGCAGCAGATGGGCTTCGCGGTGGCGTTCGGCATCCTGCTGACCGCCTTCGTGATGGCGCTGTTCCTCGTCCCCGCCGCCACCACCCTGCTGGGCCGCCGCGCCTGGTGGCCGGGGCTGGCGGAGCAGGCGCCGGCGCGATCCGGCGAGGAGCCGGTCCTGGTCTCCACCGGACGCACCACGGGCTGACCCGTCACCACCACCGACGAGGGACCGCCGGGTCGGCTTCGACCCGGCGGTCCCTCGTCTTTCGGCTTCCGGCGCTACGAAGTGCGGTGCTCCACCAGGGCGACCAGGTTGTCGAGGGCCTGGCGGGCCGGGATGTCCGGCAGGTCGGCCAGCGCCTCGCGGGCGTCCGCGGCGTACGCGTGCAACAGCTCGCGGGCGCGCGACTCGGCGGTGGAGCTGCGCAGCAGGGCGGCCGCGCGACGACGGTCGCGCTCGTCCACCAGCGGCCCCCCGTCCAGCAGTTCGCGCAGTTCGGCGGCGCGCGGCCCGTCCTCGCTCAGCGCGAGCAGCACCGGCAGGGTGCGCACCCCGGCGGCGAGGTCGATGCCGGCGTCCTTGCCGGACTCGGCCGGCTCGGCGGTGAAGTCCAGCAGGTCGTCGGAGAGCTGGAAGACGATGCCGAGCTGCTCGCCGTACTCGCCGAGCGCCCGGACGGCCGGCTCAGAGGCGCCGGCCAGCTGCGCGCCCAGGCGCAGCGCGAGCGCGATCAGCGAGGCGGTCTTGTCGGAGATCACTCCCAGGTGGTGGGCCAGCGGGGACTCCTCCGCCCCCGGGCCGGTCAGCTCCCGCAGCTGCCCGCGGACCAGGCGCTCCGCGGCCTTCCCCTGCAACCGGACCACGTCGTCGCCGAGGTCCGCGGCGAGCCGGCCGGCCTTGACGAGCAGCCGGTCGCCGAGCAGGACGGCGGTGCGGTTGCCCCAGCGGGCCGGGGCACTGGGCACGCCGTGCCGGCTGCGCGCGCCGTCCATCACGTCGTCGTGGTGCAGCGAGGCCACATGGACCAGTTCGACCAGGGCGGCGGCGTCCAGCACGCGCTCCGAGGGCGCCGTGCCGGCCGGACCGCCCGGCCGGCCGCCGAACTCGGCGGCGAGCAGCACGAGCAGCGGCCGAAGCCGCTTGCCGCCGGCCCTGATCAGGTAGCCGGACCAGTCCGCGACGAGCGCATCGGGGACGTCGGCCGCGACCGCGCGCAGCCGCACCTCCGCCTCCGAGGTGGCCCGGTGCAACCTGGCGGTGAGGCCCGGGTCGGTGACGTCCAGGCGGCCGGCCAGCGAGTCGGGCCGCAGGTCGGCGGTCAGGGCGGTCATCGGTCCTCCAGCGGGGCGTCAGTACGGTCGTTCGAACTCGACCCTAGGAGCCGTCCCGTCCGGCGGGCCCGGCTTCCCCGACAAGCTGGCAACAAGCTGTCACCGGGCATGCGGAAGGCCCCGGTCCGCGTGGGGTCGGACCGGGGCCTGGTCGTGGCGGCGCGGCGGCGGAGGCCGTCGGCCGCCAGTGGTCGTCAGGCGCCCATCGCCGCGATCAGGCTCTTCGGGCGCATGTCGGTCCAGTTGGTGTTGATGTACTCCAGGCAGGCCTCACGGCCGTCCTGGCCGTGGACGACCGTCCAGCCGGCCGGGACCTCGGCGAAGGCGGGCCAGAGCGAGTGCTGGTTCTCCTCGTTGACCAGAACGTAGTAGGAGGCGCTGTCGTCCTCGAAGGGGTTGGTCGCCATGATCGGGCTCCTGTCGGATGGTTGTGGAACGAAGGTTGGTCAGCTTGCGGTGGCGCTGGCGGCCGCCATGCGGTGGCGCACCGCCGAGACGAATCCGGGCAGGCGGTCGATTCCCCAGAACCGCTGGTAGCCGTCGATGAAGTACGGCACCCCGAAGACCCCGTCCCGGTAGGGCGCGTTGAGCGCCTCCAGGCCGCGGTTGCGCACCTCCGGGTCCTGCCAGGCCCAGCCCAGGAGCCGGGGGTCGAGACCGAGTTCCCCGCCGAGGGCGGCGACGACACCGGGGTCGGAGATGTCCCGGCCCTCCTCCCACCGGGCGCGGTAGGCCAGGTCGATGAACTCCCGGCCCCGGCCGTGGTCGCGGGCGACCAGGTAGGCCAGGTGCGAGACCTCCCAGCGGGGCGCCCGGTCCAGCGGCCAGACCATCTCCAGTTCGCGCTCCCGGGCCAGCCGGCCGACGTCCTGGAGGACGTACAGGTACTTCTCCCTGGACATCGCCACGTACGGCAGTTGCACGCCGCTGGACTCCAGGTGGTCGTGGTGCGCGTCGTCCGGTTCCCAGAACGGCAGCCAGTCGATCGCCTCCGCCACATCGGGATACCTCCCGGTGAGGTCCCGGTAGGCCATCCAGGAGTACGCGCTGCTGAACGAGAAGTACCAGCGCGGCAGTTTTCTTGCCATCACCGTCTCCAAGGAATTCGCAATGAATTGCCGTACGGATTTCTATCGATTTCTGCGGGACCGGGGCAAGCCTTCTGCAACTTACTGCCAGGTCCCGCGAGCCGGCGCCGGGAATTCCCGGCCGGCCGAAGGACGGCCGGTCAGGTCAGGCCCTGGCCGAGCCGCGTCGCCGCGTCGATCAGCAGGCCGCCGCAGAGCCGACCCGGAGTGCGGGAGAGCAGCGAGACCGGGCCGTCGACCACCAATGCGGCGACCACCTTCCGCGCGGCCCCGCGCACCGGCACGGCGGCCGCGGCGAAGCCCAGCTCGCCCGCCCCCAGGCTCTGCGCCCAACCCTGCTGCCGGACGCGCGTCAGGGTGAAGCCACCGAAGCCGGCACCCTGCACCGCATGGGTGAGCTCCTCCGGATCCTCCCAGGCCAGCAGCACCTGGGCGCCCGCACCGGCCTTCATCGGCAGGGCCACGCTCAGCGCCGACCGGGCCTGACGACCGGTGCCGGGGCCCTCCGCCGAGGCCACGCAGATCCGCAGATCGCCGTGGCGCCGGTACAGGCGGACGCTCGCCCCGGTGCGTTCCCGCAGCTCGGCCAGGACCTGGTCGGCCTCGTCGAGCAGCCGGTCCCGGCCGGCCTCGACGGCCAGCTCCCCGATCCTCGGGCCGAGCACGAAGCGGCCCTGCACGTCCCTGGTCAGCAGCCGGATGCTCTCCAGCGCCAGGGCCAGCCGGTGCACGGTCGCACGGGACAGCCCGGTGATGTCGCTGAGGGTCCGCAGCGAGGCCGGCCCGTCCGCCAGCACGCCGAGCAGCAGCGAGGTCTTGTCGAGGACGCCGACCCCGCTGGACGCGTCGATGGTCATGGTGGCCACCGCGTCACGCGATCCGCGCTGCCAGGTCGCGCACCAGCGCGTCCCGCTGGTCCAGCAGGTAGAAATGGCCGCCCGGGAACACCGTCAGGTCGAAGGAGACCGAGGCCACGTCGGCCCAGGCCGCCATGTCGACCGGGCTGATCCCCTCGTCACTGTCGCCGACATAACCGACCACCGGGCAGCTCACCGGGTGCGGGGGCTGTGCGTGGTAGGTGCCGACTATCTCGAAGTCGGCCCGCAGGGCCGGCATCACCAGCTCGTACAGGTCGGGGTCGCCGAGCAGCGCCGCCTCCGTGCCACCGAGCTTGAGCACTTCCTTGAGCAGGGCCTCGTCGCCCCCCAGGTAGGTGGGCTCCGGGGCGAGGCGGTGCGGCGCCCGGCGCCCCGAGACGTACAGACCCTCCAGCCGGACGCCGTGCTCGTTCTCCAGCCTGAGCGCGACCTCGTAGCCGAGCGAGGCGCCCATGCTGTGGCCGAACAGGGAGACCGGCAGGTCCAGGAACGGCAGCAGCGCCTCGGTCACCGCCTCGGCGAGCTCCGGCATGCTCGTGATGCAGTCCTCGGCGATCCGCTCCTGTCGGCCGGGGTATCTGGCGGCCAGCACCTCGACCCCGGCACCGAAGTACTCGGCCCAGCCGTGGAAGGCGCTGGCGGCCCCGCCCGCGTGCGGCAGGCACACCAGCCGTCTGACGGCTTCTCCACCCGACGGCGGGTAGCGCCGGAACCACCTGCTGTCGACCGTGCTTTCGATCATCTCTCCCTCTCCTCTCGGTTCGTCATGCCCGTACGCCCAGCACTGCTGGGCCGACAGCCCCGAGAGCGACCGGGCTGTCCACGGAGAGCACCTCGGCCGCCGGCGCGATCCGACGCGCCATCCCGGCGAGCGTGCGCCCCGGCCCCAGCTCGATCAGCCGGCCGCAGCCCAGCGGGCCGAGCAGCGTCCGGACGCCCGCGTCCCAGAGCACGGGCGAGGTCAGCTGGGAACACAACAGTTCGGGCCAGTCGGCGCCCGACGCGTGCGGGCGGGCGTCCACGTTGGCGACCACCGGCGTGTGCAGCGTGGCGAACTCGACGCCGGCCAGCGCGGCCCGCAGCCGTGAGGCGGCGGGCGCCATGTACGGACTGTGGAAGGCACCGCCGACCGGGACGGCGATCAGCTTCGCGCCGATCCCCGGCGCCTCGGCGCCGACCGCCGCCACACCGTCGACCGAGCCGGAGATCACCACCTGGCCGGGCGCGTTGACGTTGCCCACCCACACCTGGTGCCCGGCCTGCCGCGCGTCGGCGACCAGCCCCTCGACGGCCGGCAGCGGCGCGCCGACCAACACCCCCATGGTGCCGTCGCGCAGCTCCGCCGCCTCCCGCATGGCGCGGCCCCGGACCGCCACCAGCGCGGCCGCGTCCGGGAGGCTCAGCGCCCCGGCGGCCACCAGTGCGGCGTACTCGCCGAGGCTGTGGCCGGCGCAGGCGGCAATCGGCGCCTCGGACAGCAGCCCGCCCCGCAGTGCCTCGTCGTGCGCCATCACCGCGACGGTGAAGATCACCAGCTGCGCGAGGTCGGTCCGGCGCAGCAGCGCGCCGTCCGTGCGCAGCAGCAGCTCGGCGACGTCCTGCCCGGACTGCTCCGAGACCGTGTCGACGAGGGCCCAGGCATCGACCTCCCGCCAGGGCTCTCCCATGCCCTGCCGCTGCGTGCCCTGTCCGGGGAACAACAGCGCGATCGGTTCGGGAGTCATGGATGCACCCTTCCAGTCTGCGATCTCGATTGCCCGGGTCTTGCGGGCGGAGCCGGTCCCGCCGGGGGTGCGGGACCGGCCTCCGCCATCTGCCACCGACCGGGGCGCAGCGGTTCCCGAGGGAACGCGCGCCGCCCGGACGGCGGTTCCGGCAGCCCGCCCGGGGAGGTGGCTGCCGGAGCTCTGAAAACTGCCGGCTCCGGACCGCGGCAGGCGGCTTCCCCGCACCGTGGTCCGCGCGGGCCGGCCGGGCATCCGCCGGTGTGCGGAGACGGCCGGTTGCCGCGACTTTTCTATCCGGCCGCGGGAACCGGCGGCAACGACCCTTTCAGGAAGCTGCCAGGGCACCGGGCTGCCGGTCCTCGCCGACCCGGGCATGGTGGGCCCGGATCGGGCGGGGTGTCCGCTCGGTGGGGAGCAGTCCCAGCTCAGCGGCCCGCGATCCGGCCTGGAAGCGGGAGCTGGCCCCGAGCAGCTCCATGATCTCGGCCACGTAGCGGCGATAGGTGCGGACCGAGACCGACAGCTCCCGGGCGGCCACGTCGTCCGTCACCCCGGCGTTCAGCCGGTCGAGGATGCGCAGGGCGAACTCCGTCCTGGCCCAGCCGCCGAAGTCGAAGTGGCCGGCCAGCGGGACGGCACTGCTCCAGACACCCGCGAACAGGTTGTGCATGGTGCGGATCACGGACCTGTCCCGGATCACGGCGGCCTGCCGGCCACCGGCCGCGGAGTCGGTGCTGGCCAGGACGACCTGATGGTCGACCAGCACGGTCTCCATCCGCGGCAGCCGGGCCATCCTGACCTCCAGCCGGCTGCCCGCGTCGAGCTGGGTCCGGACGAACTCGCGGTCCAGGGTGCCCTCCACGCACAACAGCCGCACCTGGACGGAGTCGCCGCAGGCGGCCAGCAGTTCGCCCAGCGCCCGGTAGATGCCCCTGGCCCAGGGCACGTCCGAGGCGAGGACCACCTCCAGGCCCCGGCGGGTGCGGCCGATCAGCCGGGCGGCCTCGGCCGACAACACCGACTCGTCGGACTGCACGGTGGTGACCACGGCAGCACGGGACACGAAGTCCCGGTGCCTCACCACCGTGTCCTCGATCAGCGCTTGAACCTCCAACAGGCCCTGTTCGACCTCGTCCTCCGGCCAGCGGTGCGCGACCGGCGCCGGTTCCGGCACCGCCGACACTTCTCTCATCATGACAACCCCCATGACGTGCGACTCCGTCCACCGTCATGGAACAGCGCGGGTCTCGGCACTCCTACAGTGCTGTCAGCAAGCTGCGCGGCCGGCCCGCCCCAGCGCCGCCCCGGGGCCCGGATTCTGACGTTGCGTGTACGGCCGCCCACCCGAAGTGTCGATCCGGCCCTCCCGCGCGGCGGTCATTGACCGATTCCGGACATGACAGCTACCGGCCAATTTCGAATTCCCGCCCCCGGATCGGCATTACGTTCCATGGGCAACCTTTCGAGGGAGGAATTGCCGTGAAAAGCACCCCGCTCACGGACGTGACCGAACACGGTATCCACCACCGGATCGTGACAATGCTGTCGCTGATGGAGGTGCCGTACCGTCTGATCCACCACCGCCCGGAAGGCCGTACCGCCGAGGCGAGTGAAGTGCGCGGGCACTCGCTCCGGCAGGCCGCGAAATCCATCGTGGTCCGGGCCAAGACCGCCGGGGGCCCGCCCCGGCACGGTGTCGTCGTCGTTCCCGGGGACCGCCGGGTCGACCTGGAAGCCGTCGCGCAGCTGCTCGGCGGCGACCGTGCGGCGTTCGCCGACCAACGGACCGCGGAGCGGCTCACCCGATGCCGCAGCGGTTCCATCGTCCCCTTCTCGTTCCACAAGGACCTGGAGCTCCTGGCCGACCCCGGCCTGCTCGAGCACGACGAGATCTTCTTCAACGCGGCCCGGCTCGACTGCTCCGTTGCCGTGGCACCCGAGGACTGGGCCGCCATCGCGCGCCCGGTGATCCGGCCGGTCGCCCAGCGCGATCCGGTGCCGGCCGCCGGCTGAGACCCCGCCGAGGCCCGACAAAACGACAGAGCTCCGGTGGTTCGGCGATCCCGAACCACCGGAGCTCTGCTCCTTCGCCCTGGCTCGCCGTCAGACGGCGGCCATCTCGGCCTCGTCCGCCACGGTCCAGCCGCCCGCGCCCAGCAGCCGGGACAGCGCCTGGACGGAGCCCTGCTGCACGAACAGCTCGACCAGTCCGCGGGGCCGGTCCAGGGAGTGCTCGATCCGCACGTCCTCGATGTTCACCCCGATCTCCCCCACCGCGGTGAACAGCCTGGCCAGCGCGCCCGGTTGGTCGGGCACCAGGACCGGTACCGCGGTGAGGTCGGTCAGCGGCGTGCCGGACTTGAGGGCGACCCGCGCCCGCCCCCGGTTGCCGTGCCGGAGCAGGTCGTCCATGGCGGCCGCGCCGTGCTTGCGCCGCGCCGCGTCGCTCCCGCCGAGGGCGCGCAGTGCGGCGATGGCCCGGCCGAGGTCGGCGGAGTACTCGTCGAGGACGTCCGCGACGGCGTCGGCGTTGGCATCGAGGATCTCGCCCCACAGGCCGGGGTCGCCGGCCGCGATCCGGGTGACGTCCCGCAGGCCCTGCCCGGCGACGCGGATGCTCTCCTCCCCCGCCAGCTCCAGGCGGGCCGCCATCAGGGCGGAGACCAGGTGCGGGGCGTGCGAGGTGAGGGCGACGGCGCGGTCGTGCGCGACGGCGTCCATGACGATCGGCGTGCCGCCGCACAGCGAGGCGAGTTCGAGCGCGCGGTTCAGCGTCTCCTGGCCGGTGCGGGCGGACGGCGTGAGCACCCACGGCCTGCCTTCGAACAGGTCGGCCCGGCCGGCCAGCGGCCCGGACCGCTCGGTGCCCGCCATCGGGTGGCCCCCGATGTAGCTCGACGGGTCGGCGCCGGCGAGGCCGACCTCGTGGTGCGGCCGGGCCTTCACACTGGCGACGTCGGTGTAGGAACGCGCCAGTCCCCGGCGCTGCGCCCGCGCCAGGACGGTGCCGATGTGCGCCGGCGGCACGGCGAGCACGGCGAGGTCCACCGGCTCGTCCGGCGCGACCGCCGCACCCGCGCCCATGGCCTCGGCCGTCCGCAGGGCGGTGCGGTTCACGTCGTCCAGGTACACGGTCACGCCGTGCCGGGCCAGGCCCAGCGCGACCGAGGTGCCGATGGCGCCGGTCCCGATGACGACGGCACTCCTCATCGGACGGGCCCCTGTGCCTCGGGCCCGCCGCCGGCCCGTCCGGCCTCGGCCTCGGCCTCGACGAAGCGGGCCAGCCGGGCGATGCCGTCCTCGACGTCCGAACGGGTCAGGTAGCTGAAGGAGAGTCGCATGGCGTGTTCGCCGCCTCCCTGGGGATAGAAGTACGACATGGGGGTCCAGATGACACCGTGCTCCTCGGCGGAGCGCAGCAGGGCGGCGTTGTCCGCCGCGAACGGGACGTCGACGGTGAGGAAGAAGCCTCCTCCGGGGGCGTTCCAGCCGATGCCGAGCTCGCGGCGCCGCTCCTCGGGGAAGTGCCGCTCCAGCTGCTCCAGGACGGCCGCCAGGACGTCCCCGTAGTGCGCGGCGGGACCGGCGTTGAGGTCCGACAGGCGTCCGTCGGCCGCCAGCAGCATGCCGGCCACCGCGGCCTGGCTGAGCGGCGGGGTGTTCACCGTCACCATGCTCTTGATCTTGACGAGCTCGTCGGCGAGGAGGCCGGTGGCGCCGGAGGCGTCCCGGACGGTCTGGTCCGCGACCACGAAGCCGATCCGCGCGCCGGGGAAGACGGTCTTGGAGTAGGAGCCGAGGTGCACCACGCGGCGCTCGGTGTCGAGCGCCTTGAGCGTGGGCAGCCGGGTTCCGGTGCTGACCAGGCGGTACGGGTTGTCCTCGATGAGCAGCAGGTCCAGGCGCGCGGCTAGCGCGAGCAGCTCCTCCCTGGTCCGTCCGGGCATGGTGTTGCCGGACGGGTTGGAGTGGTCGGGCACCACGTAGAGCGCGCGCGGGCGCCGGCCCCGGGCCCGCTCCGCCAGGACGGCCGCCTCCAGCGCGGCGCAGGAGAAGCCGTCGGTCCCCTCCTCGACGGCGGTCACCGGGATGCCGAGCAGCGCGGCCGCGCCGGTAATCCCCACGTAGCAGGGGCTGGTGGTGAGCAGGACGTCCCGCGGGCCGGCGAACAGCGCGCGCAGGGTGAGGAACATCGCCTCCTGGCAGCCGACCGTCACCACGATCGACCCGGGCGCGACGTCGATTCCCTCGTCCTTGCGCAGCGAGTCGGCGATCAGGCCGTTGATGAGCCCGGCGGTGGGACCGTACTGGAAGAGCTTGGTCCGGATGTCCGCCGGGGTGTCGCCCTGCTCCGCCAGGTGGTCGAGGTAGCGGCGGATGTGCGTGAAGAGCTGCTCGGTGTCGAAGAAGCCCTCGTAGGGGCGGCCCGGCGCGAAGGAGACGGCCCCGGGGTAGCGGGTGGTCACCTCGTTGAGGAAGTTCATGGTGTCGAGCACCGGGTCGCCGAGGCTGGCGTGCAGCTCCTCCCTCCGCAGGACGCCGGGCTCCGTCGCGGCCACCGCGGCGGGTGGCCCGGCCGGCGGTGCCGGCTCCAGCGGTACGGGCAGCGGGGCGAGCGGTCGCACCAGCGCGGCCCCCGCCTCGGCGGCCGAAGGCGTGCCGGTGAGCAGCAGCGCGTCCTCGAACTCGCCGTGCAGGATGTCGAGGACGTCGGAGACGCCCGTCTGCCCGGCCACCGCCAGGCCGTGCAGCACCGGGCGACCGAGCAGGACGGCGTCGGCGCCGAGGGCCAGCGCCGCCAGGACGTCGGTTCCGCGCCGGACGCCGCCGTCGAGCAGCACCGGGCAGCGGCCCGCCACCGCCTCGGAGACCTCCGTGAGCACGTCCAGGGTGCCGTACGCGCCGTCGAGTTGGCGGCCGCCGTGGTTGGAGACGACGAGGCCGTCCGCGCCGGCCGCGAGCGCGCGGGCGGCGTCCTCGCCGGTGGTGACGCCCTTGAGCAGGACCGGCAGGCTGCTGACCGACCGCAGCCAGGAGACCACCGACCAGTCCAGCGCCGGATCCAGTTCGGTGCGCCCGTGGCCGCTCGGTGACGAGTAGTCGGCCGGAGGCAGGTTGGCGGGGACGATGCCCGCGGGCAGCCGGAAGTCGTTGCGCAGGTCGCGCAGTCTCCTGCCGAGGCGCGGCGTGTCCACGGTGAGCACCAACGCCTCGAACCCCGCCTTCTCGGCGCGCTCGATGAGTTGACGGGTCGTCGCGCGGTCCCGGAAGCAGTAGACCTGGAGCCAGAGCGGCGAACTCGCGGCGGCGGCCAGCTTGTCGAAGGGCTGCCCCGCGAAGGTGCTCACCACGACCGGCAGGCCCGCCACCCCGGCCGCCTGTACGGTCGCGATCTCGCCCCCGGGGTGGACCAGCGTGTGGTACGCCATCGGGGCCACGCCCACCGGCGCGGCCCAGCGGCGGCCGAGAACCGTGACGGAGGTGTCGACCTCGCTCACCCCGGTCAGCACCCGGGTACGCAGCCGCACGCGGTCGAAGGCGAGAAGGTTCTCGGAGAGCGTCCGCTCCTCCCCCGCGCCGCCCTGGATGAAGTCCCAGACCGACGGATCCATCCCGTCCCGCGCCAGGGCCGCGTAGTCGTCGAGGGTCAGCGCCTGCCTCACCGCGGCGCGGAGATCGTCGGTGCTCATGCGGCCACCGCCTCTGCGTGCCGTCCGGTCCCTACGACAGCGTGTTCGTCCATAGTGCTTTCCGCTCTCCCAATCGACGGAGCCAGTGCCGGTTCCCATTGGACGCGCAGGCTCGTCGGCCGCGGGGGCCGTGGGCTCGGATCGGCAGCTTGCTGACACGCGCCCCGTGCGCCCCGGCCCGGTTCCGCGCCCGCCGACGAGCTCCGGTGCCCGGTCGAAGGCCCGTCAGCCGGCCACGAGGGGCTCCGCGCGCACGGCACCCACGTCCGCCGCCTCGGCGGCGCGGCGACGCCGGTAGTAGTGCACGGTAAGAACGGCGAGCATCGGCCCCCAGGCGGCCGGCGGCGTGTACGCGGCCCAGAAGACGACCGCCTGCCGGCCCTCCACGACCAGGCAGGTCGGACCACCGGTGATCTTGTGGCTGGTGGCGATCACGGTCAGGTCGTACGCTGTTCCCCCGCGACGCGGGCCGTCCGGTGCTTGGTCGACAGCACCACCGGGTGAAGCGTGCGCCGGGGACGGCGGCCCCGCTACGCCACGTCGAATATTTCGAACCGGATGGTGATGCAGGCCGGTTGTGGGAAGACCGCGGCCGACACGTCCGCGCCGGACACGCCTCCTGTCGCAGGCCGACGGCACCGCCGCACGAAGCCGTCCGCCTGCCGTGGTTCCACCCGCCGAACGAGACGGACCTCACCCTCCAGGGGGATGCGCTCAGCCCGAAGACCTAGGTCAACTCCGGTTATCGGTTGCTATGTTCGGAGGAGACCGGGCAGGGACTGCCCGCCGGACCGGAGGGTCGCACATGTCCAGCCTCACCAGAACTCCCCTGACAACCGGGCGAATGCGCGCGGCCTGGAGAGCCGCCCACGACCCCGTGGCGGGAGTCGCCCGCTGGACACGGCTCGCGGCCTACGCCATTCCGTTCACCGTGCTGCCGTCCAGCCTCTGGCGCATCGCGGCCGGAACGTTCCACCTGCCGCTCGACGGCGGCGACAGCGCCCACGGGGACATGGCGCCGGTGTTCGGGGCGCCGGCCGAGGTGTACGTCGTCTTCCTGTCCGTCGTCTCCGAGCTCCTGGCGTTCACCGCCGTAGGACTGGTGGCCGGCTGGGGCGAGGTCTTCCCGAGCCGGCTTCCCGGCTTGGGAGGACGGCGGGTGCCGACAGCCGCCGCCGTCGTGCCGGCGGTCATCGGTGCCACGGTGCTGACCGTTCTGTGGACGACCCTCGGCGTCGCCATCGTCACCGGCCACACCCTCCGCGGTGACCCGCTCCCCGCCACCTTCCCGTCCCAGACGCATGACTGGCGCGCCGTGCTGTTCACCGTCTGCTACGCCCCGGTGCTGCTCTGGGGGCCGTTGCTGGCGGCGGTCACCGCGGCCTACTGGCGGCGCCGGCGGCGCCTGCCCGCCGTCCCGACCGCCGCGCCACGGGCCGAGGTCGCCTCCCGCTGACCGGTGCCCCGTACGACGACGGTGGTCCGCCCGGATAGGGGCGGACCACCGTCGCGCGCGTACGGCCGGACGCACTCGTCACGGGGACGGCAGGTGCCCTTCGCAGTCGTACAGACGACTCTCGGGGGCAGCCCCCGGGGCGCCGCCGGCCGGACCGGCCGCGGGGCCGGCCACGGCGTACTCCGCCGGGTCGACGACGGCGCAGTTCGCCGCCACCCAGGCGAGGTTCTCCGCCATCACCGGCGAAGGCTCGACCGCGGGCGCGGTGATGAGGACGAAACGCAGTTCCCGGTCGCGCAGAAGCGACCGGAACCCGTCCTTCGTCGGGAAGGGGATCCGCCCGGTGAACCCGCCCATCGGCAGGATCCTCGCGCCGGTGCTGGTGATGAGGTCCGCTGCCCTGGTCTCGTCGGACACCGCGAGGAGGTACCGGGCGCCGCCCTCGCGATCCCGCAGGTACCGCAGCATCGCCCGGTCCGGTTCGGAGAGCGGCGGCGTCACGAAGAGCGCCCCGCGCGCCTGCGCGGAAGTGAACCGCGCGACTCCGGCGATCAGCTGTTCCCGCACCCCGGGCGGAGCGTCGATGTACGACAACTCCGCGTACACCGGGCCGGCCGCCGGGTTGAAGGCGAGGCCGGAGTACGTCTTGTCGGCCGTGGAGACCGCCCAGGTCGCGGGCGCGATCAGCACGGCCGCGAGACCCGCCGCCGCTCCGGCCGTCGCGGCCGAGCCGGGCAGCCGCCGCACGAGCAGGCCCAGCACCAGCAGCAGTACAGCCCCCGCCCCCAGACCGATCGCGGTACCCGGCACCCACGAGCGAAAGCCCTCGACCCGGCCGGAGAGGACGACCGCCCACGCGACCGTGGCCGTGATCGCGGCCGGCAGCACCCAGGCCCGCGGACCCCCGGCACGGTAGGCCCGCCAGAACACGGCCAGTCCGGTCCCGGCCAGCGCCGCCAGCGGAGGTGCGAGCACCACCACGTAGGCGACGTGGTTGACCTGCGCGACGCTGAACACCGCGACGAAGACCGCCGACCAGATCCCCCACAGCAGCAGCCCGGCCCTGCCCCGGTCGGTCCGCTCGGCGCGGCGCCGCCAGAACAGGCCGCAGACCAGTGCGAGCAGTGCCACCGGGAAGAGCCACATGACCTGCGTGCCGAACAGCCCGAAGACGGTCGGGAGGAGGCCGGTCCGGTACTGGAAGGCCGTCGCCGACTGGGTGTGCTCACCGAAACGGTCGAGGCCGTTGTATCCGACCACCATGCCGAACGGGTTGTTGTCGGTCGTCGCGTCGACGAACGGCCGATCACCCGCCGGTGTCAGCCAGACCACCGCCGGCCACGCGCAGGACACCGCCAGCACGACCGCGCCGGCGAGGCAGACGTCCCGGACGCGCCGACGCAGCGGCGCCGGCGCCGCCACCAGGTAGACAGCGGCCAGCGCCGGAAGCACGCCCCAGGCGGCGAGCATCTTGGCGTGCACGCCCAGACCGACCCAGGCGCCCGCCAGTGCCAGCGTTCGCGCCCGCCCGGTGCCGATCGCCCGGAGCGTCGCATCGGCGGCCAGCACGAGCAGGAGCGTCAGCAGCGTGTCCGGCCATTGCGAGTGCGCGAGCGCCGCCGCCACCGGTGTGAACGCCATGGCCGCCGCCGCGAGAAGCGCCGCCGTCGGTCCGGCGTGCCGACGCACCGCGCGGTGCAGCACCAGCACCGTCAGAACGGCGAAGACCGCCTGCGGAAGGACGACCGCCCAGGGACGGAATCCGAAGACCCGCACGGACAGCGCCTGCGGCCAGAAGCCCCCGGGAATCTTGTCCACCGTGATGGACGCGGCCGGGTCCACCGCGCCGAACAGGAACGCCGTCCACGACTCGGACATGCTGCGCACCGCGGCCGAGTAGTAGGGAGCCATCGGCCGGCCGCCGAGGTCCCAGAAGTAGATGAGCGCGGCCCCCGCGAGAATCAGCGCCAGCGCCAGGACTTCGCCCGGCCGCCGGCGGATGGGCGACTCTCGGTCGGGCGGCACGGCCTGCCCGGATGAATCGGTCCGCTCTTGTGTGATGAACATGCCTCAAAGCTTTGGCGACTCCCGATCATCTGCCAACGATCCATCAACGACTTCGAAGTACGGTCCGTATTTGGACGGACCGGGACTCAGACGGACCTGGCGGCCTCGAGCGCCACCGGGCGCTGGAACGAACGGTCGCAGTAGACCAGCGGCGCGTCCTCGCCCGCATAGGTGGCCTCGACCCGCCCGATCAGAATGGAGTGGTCGCCTCCGTCGGCGACGCTGTGCATGGAGCACGCGATCCGCGCCGCCGCCTCGGGGACACCCGGCAGCCCGAGCTCCATCGGTCGGGTGTCACCGGCGTCGAACCGGTCCACGCCGGAACGCGCGAAGCGCAGCGCTATGCCCGCCTGTTCCTGCGCCAGGACGTTGATCATGAAGTAGTCGGCGTACGCGAACGCCGCGTGAGTGCTGGCGGACTTGCCGAGGCAGACCAGCACGAGCGGCGGTGCGATGGACAGGGAGCTGAACGAGCTGGCCGTGAACCCCCACCGGCGCCCGGACCTGTCGACCATGGTGACCACCGTGACCGGGCCCGGCACCCGCGCCATGGCCCGGGTGAATTCCTCGGGTGCAAGGGACATCGATTCCTCCGATTGACTGAGGGGGGCGGCGGTGGGCTGGTTACCACCGCCGCCACGCGGGCTTCTCGGTGCCCGCCGATCAGTTGGGAACTACCAGCCGCCCTCCAGCAGCTCGATCTCGTCCTGCTCCAGACCCGCCAGCCCGAGGTCCGACGGCGTGTGGCCGCCGGCGCCGGGCCCGGCGGCGTGCACCGTCAGGGCCTTCAGCACCCTCAGCCACGTTTCGCCTATCGCGCGCGCCTCCACCTCGGAGAGCACGCCCGGCGCGTAGGACCAGGTCGCCAGCAGCTCGGAACCGGCCGGCCGGTCGATGGTGACGGCGTTGAGCTCCAGGTCGTATGCCAGGCCCGGCCCGTCTGTTCCGCCGAGATCCAGCTCCGGCGCCTCCGGGGCCACGGCCCAGTCGCCCTCCGCCTCACCGGGGCCGGTGATCCGGCCCAGGTAGTTGAAGCCGATCCGCGGGACGGCCAGGCCGGCCAGCTCCGCGCCCGCCCTCTCGTCGAGGTACCGCAGCAGGCCGTAGCCGAGGCCGCTGCCGGGAACCGCGCGCAGCTGCTCCTTGAGCCGCTTCACCACCCGCCCGGCGGCCGGCCCGCCCGCCCACAGCTCGCCCCACTGGACCGAGCCCGGGTCCAGACGGACCGGGTACAGGCTGGTGAACCAGCCGACCGTCCGGGAGAGGTCCGCGCCGAGTACGTCCTCGTCCCGGCCGTGGCCCTCGACCGCGATCAGGACGGAACCCGCTGCGGTACCCAGCCGGCGGCGCCGGTCGGCGACGGCCAGGGCCAGCGCCATCACCAGGACGTCGTCGACGCCGCAGTGGAAGACCGACGGCAGCTCGGTGAGCAGGGCACCGGTGTGCTCGGACGACAGCGCGACGGTGACCCGTCCCACGGCCGGTCCCGGATCTCCGGCCGGCGTGGCCGGGCCGAGCCCCGTGTCCGGTGTGCTCGCGATCCCCGTCCACAGGGGGAGTTCCGCCTGCCGCTCCGGCCGGCGCGTCTCCGCCTCCAGGAGCCTGCTCCAGCGACGTACCGAGGTGCCGACGGGCAGGAGGTCGGGGTCCTTGCCCGCGGCGAGCGCCACCCAGAGCTCGGCCATGTCCTGCAGCAGGATCCGCCAGGACACGCCGTCGACCACCAGGTGGTGCGCCACGAGCAGGAGCCGGCCCGGCCGGTCCGCTCCCGCGTCGAACCAGACGGCGCGGAGCATGTCCCCTGCACGGGGTGCCAGTTGGCCGCGGGCCTCGGCGAGGTGCCGGTTGATCAGCGGCACCAGGTCCACCGCCCCGGTCCCCACGGTGTCGACCCGCCGGATGCGGGATGACACGGAGACCGCCGAGGCCGGGGGCACGCTCAACTGCCAGCCGCCGCCGTCGGTGTCGCCGAGCCGGGCCCGCAGGACGTCGTGCCTGTCGTGCACCGCCTGCAGGACGGCGGTCAGCGTCGGGAGGTCCAGGCCGGCCGGCGTGCGGACCAGCATCGGCTGGCTGAAGCCGTCGATCTCGCCGCCGCGTTCCCGCAGCCAGTGCATGATCGGCGTGGGTGCGACGTCCCCGACCGGCTCGTCCCGCTCCCGGGGCGCGCCGTCGTCGAGCACGGTGACGACGGACGCCAGCCCGGCCACCGTTCGGTGCTCGAAGATGTCGTTGACGGCGAGCACCAGACCGGCTTTGCGGGCCTTGGTGACCAGCTGGATCGACATGATGCTGTCACCGCCGAGTTCGAAGAAGCTGTCGTCGATGCCGACCGAGGGCAGCCGCAGGACCTCGGCGAACGCCGTGCACAACACCTCCTCCCGCGGGGAACG
>NZ_JBVJCO010000059.1:0-20267 GCF_055588525.1 Kitasatospora sp. NPDC041988
CGACTGCGTCCCCAGCGCTGACCGACACGCACGGAAACCCGAAAGGGGCCCTCCTCCGCACGGCGGTGCGGAGAAGGGCCCCTTTCAGCGTTTCCGGGTCGTCAGCCCCAGGTGATCAGGCGCTTGGGCCGCTCCAGCAGCGCGGCCACGTCGGCCAGCACCTTGGAGCCCAACTCCCCGTCCACCAGCCGGTGGTCGAAGGAGAGCGCCAGCGTGGTCACCTGACGCGGGACCACCTTGCCCTTGTGCACCCACGGCAGCTCCCGGACCGCGCCGAAGGCGAGGATCGCGGCCTCGCCCGGGTTGAGGATCGGGGTGCCGGTGTCGACGCCGAAGACGCCGACGTTGGTGATGGTGACGGTGCCGCCCTGCATGTCACTCGGCGAGGTCTTGCCCTGGCGGGCGGTGTCGATCAGCTCACCGAGCGAGACCGCCAGGCCCGAGAGGGTCTTGCCGCCCGCGTCCTTGATGTTGGGGACGATCAGGCCGCGCGGGGTGGCCGCGGCGATGCCGAGGTTCACCTGGCCCCTGATGACGATCTCCTGGGCCGCCTCGTCCCACTGGGCGTTGATCTCGGGGTGCCGCTTGATGGCGGTGAGCAGCGCCTTGGCGACCAGCAGCAGCGGGCTGACCCGGACGTCCCGGCCGAGCTCGCCGCTTTCCTTGAGCCGGCGGACGAACTTCATCGTGCGGGTGACGTCGACCTGGACGAACTCGGTGACGTGCGGGGCGGTGAAGGCCGAGGCCACCATCGCCTGCGCGGTCGCCTTGCGGACGCCCTTGATCGGCACCCGGACGTCGCCCGCGGTCACGGCCGGCACGGCCACCGGCGCGGCGGCGGGCGCCTCCACCGGCTCCGCCACGGGGGCCGCGGCAGCGGCGGCCACCGCCGAGGCGTGCGCGTGCACGTCCTCGCGGGTGACCACCCCGTCCGGGCCGGTCGGGGTGACGGCGCGCAGGTCGATGCCGAGGTCCTTGGCCAGCTTGCGCACCGGCGGCTTCGCCAACGGCCGCTCGCCGGACTGCTGTTCCGGCACCATCGGCGCGGGCGCCGGCGCGACGGGCGCGGTCGGGGCGACCGGGGCCGGGACGGCCGGAGCGGCGACCACGGTGGTGGTGGTCGTCCGGCGGGCCCGGCGCTGGGAGCCGCCGGTCCGCGGCCCGTAGCCGACCAGTACCTCGCGCCGCTCCGGCTCGGCCGGTTCGGCCTTCGCGGGGGCGGAGGCCGGGGCAGCCGCCGGCGCCGCGGCGACCGGGGCGGCGGGGGCCTCCCCCGCCACCGCGACCGAGATGATCACGGTGCCGACGTCGACCGTCGCGCCCTCCGGGAAGAACAGCTGCTCGACCACCCCGTTGAAGGGGATCGGCAGCTCCACGGCGGCCTTGGCGGTCTCCACCTCGCAGACGACCTGGCTGTCCGTCACGGTGTCGCCGGGCTTGACGTACCAGCTGAGGATCTCGGCCTCGGTGAGGCCCTCGCCCACGTCGGGCATCTTGAACTCGCGGAGCGAGCGAACTTCGGTGGTCATCTTCGCTCCCCGGTTCAGTACGCGAGCGCGCGGTCGACGGCGTCGAGCACGCGGTCCAGGTCGGGAAGGAAGGCTTCCTCGACCCGGGACGGCGGGTACGGCGCGTGGTAGCCGCCGACCCGCAGGATCGGCGCCTCCAGGTGGTAGAAGCACCGCTCGGTGAGCCGGGCGGCCAGCTCGGAGCCCATGCCCAGGAAGACCGGCGCCTCGTGCACCACGATGCCGCGGCCGGTCCGCTTGACCGACTCCTCCAGGGTGGCGAAGTCCACCGGGGAGAGCGAGCGCAGGTCGACGACCTCCAGCCGGCGGCCGTCCTCCTCGGCGGCCGCGGCGGCCTCCAGGCAGACCTTGACCATCGGCCCGTACGCGATCAGCGTGGCGTCCGCGCCGGGGCGGACGATCCGGGCGTCGTAGAGGCCCAGGTCGGCGGCGTCGCCGACCTCGCCCTTGTCCCAGTAGCGGCGCTTCGGCTCCAGGAAGATCACCGGGTCGTCGGACTCGATGGCCTGGCGCAGCATCCAGTGCGCGTCGTGCGCGTTGGACGGGGAGACCACCCGCAGGCCGGCGGTGTGCGCGAAGTACGCCTCGTGCGACTCGCTGTGGTGCTCGACCGCGCCGATGCCGCCCGCGTACGGGATGCGGATGGTGACCGGCATCTTGACGTGCCCGAGCGCGCGGGCGTGCATCTTGGCCAGCTGGGAGACGATCTGGTCGAAGGCCGGGTAGACGAAGCCGTCGAACTGGATCTCGACCACCGGGCGGTAGCCGCGCAGCGCCAGGCCGATCGCGGTGCCGACGATGCCGGACTCGGCGAGCGGGGAGTCGATCACCCGGCTGTCCCCGAAGTCCTTCTGCAGGCCGTCGGTGATCCGGAAGACGCCACCGAGCTTGCCGATGTCCTCTCCCATCAGGAGCGTCTTCGGGTCGTTCTCCAGCGACTTGCGCAGCGCCTCGTTGAGCGCCTTGGCGATGCTGAGCTGACCGGCCATCAGAGGTTCTCCCCCGCCTCGAAGGAGGCCGCGTACTCGACGTACTCGGCCCGTTCCTCATCGACCAGCGTGTGCGGCTCGGCGTAGACGTGGTCGAAGATCAGGGTCGGGTCCGGGTCCGGCATGCTGCGCACGCCCTCGCGCACCCGCAGCCCCAGCTGCTCGCTCTCGGTGTCGATCGAGGCGAAGAACTCCTCGTCGGCCAGGCCCTCCTTCTCCAGGAGCGCCTTGAGCCGGGTGATCGGGTCCTTGGCCTTCCAGGCCTCGGTCTCCTCGGAGGGCCGGTAGCGGGTCGGGTCGTCGGAGGTGGTGTGCGCGCCCATCCGGTAGGTGAACGCCTCGATCAGCACCGGGCCGTTGCCGCTGCGGGCGTGGTCGAGTGCCCAGCGCGTCACGGCCAGGCAGGCCAGCACGTCGTTGCCGTCGACCCGGACGCCGGGGAAGCCGAAGCCGGAGGCGCGGCGGTACAGCGGGATCTTGGTCTGGGTGGTGGTGGGCTCGGAGATCGCCCACTGGTTGTTCTGGCAGAAGAAGACCACCGGGGCGTTGTAGACCGAGGCGAAGGTGAAGGCCTCGTTGACGTCGCCCTGACTGGAGGCGCCGTCGCCGAAGTACGCGATCACCGCGTCGTCGGAGCCGTCCTTGGTGATGCCCATCGCGTAGCCGGTGGCGTGCAGGGTCTGCGCGCCGATCACGATGGTGTAGAGGTGGAAGTTCTTCTCGTTCGGGTCCCAGCCGCCGTGGTTCACGCCGCGGAACATGCCGAGCAGGTTCAGCGGGTCGACGTCGCGGCACCAGGCCACGCCGTGCTCGCGGTAGGTGGGGAAGGCGTAGTCGCCGGTGCGCATGGCCCGCCCGGAGCCGACCTGGGCGGCCTCCTGGCCGAGCAGCGAGGCCCACAGGCCCAGCTCGCCCTGGCGCTGCAGCGAGGTCGCCTCGGCGTCGAACCGGCGCACCAGCACCAGGTCGCGGTAGAGGGCGCGCAGCTCGTCCGGGGTGGTGGTGAGCGGGTAGTCCGGGTGCTCGATCCGCTCGCCTTCCGGGGTGAGCAGCTGTACGAGCTCCGGCTGGGCGTCCGTACCCGTGGCGCGGAGGGTGTCAGGGACGCCGGGGGCCGCCTTCTTGCGAGCCCTCGCCGTGCTTTTGACGGTCACGTTCACTCCTCGGTCTGTCCGGCCGCCCGGGGTCGCCGGTGACCGGTCCGGTCACCGCCTCGCGGGGCGCGCGTGGGTGTGCGCACCGACTGCGAGGCAGGTGGTGATCCTTTTCCGACGGCGTCCCTCACGAGAACGTTACCCAGCGGCAGCCCTTGGCGCGCTTGCGCTAGGACGTCCTACTTGTTCAGGGCCTACAACTGCGGGTGTGGCGCAGCTCTCAATTCGGTCGCCTTCAGGACACCTGCGCACGTTATCCGGGCGAAGGCCCGTACGTAAGGGGGTTACCGGCATCGGTTTCCGCCGGTCTGGCCGGATAGCGATCCTGTGGCGGTGCAGGCGATAGGTCTTTCGTACGGTGATATGGGAGGCTTTGTGGGTGACTGATAACGGACAAATCAGGGTATTCCTGCTCGACGATCACGAGGTGGTCCGGCGGGGCGTCCACGATCTCCTCTCGGTCGAGGACGACATCGAAGTGGTCGGGGAGGCCGGCACCGCCGCCGAGGCGATCACCCGGATCCCCGCCGTCCACCCCGACGTCGCGGTGCTCGACGTCCGGCTGCCGGACGGCAACGGCGTCGAGGTCTGCCGGGAGATCCGCTCCCGGCTGCCGGAGATCAAGTGCCTGATGCTGACCTCGTTCTCGGACGACGAGGCGCTGTTCGACTCGATCATGGCGGGCGCCTCCGGCTACGTCCTGAAGGCAATCCGCGGCACCGACCTGATCACCGCCGTCCGGGACGTCGCGGCCGGCAAGTCGCTGCTCGACCCGGTCGCCACCAGCCGGGTGCTGGCGCGACTGCGCGACGGCGGCGAGAAGGAGGACGAGCGGCTGGCCCAGCTCACCAAGCAGGAGCGGCGCATCCTCGACCTGATCGGCGAGGGGATGACCAACCGTCAGATCGGCAACGAACTGCACCTGGCCGAGAAGACGGTGAAGAACTACGTCTCCAGCCTGCTCGCCAAGATGGGCATGGAACGGCGGACCCAGGCCGCGGCCTTCGTGGCCCGGCACCAGGCGGACCAGCACCAGGCCGACCAGCACCACTGACCCGGTCACCACCGGCCGCCGGCCGCCCGCTCCTGCCACATGCAGAGAACTGACGGTTTGTCAAGGACCCCCGCCAGGGGGCCCTAACCTCGGGCTGTGACTTTCAGCCAGACCCTCGCCTGCGCCCCGGCCCGCCCCGATCTCTCCGCTCCCCCGATAGGGACCCTCAGCCCGCCCGTCCCGCACGCCGCCCTGGCGGAAGTCCTGCGCCGCTACCGGGTCGGGCGGCTGCTGACCGCCGAGCCGGTCGCCGAGGGCCTGCTGAACCGGGGCTACCGCGTGACCACCGAGGCCGGGACGTACTTCCTGAAGTGCTACGTCGACGCCGCCACCGCCGACCGCCGGTCGATCGCCGACCACCACCGCGCGATGGCCGCGCTGCACGCCCTCGGACTGCCCGTCGCACCCCCGCTGGGCTGTGCCGAACGGGCCGGCACGGTGGCCGCGTTCGGCGGCCGGCTGTTCGCGCTCTTCCCCTGGGTGAATGGCCGACACCGGCACGGTACCGACCTCTCCCTCCCGCAGTGCGACGCGCTCGGCGCGCTGCTCGGCCACCTGCACGGCGCACTCGACGACGTCTGCGCCCCGGCCGCACAACCGGCCGGCTACCGCAGCGCCGACCCGCTGGACAGCGCCGCACTCGCCCGCGACCTACGGCGCCGCGCCCAGGAGCACCGCCCGCACGACGAACTCGACGGGCTGGTCGAGCAGCGCCTCACCGAACGGCTGGACCTGCTCGCCGAGTACGCCCACCGGCGGCCGGCCCCGCAGGCCGCCCCGCCCACCGGCTGGACGCACGGCGACTTCCACGGGCTCAACCTGCTGCACCGGGACGGCCGGATCTGCGCCGTCCTGGACTGGGACAAGCTGGGGGTGCAGCCGCGCGCCGAGGAGGCCGTCCGCGCCGCCACCCTGGTCTTCCACGACCGGACGACGGGGGTGCTCGACCTGGTCCGGGTCCGGCACTACTCGCAGGCCTACCGGGCCACCGGGGCCGCCGGCGCGGAGCACCTGGCGGCCGCCGTGCACCGGGTCTGGTGGGAGCGGCTCAACGACTTCTGGATGCTCCAGTGGCGCTACCAGCGGGCCGACCACCGGGCCGACCCGCTCTACCCCGCCTCGGCGGGCCAGTTGGCGTGGTGGTGCCAGGAGTACGAGCAGGTCCTGGACGCCTTCGCCAACTGACCCGGGCGGTCAGGGAGCCGGCGGCGTCACCGGCGCCGTCGGCACCGGCTTCGTGGGCGGCGGCGCCTGGGTGCCGGTCGCCCCGCCCCCGGTGCCGGTCGTCGGCGTGCCGGTCGCCCCGCCGCCCGTCGGGCTGCTGGTCGCCCCGCCCGTCGACGTGCCGGTCGGCGTCGGGGTCGGCGTCGGCGTCCTGGTGCCGGTGCCCGTCGGGGTCGGGGTCGGCGTGTGCTTGGGGGACTGGCCGACCGGCGGGCTCTGGTTGCTGTTGTTGTTGTCGGTCGGCTGCTGCGGCCGCCGGCTGGTGCTCTGCGAGGTCGGCGCCGTGGTCGGCGTCGGGCCCGTGGAGGGCGCGGTCGTCTCCGGCGTGGAGACCACCGAAGCCGGCGTGCTGGGCTTCGGGTTCTGGTTCTGGCCGCCGTCACCGCCGCTGAGCGCGAGCGCGATCCCGACGCCCGCCGCGACCAGCACCGCCGCGGCGCCGGCCACCCAGGCCCAGGGCCCGCGCCGCCGGTCGTCGTCGTGCCCGTCGCCGTCGCCCCCGTCGCCGGGGCCGTGGCCGCCCCCGTACGGTCCGCCGACCCCCTGGTAGGGCGCGGACGGGGTGTGCGGGCCGCCGGGCACCTGGTACGGCAGCATCGTGGTCGGGTCGCCCGGCACGCCGACACCGGCCCCGAGCACGGCCGTCTCGTCGGTGCCGATCATCGGGGTGGCGCCGCTGTGGCCCTGGCCCGCGGCCGCCAGCCCGGCCGCCGCGGCGCCGGCCGCCCAGGCCCCGCCGGCGCCGTGCATCTCGCGCAGCGCGTGCTGGAGGTGGGCGCGGAACTCGTCGGCGTCCTGGAACCGGTCGTCCGGGTTCTTGGCCAGCGAGCGCAGCACCAACGGGTCGAGCGCGGCCGGCACCCGCTGGTTGGCCTGCGACGGCGGCACCGGCGGGTCCTGCACGTGCTGGTAGACCACCGAGAGCGGGGTGTCGCCGGTGAACGGCGGGCGCAGCGTCAGCAGCTCGTAGAGCATGCAGCCGGCCGCGTACAGGTCGGAGCGGTGGTCGACCGGCTTGCCGAGCGCCTGCTCGGGCGAGAGGTACTGCGGGGTGCCCATGACCATGCCGGTCTGGGTCATGGTGCTGGCGGTGCCGGTCAGCGCGCGGGCGATGCCGAAGTCCATCACCTTGACCGCGCCGGTGGTGGTGATGATGACGTTGGCCGGCTTGATGTCACGGTGGACGATGCCGTGCCGGTGGCTGTAGGCCAGTGCCTCCAGCACCCCGGCGATGATGATCAGCGCCTGGTCGACCGGCGGCGCCTCCTCGTCCACCAGCAGCTCGCGGACGGTCCGGCCCTCGACCAGCTCCATCACGATGTACGGCGTCGACTCGTCGCCGACGTACTCCTCGCCGGTGTCGTAGACCGCGACGATCGAGTGGTGGTTGAGCGCCGCGACGGCGTGTGCCTCGCGGGTGAAGCGCAGCCGGGCGATGTCGTCCTGGGCCAGTTCGGGACGGAGCAGCTTGACGGCGACGGTCCGGCCGAGCCGGATGTCCTGCGCGGCGAGCACCTCGGCCATACCGCCGCGGCCGAGCCGGTGGGTCAGCCGGTAACGGCCGTCACCGACCGTGCCGAGCGGGGCCGCCGTGCCGCGGCCGGGCGTCTGCGGGCCGCCGCCGAACGGCGGGAGCGCAGTGGTGGCGGCGTTGTCGCTACCGGCGCCGGGAGCCTGCGGGGCTCCACCGGCCGCCCAGGCACCCTCGTCGTCGTCCGGATGCTGCGTCTGTGCCATCGCTCCTCGCCCCGGGCCTTCGCTCGGATCGCGGTGCCCTGTCGCTTCGTGTCCCCGAACGCTACCGCCTCCGGCCGTCCCCCGTAGCACGCCCGATTCGGGCAGGCTGCATCAGAGCAGGCCATTCCGGTCGGCCGGGGTGTCCAGGTGGAGAACGGTGGCGGTCCGCTCGGCGACGCGCGGGTACGTGGTGCTGCTGCTGCTCTTCTCGGCCCTGGTCACCACGATCGCGATGATGATGATCGCGAGCACGATCACGCCGATGATGATGCCGACGATCACCAGCGCCGTGGAGCAGCCGCCGCTGTTCGACGCGGGGGCGGGCTGGAACGGCGGCATCGGCTGCGGCGGCGGGGTGTGCGCCTGCTGCGGGAAGGGCTGCGGGGTCTGGAAGGCCGGCGGCGGGGTCTGGAACGCGGGCGGCGGCGTCTGGTACTGCTGCGGCCCCCCCTGCTGGAGGTACTGCGGCTGCGGCGGCGGGGTCTGGAAGGCCGGCGGCGGGGTCTGGAAGGGCTGCTGCTGGAAGGGCTGCGGGGTCTGCGGCGCCTGCGGGGCGGCGTGTGCCGAGCGCGGGCCGTCGGTGATCAGCAGCGGGGTGCTGGCGGCCAGCGCGTTGCCGTTGCCGCCCTTCTCCACCGCGATCAGCCGCTCGGCCTCGTCACGCATCGCCGCCGCGCTCGGGAACCGGTGCGCCGGGTCCTTGCGCAGGGCCTGTGCGACGAAGGCGTCCACCGACGGGCTGACCGCCCGGTTGATGCTGGACGGCGCCGACGGCTCCTCCTGCACGTGCTTGTAGGCGATCGAGAACGCCGAGTCGCCGTCGAAGACCAGCCGGCCGGTGAGCATCTCGAAGAGCATCACACCGACCGAGTAGAGGTCGGAGCGGGCGTCCACCGGCTTGCCGAGCGCCTGCTCGGGCGAGAGGTACTGCGGGGTGCCGACGACCATGCCGGTCTGGGTCATCGAGGTGACGCCGCTGTCCAGCGCGCGGGCGATGCCGAAGTCCATCACCTTGACGGTGCCCTTGCGGTCGAACATGACGTTGCCGGGCTTGATGTCGCGGTGCACCAGGCCCTGGTCGTGCGAGGCCTCCAGCGCGTTCAGCACGCCGACGGTGATCCGCAGCGCCTCCTCGACGGGCATCGCGCCGTACTGCGCGACCGCGTCGTTGATCGCGTCCCGCAGGCCCTTGCCGTCGACCAGCTGCATCACGATGTACGGGGTGCTGGAGCCGTCCGGGGCGATGTCCTCGCCGCTGTCGTAGACGGTGACGATGTTGGTGTGCTCCAGCCGGGCCACCGACTGGGCCTCGCGGCGGAACCGCTCCTTGAAGGTGTCGTCGCGGCCCAGCTCGGCGTGCATGCTCTTCAGCGCGACCTGGCGGTCCAGCACGTTGTCGTAGGCGAGGTGCACCGAGGCCATACCGCCCTCGCCGAGCACCCGCTGCAGCACGTACCTGCCGTTGCCCAGGGAGTGGCCCTCGACCGCCGCGTTGCCGTGCTCGCTCATGGTCCTCTGCTCCCCCTCGGCGCGGCCCTGCCGCCGCAACCGTGACGTTCGGTCTCGTCCGTGCGTGCTGCGGGCCCGGCCCGTCGGCCTGCCCGCCCCTGTCGCGGCGGCTTTCGCCCGGCCTGCGACAGGGGCTCAGGGTATCGGCTCACGGCGACAGTGATCGGCGCAGGGCCGACACTGTGTCCGAGCTGCGATCCGCTACCGGGTGGTTCTGCGTGCGGTCGTCCGTCCGGCCCGGGTCGTGGCGGTACGTCCGACCGGCCGGCCCGCCCCGGCCGGGCCCGGCGCCGTCCCGGGTACGGGCCGCGGGTACGCCTACAGGTACGGGCCGGAACGGATGCCGCGGCCCTCGCCGGGCTCCTCGCCCTCCGGCTCGCCGCCGTGCAGACCGGGCGGCAGCGCCCGGCGCATCTGCTCCAGCTGCGCCCGCGCCGCCATCTGCTGGGCGAACAGCGCGGTCTGGATGCCGTGGAACAGCCCCTCCAGCCAGCCCACCAGCTGGGCCTGGGCGATCCGCAGCTCGGCCTCGGTGGGGATGGAGTCCTCGGTGAACGGCAGCGACAACCGCTCCAGTTCGGCGACCAGTTCGGGCGCCAGGCCGAGCTCCAGCTCCTTGATGGAGCTGGCGTGGATGTCCTTCAGCCGGGCGCGGCTGGCCTCGTCGAGGGGCGCCGCCCGGACCTCCTCCAGCAGCTGCTTGATCATGCTGCCGATCCGCATGACCTTGGCGGGCTGCTCCACCATCTCGGTCACCGGGAGCTCGCGCGGCCCGTCACCGTCGTCGTCCCCCGTCGGACCGGCGAAACCATGGCCCACCGGCAGCCCGTCCGGTCCGACGATCAGCACCTTCTGGCCGTCCTGCGACTGCCCGCCCATGGCCTGGTACAGCTCCTGCGGCGAGCGCTCGTTCATCGGATTCGTCATGAACAACATTCTCCCTCACTGGGGTTGGTCGGACGGAAGCCCCCGGTCGCGCCGTCACCGGCCGTTCCGCGCCGCCACCGGGCACGACGGTACGCCCCCGCGCGGGGTCCCGGTATCCGTACGGATACTCAGTTCGCGCGGGGGCGGAGCGGGACCGCCCGGGCTCAGCCCTTGCGCAGGCGCAGGCCGATCAGCCCCAGGCCGCAGCCGATCAGGCCGAGGCCCGCGCCCAGCGGCAGTTGGAGCGTCGAGGCATCGCCCCAGCGGGCGGGGAGCGCGGCCGGGCCGGTGGCGGCGGCCTGCTGGGTGGCCTGGCCGGCGGCCAGCGTCGCGCTGTCGCCGGCGGCGTCGTCGGCCGGGGCGGTGGCGTCGGGCGCTGCCGCGGCCGCGGCAGCGGCAGCGGCCTGGGACTGATCGGCCTCGGCCTGCCGGCCCTGCGTCTGTTCCGGCGACCGGTCGGGAGCCTGCGCGGGCGCCCGGTCCGGCGTCCGGTCCGGGGCGGCGTCGGCGCGCTCGGGTGCCGACGCCGGCCGGTGCCGGTGCCCGGCCGCGTCCGCCCAGGGCACGCCGACGGCCGTCCCGGGCCGGGGGCGGACGCCCTGGTGCTGCGGCGGTGCGGCGGCCGGGCCGGAGACCTCCGGCGAGGGCTGCGCGGCCGGGCCCGGGGCCGCACTCGCCGAGGGCACGGGCGTGCCGGTCGGCGACGGCGCCCCGCTCGACGCGCCCGTCGGTACGCCGGGCGGCACCGGCGAGGCCTCGGGGGACGGAGACGCGGTCGTGGCCCCCGCGGACGGCGAGCCGGACCGTCCGGGCCCGGTGGCCGGCCCGCTGCCGGGCTCGGACGGGCCGGCCGGCACCGACGGTTCGGACGGCACGGACGGTTCGGACGGCACCGGCGGATCGGACGGCACCGGCGGATCGGACGGCACCGGCGGATCGGACTGCACGCCGGACACGAGGGATGTCCCCGCCCCGGCCGACGGCTCCGGGGGAGCCGCCGAAGCCGCCACCGCCATCGGCGCGACGCCCAGCGGCACGGCGAGCCCGAGCACCGCCACCGTCAGCAGGAGCCGCAGTCGGCGGCCGCCCCGGCGATGGCCGGCGTCCCGGCGGCGGGGACGGCCGTGGCCCCGGGTACAGCGGCGGGACGGCGCGGCGGGCAGCGGCCCGAGGAACGTCTTCGAAGGTGCGGCCACGGTCGAGGTCCTTCCGACGGCCGACCGCGCACTGGCGGGGTCGGCGGCGGGACAGCTCCCGACCAGATTCACACAATCCGACATTCCGGGCATTTCGAACGGCTGTGCACCAACCGCCCCGCCACCCCCGCGCCGCCGGCGGCCGCCGTCAGGCCCGCAGCACCACCTTGCCGACCTGCTCGCCGTCGGCCAGCACCCGGTGCCCGTCGGCGGCCTCTGTCAACGGCAGCACCCGGTCGATCACCGGCTTGACCACCCCGGACTCGACCAGCGGCCAGACGTGCTCACGCACCGCGGCCACGATCGCGGCCTTCTCGGCCAGCGGCCGCCCACGCAGGTTGGTCGCGATCACCGCGCCGCGCTTGCGCAGCAGGGTGTTGAGGTTGAGCTCGCCCTGCGCCCCGCCCTGCAGCCCGATGATCACCAGCCGCCCGTTGACCGCCAGCGCGTCCACGTTCCGCTGCAGGTACTTGGCGCCCATGATGTCCAGGATCACGTCCGCCCCGGCGCCGCCGGTGGCCTCCCGGAGCGCCTCGACGAAGTCCTGCTCGCGGTAGTTGATCACGATGTCCGCGCCCAGCCCGGTGCACCGGGCCAGCTTCTCGGCGCTGCCGGCCGTCACCGCCACCCGGGCGCCGACCGCCTTGGCCAGCTGGATCGCCATCGTCCCGATGCCGCTGGCGCCGCCGTGCAGCAGCACCGTCTCGCCCGGCCGCAGGTGGGCGGTGAGGAAGACGTTGGACCAGACCGTCGAGACCACCTCGGGCAGCGCGGCGGCCTCCTCCAGGGTGAGGCCCTTCGGCACCGGAAGCAGCTGCCCGGAGGGCACCGCGACCAGCTGCGCATACCCGCCGCCGGCCAGCAGCGCGCAGACCTCGTCGCCGACCGCCCAGCCGGCCACGCCGGCCCCGAGGGCGACGATCCGGCCCGCGCACTCCAGCCCGGGGTAGGGCGAGCTGCCGGGCGGCGGGTTGTAGAAGCCCTGCCGCTGGAGCAGGTCGGCGCGGTTGACCGCGGTGGCCACCACCTCGACCAGGACCTCGCCCTCGCCGGGCACCGGGTCCGCCACCTCGGCCCAGACCAGTGCCTCGGGCCCGCCGGGTTCGGGAATCGTCATCGCATGCATGCCCCGAAGCTACTGCGTGCCGGCCGCCGCGCGGGGGTGCCCCGCGCAGCGGCCCGGGGCCTCAACCGGCCACCTCCGCCGCCCGATCGGCCACCAGGGGCGGACGAACGGACGCCATCAGGCCGGACGGACGCCACCACGCCGGACGGACGCCGGCAGGCCGGCACGCCGGGGAGGAGCTCAGCCGGCCAGCTCCGGCAGCACCTCGGCGCCCGGGAGGCCGGCCAGCACCCGCCCCGGCAGGATCAGCTTGCCCCGGCGGCGCCCGCTGCCCACCAGCACGTACGGCGCGGCGGCCACCGCCGCGTCGACCAGCAGCGGCCAGCCGGCCGGCAGCCCGACCGGGGTGATCCCGCCGTACTCCATGCCGGTCCGCGCCACCGCCGTGTCCATCGGCGCGAACGAGGCCTTGCGCGCCTCCAGGTGCCTGCGGACGGCCTTGTTGACGTCCACCCGGGTGTGCGCGAGCGCCAGGCAGGCGGCGAGGGTGGTCTCCCCGCCGCGCTTGGCGGCGACCACCACGCAGTTCGCCGAGACCTCCGGCGGCACGTCGTAGGTCTCGCAGAACACCGCGGTGTCGGCCTTCTCCGGATCGGTCTCCACGTACAGCACGGACCGGGCGGCCTCCCGGTCGTCCCAGTCCCTGAGGGCGTCGGCCACCGGCCCGGCCAGCAGGTCGCAGACGTCCAGCGCCGGGGCGACCGACTCGAACCTGCCGAACGGGGGCAGCGGTTGCTCAGTCATGCCCCGGACTCTAACCACCTGCGACAACCGGGCACCGACACGCCCAGGCACCCACCCCGGGCTTCTGCCGCGCGGCATCCACGCCATCCTGGGTGGGTGACGAACGGTGAGCAGCCCTCCGGGCCCTACGAGACCGGCCTCCGGCACCGTCTGGCGGGGCGCCGCACCGGCCGGACGGAGCACGACGTCGAGGCCGGCGACCGGGTCGTCCTCCCCCTGCGGAAACCGCGGGCGCCGATGCGCCAGGTGTCGATGCGGCTGCTGCTGGCGCTCGCCCTGCTGGTGGCCACCACCGTGATCGTCTGGCTGGACCGCGCCGGCTACAACGACAACGCCGGCGGGGGCCTGAGCTTCCTCGACGCGGCGTACTACGCCACCGTGACGCTCTCCACCACCGGGTACGGGGACATCACCCCGTTCAGCGACAGCGCGCGGCTCACCAACATCTTCGTGATCACCCCGCTGCGCGTGCTCTTCCTGATCATCCTGGTCGGCACGACGCTCGAAGTGCTCACCGAACGCACCCGCCTGCAGTGGCGGATCGGACGCTGGAGGTCCGCAGTGAGGGAACACACCGTCGTGATCGGCTACGGCACCAAGGGCCGCAGCGCCGTCGACACCCTGCTCGGCCAGGGCGTCCGCCGGGACGAGATCGTCGTCGTCGACCCGCAGCGCAAGGTGATCGAGCAGGCCACCCTGGACGGCCTGGTCGGCGTGGTCGGCGACGCCACCCGCACCGACACCCTGCTGCGCGCCGAACTCCCCCGCGCCTCCCGGGTGGTCGTCGCCCCCGAACGCGACGACACCGCCGTCCTGATCACCCTGACCGCCCGCCAGCTCAACAAGGCCGCCACCGTGGTCGCCGCCGTCCGCGAGGACGAGAACGCCCCACTGTTGCGGCAGAGCGGCGCCGACGTCGTGGTCACCAGCTCCAGCTCGGCGGGCCGGCTGCTCGGCATGTCGATGCTCAGCCCGAACACCGGCGCGGTGATGGAGGACCTGCTCACCTACGGCACCGGCCTCGACATGCACGAGCGGCCGGTCACCCGGGCCGAGGCCGGGCAGAGCCCGCGCGCGTGCGCCGACCTCGTCGTCGCGGTGGTGCGCGGCCGGCGGGTGCTCAACTACACCGACCCCGAGGCCGCCACCCTCCGGCTCACCGACCGGATCATCACCATCAGGCCGGCCGTCACCCCCGGCAGCTGAGACCAGGAGCCAAGCGCGCGGCGGTCAGGGGGTGTCCAGCAGCTCCACCGTTCCACCGGCCGCCACCCCGCCGGGCGGCACCACGGCGAGCGCCTCGGCACGGGCCAGGCCGCGCAGCATCGCCGGGCCGTCGAAGGCCAGCGGGACGGCGCCGCGCACCGTCCGGCGGACCGGCAGCAGCCGGGTGTCCGCCGGATGGCCGGGCAGGTCGACGGCGGCGGGCGCGAGCACCGGCTCGCCCGTCGACCGGCCGCCGCGGGCGTGCAGCAGCGGCAGCGCCAGCGTGACGGTTCCGGCCACCGCGGCCAGCGGATTGCCGGGCAGGCCCACCAGGTGGCGGCCGCCCGGGAGCTCGGCGAGCAGCATCGGATGGCCGGGGCGGACGGCGACCCCGTCCACCAGCAGCCGGGCCCCGGCCTCGGCGAGGGCCCGGTGCAGGAAGTCGACCGGCCCGGCGGCCGTCCCCCCGGTGGTGACCACCACATCGGCGGTGGAGTGCCGGACGGCGTCCCGGAGCAGCCCGAAGTCGTCCTGGACGGCGCGCACCGCGCCCACCTCGGCGCCGGCCGCGCGCAGCCACGGCGGCAGCAGCGGGCCGAGCGCGTCCCGGACCAGGCCGGGCCGCGGGAGTCCGGAGCCGAGCAGTTCGTCGCCCAGGACGAGGAGTTCGACCACCGGGCGGCGGCGGACGGCCAGCCGGTCGTGGCCGCAGGCCGCGGCCAGGCCCAGCACGGACGGGCCGACCGGCGTTCCGGCGGCGAGCAGCGCCTCGCCCCGGCGGCACTCCTGGCCGCGCGGGCGGACGTCCTGACCGGTGGTCAGCGAGCCCGGGGTCCGGTCGTACAGCAGCGCGCCGTCCCGCTCACCGTGCTCGCGCCGGAGCACGGCGGTGGCGCCGGGGGGCAGTTGGGCACCGGTGGCGATCTCCACGGCGGCGCCGTCGGCCAGCGGCGCCCCGGCCGGCTCACCGGCCAGCAGCCGGCCGGCGACCCGCCAGGGGCCGGGCCCGGAGACGGCCCAGCCGTCCATCGCCGAGGTGTCGAAGGCGGGCAGGTCGGTGAGCGCGGCGAGCGGCTCGGCGAGGGTGCGGCCGAGCGCCTCGGCCAGGTCCAGCTGCTCGGGCGGCAGCGGGTGCAGCCCGGCCCGGCGGGCGGCCTCCCGGGCCTGCGCCCAGGTGAGCGCCGGCGGACCGGCGGGGCTCCGATCGAGCACGAGGGCCTCCTCGGCGGCGCTCACGGCTGCTCCGGCCCGGCCGCCGCCACCCAGCGCTCGGCCAGCGCGGCCGTCCGCCGGGACGCCTCGGCGACCGCCTCCGGGCCGCCGCCCTGCTGCGCGGCCGCGTAGCCGACCAGGAAGGCGGTCAGCGGCGCGGCGGGCCGGGCCACCCCGTGCGCGACCACCCGGGCGAGGTCGAGCAGTCCGTGGACGTCGACGTCCAGGTCGATCCCCAGCTCGGCCCCGACCTCGGCGATCCAGTCATCCAGCGTGCGCTCCATGGGCCCCATGCTGCCTGATCACCGGTTTCGCCGAGGTGTTTGTCCGGTGAGCGCCGCGCGTCGTTTCCCTCACGCGGGGGCCCGGGGCCCGTGAGACGGCGGGCGACACACCCCCCGGACGCGCCCCTGGCCGCTCCCCCGGGCGGCTCCCCCGGGCGGCTCCCCCGGCCCTTCCTACGCCCCCTCGCGCTCGCGGGCGCGCTCCAGGTCCTCCCAGGTGTCGCAGTCGTACGTGACGTCGTCGGTGTCGGCCAGCCGCAGCGTGTGCAGGCCGCCGGTCAGGCGGCGCAGCGGGAGGCCGGCGGGGCTGCCGAGGGCGGCCAGCGCGGTGCGCAGGGCGGCGGTGCGGTAGGCGGCGGCGAGCGGCTGGTCGCGGCCGGCGGCGTCGACCAGCACGGCGGCCTCGGTGCCCTGGTCCGCCTCGGCGAGGGCGGTGGCGAGCCGGTGGACGGTCCGCTCGTCCAGGAACGGCAGGTCCGCGGCGAGCAGCAGCACCGTCCCGGCCGTGACCTCGGCAAGGCCGGCCGCGACGGCCGCCACCGGCCCGCCGCCGGGCGGCTGCTCGCGGGTCCAGCGCACGCCGGTGCGGGTGGTGGGCCGGGCCGGGCCGACCACCACGGTGGTCCGGGCGCCGGCGCAGGCGGTGAGCACCCGGTCGAGCAGGGTCGTCTCGCCGACGGTCAGGCCCGGCTTGTCCACTCCGCCGAGCCGACGGGCGGCGCCCCCGGCCGGCACGATCACGTCGTACGGCGTCATGCCGCCAGTATCCGCCCCGGTTCGGCCCGTCCGGTCCGGCCCGTCGGGTTCAGTCCGTCCGGTTCAGTCCTCGGGCTCGTCCTCGACGATCTCGGCGTCGACGATCCCGTCGTCCTCGTCCGCCTGCCGGTGGCGGGCGGTGTTGGCGGCGGCGCTCAGCTCCAGCATGACCGGCAGGGTCAGCTCCCCGTACCGCTCGTTCATCGCGGTGGCCAGCGCCTCCGGGTCGGCCGGGTGCTGGGCCAGCAGGCGGTCGAAGTCCTGCAGGTACTCGCCGGTGAAGGCGAGCACCCGGGCCGCCTCGTCGCCATGGTCGGGCGCCCGGTGGCCGGCGATCACCCGCTCGGCGCCGAGTTCGGCGATCCGGCCGAGGTTGCGGCCCCAGGCGGTGCGCTGCGCCGGGGTGGTGTCGGCGGTCCAGACGTGGGTGCCGTTGTAGACGAAGTCCCCGGCGATCACGGTGCGGATGCTGGGCACGTGCACCACGGTGGAGGCGCCGCAGTCGCCCTGGCCGAGCAGCAGCACCGGGATCACCTGGCGGTCGACCATCAGCGGCTGGGGCAGCAGCGGGGCGGGCACCAGCGGGTGGTCGGGGATGTCGTCCCCGTACACGGGCTTCCACTGGGCGACCTTGGCGGCGGCGGTCCGCAGGATGCCGTCCACCACCGGCGGGGCGGCGAGCAGCTGGGCGTCCGGGAAGAGCCTGAGCACTTCCTCGGCGCCGAAGTAGTGGTCGGGGTGCTGGTGGGTGATGACGATGGCCAGCAGCCTGCGGCCCTTGCCGGCCACCCATTCGGCCAGCTCCCGGCCGGCGCTGCGGGTGAGCTGGGCGTCGACCAGGATCGCGGTGCGCTCACCGAGGATCAGGGTGGAGGTGGCGAAGAAGGCCGATTCGGGGCCGGTGAAGACGGCGATCTCCAGCGGACGGGCCGCCGGGGCCTCCCCGGCCGCGTTCGTCCGGGCGTCGGTGCCGTCCACGGCGTCCACGCGCTCCGCGCCGGCGCTGTCCTCGGGCGGGGACGACGTCACTGGCTGCTCCCTCTGGTTCGGCGGTCGGACTTCCTGCGCCCTACAGCATGGGAGTACGACCCGCCGAATGCCGGGAAGGCGCGCCCGGCGGGGCACGCCTTCCCGGTCGCGTGCGAGGCCACCGGGCCGGCTTGCGTCCCCGCGGTCAGGCGGCGGGCGCCGGCCCTGTGTGCCGCGTCAGCCCTTGCGGCCGGTCAGCTTGGCGATCCGGTCGGAGACACCCCAGGCGGTGACCCGCCAGAGCGCCTCGATCACGATGTGGCGGCTCATCTTGGACGCGCCGAGCTCGCGCTCGACGAAGGTGATCGGCACCTCGGCCACCTTGAAGCCGGCCTTCACCGTCCGCCACGCCAGGTCGACCTGGAAGCAGTACCCGGCCGAGGCGACCTCGTCCATGCCCAGGCCGAGCAGGGTCTCCTTGCGGAACGCCCGGTATCCGCCGGTGACGTCCCGGATCGGCACGTTCAGCATCAGCCGCGAGTACGTCGACCCGCCGCGCGAGAGCAGCAGCCGCGACTTCGGCCAGTTCACCACTCGCCCGCCCGGCACCCAGCGCGAGCCGAGCACCAGGTCGGCGCCGCGCAGCGCGCCCAGCAGCCGGTCCAGCTCCTCGGGCTGGTGCGAGCCGTCCGCGTCCATCTCGACCAGGACGTCGTAGCCGTGCTCGATGCCCCAGGCGAACCCGGCCAGGTAGGCGGCGCCCAGACCTTCCTTGCCCAAACGGTGCATGACGTGCACGTTCGGGTCCTCGGCGGCCAGCTTGTCGGCCAGCTCACCGGTGCCGTCGGGGCTGTTGTCGTCGGCGACCAGGACGTGTGCCTCGGGCACCGCAGCGCGGACCCGGCCGACGATCCGCTCGACGTTCTCCGCCTCGTTGAACGTCGGAATGATCACCAGCACCCTGCCGAGATCAGCAAAACTCTGCTGGTTCACGGTCACGTACAAACCTCTCGGCCGGTGGCGGGAAGTGCCAGTCACCGTTGCCCGCACTCTGGAACGCAGTCCCCGTCGGCGCCCCGCCGACCGGTCCCCACTGTGGAAACCACTGCGTCCTGGCATCCTACTACCGCGCCCTCGGACCACCGGTACGGCTACGGCACTCCCCGCCCGCCCCGGCCGTTTCCCCGGTGACGGCACCGGTCGGCTAGGGTCGATGCCCAGCCTTTGCCCGGACCACCCGCACGCCGGGCCCGCCTCCGGCGAACCGGCGATCCGGCACACCAGCCACTGCAGCAGAGGAGCAGGACCGCGCGCATGGACAGGCTCGTCAACACTGTCCGCCCGTACGCCTGGGGGTCGGTCACCGCACTCCCCGAGCTGCTCGGGCAGGAACCCACCGGCGAACCGCAGGCCGAGCTCTGGATGGGCGCCCACCCCGGCGCACCCTCCCGTGCCGACCGCGGTGACGGACCGCGCCCGCTGGACGAGCTGATCGCCGCCGACCCCGAGGGCGAGCTCGGCGCCGCCGCCGTGGCCCGGTTCGGCCCCGCGCTGCCGTTCCTGCTCAAGGTCCTCGCCGCCGGCATTCCGCTCTCGATCCAGGCCCACCCGACCCTCGACCAGGCCCGGGCCGGGTACGCCGCGGAGAACGCCCTGGGCATCGCGCTGGACGCTCCGCACCGCAGCTACCGCGACGCCAACCACAAGCCCGAACTCATCTGCGCGCTCGGCGAGTTCGACGGACTCTGCGGCTTCCGCACACCCGCCGAGGCGGCCGCCCTGATGGCCGGGCTCCGGGTGCCGGCGCTCGACCCGCTGATCGCCCTGCTGGACGGCGAGGACGAGTCCGAGGCGCTGCGCACCACCCTGGCCGCCGTCCTCACCATGGACGAGGCCGCCGCCGCCGCCGCCGTCCGGGACACCGCCGAGGCGGTCGACAAGGCCGCCGCCGGCGACCCCGACGGCCCGTACGCGCTGTACACCCGGATCACCCACGGCTTCCCCGGCGACCGCGGCCTGATCGCCGGGCTGCTGCTCAACGCCATCCGGCTCCGGGCCGGCCAGGCCCTCTACCTCGGCGCCGGCGTCCCGCATGCCTATCTGCACGGCGTCTGCGTCGAGTTGCAGGCCAACTCCGACAACGTGCTGCGGGCCGGGCTCACCCCCAAGCACATCGACGTGCCGGAGCTGCTGAAGGTGGTCGAGTTCACCCCCGGCGCCCCGGACCTGCTGCTCCCGACCGCGGTCGACGGCACCCCCGGCGAGGAGCTCTACCCCGTCCCGATCGACGAGTTCCGGCTCTCCCGGTTCACCCTGGACGGCCGGGAGCGCGAGATCGACGGCCGCGCCCCGCAGATCCTGCTCTGCACCGCCGGCACCGCCCGGCTGACCGCGGCCGACGGCACCACGCTGGACCTCGCCCGCGGCGAGTCCGTCTTCCTCCCCGCGACCGGCACCGGCACCCGGCTGGCCGGCACCGACGCCACCGTCTTCCGCGCCACCGTCGCGCTCTGACGGCCGCTCCCCAGGACAATCCCCCGGTGACTCCACGGAAGGCTCCGGGGAACGGAAAGCGGGGGGGGGGGGGGGGGGGGGGGGGGGGGGGGGGGGGGGGGGGGTGGGGGGGTGGCGGGGTGGGGAGAGCGGGGTAG
>NZ_JBVJCO010000059.1:20277-39018 GCF_055588525.1 Kitasatospora sp. NPDC041988
CCACCCGCCCCAGACGACCAAAGCGCCAAAGAACCCCGCCCCCCCCCCCCCCCCCCCCCCCCCCCCCCCCCCCCCCCCCCGCTTCCGTTCACGCGCCGGGAGTCAGCTCGCGCCGGGCCCGGCTGGTCCGGCACCGACCTCGACCGGCACCCGGACGGGCTCGGCGGCCGCCGGTACCGCCACCAGGCGGGCGGCGCCCTCCGGTGCGGCCGGGGGCCCGCCGGGGAACCGCCGCTCGATCGCCTTCAGCGCCTTGCGCCCCAGCTTCTGGAACGGCAGCTCCACCAGCCGGTACATCAGGTAGGCGGCGGCCAGCGCGATGGCCAGGTACTCCACCACCCACAGGGTCTTCCCACCCGTCGTGGTCGGAGCCGGGTGCGCCAGCAGCGGGGCGATGGTGTGCAGCAGCGGCACGTGCAGCAGGTAGAGCGAGAAGCTGACCGCACCCAGCCAGGTCAGCACCTTGGGGAACCGCCGCTTGCGCAGCGCCATCCCGCCGAGGAAGGTGGCCCAGGCCCCGGTGTAGGACGCCGACCAGGCGATCCAGCCCGAGTTCCAGGTGTTCAGCTCCACGCCGTTGCGGTTGTACATCCAGCCGATCGCCACCCCCGCGACCACCACGAACCCGCAGCAGAGCCACGCCTGCACGCGGTCGATCTGGCCGTGCTCGGCCCGGTAGAGCACCGTGCCGGCGAACATCGTGGCGAAGATCAGCAGGGTCTCGAAGACCGGCGCCCGGCTGTTGTTGAGCAGCAGCACCGCCCCGAGCCCGGCCACCAGCACCGCGCCGGTGCGGGTCAGCACCGGGTTGCCGCTGAGCATGCAGGCGAATCCCATCACCACGATCAGGGCCGCTGCCAGGACCAGGTTCCGGGTCGAGCCCAGGTCGTGGGCGATCGTGCCGGTGGCGAGCGAACCGCCGAACACCAGCCCCACGGCGGCGAATCCGACGGCGATGCTGCTGCTGCGCCGGTGCCAGCCGAGGGTGAACAGGCCCGTGACGAGGAAGTAGAAGATCATCTCGTAGGTGAGGGTCCAGGTCACACCCATGCCGTTGATGACGTTCAGCATGTCCTGGAGCATCGTCGCGTTGGCGACCAGCGAGATGAGGTTGTGGCCGGTGCGGAACAGCGCCACCGATCCGTCACCCTCGGGCAGCATCAGGATCGACACCGTGAAGGTGGCGATCAGCGCCGGGTAGATACGGAACAGGCGCCCCACCCAGAAGGCCCGGACGTCACCCCGGCGTTCCAGTGAGGCCGGGATGATGTAGCCGCTGACCAGGAAGAACAGCATCACGCCGTACAGGCCCAGGTCGAAGTGCCACCAGATCGCGCCGCCGAACGGCAGCATCTCGAGGATGCCGAAGTGGTGAAGCGCCACCACCAGGGCGGCCAGTCCGCGCAGCGCGTCCAGCCACCCGAGCCGGGCCCCGGCTCCTACGGCCGCCGCCCCTCGCGTAGTTCCCCCGGCTCTACCGGGAAGCCGCAGTCGTATTTGGGTCACGGCGAGGACAGTAGCCCATCCACCGGAACCCATCGTTCCCGGAGCACCGGCTCGGCACCCCGGGCCCGGGCTCGACAGAGCGCCCCGGGGGCGGCCGTCGGACGGCCGCCCCCGGGGCTTCGCGGGGCACCCGCCGTGGATCAGTTGTTCTCGTAGACCCCGAACATGTCCACGACCAGGTCGATGTCACCGCCGCTGGCGTTCCAGAAGTCGACGATGCCGTTGGCACCGGGGTTCGCCTGGACCAGGTTGGGCACGGTGTCCCCGGCCTTCCAGTTCAGCGTGGAGGTGTTCGGCTTGACGGGCAGGATCGCCGTGTCGGCGTTGTACTGGGCCATGCTGTTCGGGTCCGGGAAGACCGTCAGGTGGCCCGCGTCCTTGGTGTTGGTCACCGTGCTGTTGAGCACGAAGCCGGTGAACTGCGGGCGCCCGTCCGACAGCGGCATGTAGATGTAGTTCTGGCTGGGCAGCGGGCCGAAGCCCCAGGAGTCCTCGCGGGTGTCCAGCAGGCGGGTCGGGAAGACCGGCAGGTAGGCGCTCTTGCTGTCGTCGCCGTAGTAGCCGACCACGTCCACGATCACGTCGGACGGGCCCCCCGCGGCGTTGAGCACCTGGATCCGGCCGTCCGCGCCGATCGGCACGATCACCGAGTTGGCGACGGTCTGGCCCGCGCGGAAGTTCAGGTTGGAGGCGGTCGGTGCCAGCTGGCCGCCCGGGTAGACGGTCAGGTGGCCGTCGGTCCTCGGGTCGGTCACGGTGACGTTGAGCGCCACGGCCTTGGCCCCGGCCGGGACGCCGGCGGCGCCCTGGACCTGCACCGGGAACGACGTCCAGCCGGCGACCTGGCCGCGGGCGGTGCCGAGGCCCTCCCGGGTGTCGACCAGGCGGGTGGGGGAGACCCCGGTGTAGCCCGCGGTGGCGGTGTGGCTGAAGTAGCCCGCGACGTCGGCGATCAGGTGCACCGAGGCCGCACCGCGGTTGTACAGGTCGACGTAGCCGTCGGCGCCGACCGGGACGATGACCAGGTTCGGAACGGTCTGGCCCTCGGTGTAGTTGACGTTCGAGGTGGTCGGCCGGTCGGCGCCGTCCGGGTACGCGATGATGTGGCCGGCACCGCCGGGCTCCGTGACCGTGACGTTGAGCGCCACCGCGGTGACCCCGGCCGGGATCCCGCCGTTGCCGGCGATCTTCACCCGGACCAGCCCGTCGTTCCCCACCTTGCCGGCGGGCGCGCCGGTACCGTCGCGGGTGTCGAGCAGACGGGTCGGGCCGTACGGGGTGTAGGCCGAGCCGGGGGTCGCGATGGTGACACCGTTGGACGCGGTGGCGTCAACGGTGTACAGGTTCACCTTCACGTCGTACACACCGAGCTTCGCGTAGGTGTGCGTGCGCTCGACCTGGCTGGTGCCGGTGGTGTAGACCTCGGTCGCGGTGCCGTCGCCCCAGGAGATCATGACGGTGATGGAGACGGGGTCGCTGACGATGTCGGCCGTCAGCTTGACGCCGTAGGCGCTGGTGCCCTCCACGGTCACGCCCGTCCCCAGGTTGGGGTTGGCGGCCGGGGCGGCCGTGCCCTCCTGTGCACCGGGCGCGTCCTGGGCGTTCGGCGCGGCCTTGCGCAGCTGCTTGACCGTGGCCCCTACCGGGCTGCTGGCGGTCGTGAACGCCGGGCTGGAGATCTTGTTCACCGGCGTGGTGCTCGCGCCGTGGGTGCCGGCGGCGGGAGCGGGCGCGTCGGCCGCCTGGGCCAGACCCGGAACGACGGCGACACCGGTCGCCACGGCGGCCGCGATGACGATGAGACGGTGACGAGGCACCGTACCCCCCAAGAATTATTGAATGATCATCAAATAAGGCTCGCACAGAGTACAGAGGGCACGGGTACGGAACAAAGCCGATTTCCCTTGCTGCGCAAAGGCCCTGGGAGGGGGGTGCAAGGCCTCGCGACCCGGCCCCGGGAGACCCCGCGGTTCAGCGGCACAGAGCCGTTTCCACGACCCTGTCGACACGCGCCCCGGCGGCCTCGCGGGGTTCGAAGTACCGGACGTCGTCGCCTGTCCGGTCAGTCCCTCGTCATGTCGACGAACCGCGAGTAGTGGCCCTGGAAGGCCACCGTGATGGTGGCCGTCGGACCGTTTCGGTGCTTGGCGACGATCAGGTCGGCCTCGCCCGCGCGCGGGGACTCCTTCTCGTAGGCGTCCTCGCGGTGGAGCAGGATGACCATGTCGGCGTCCTGCTCGATCGAGCCGGACTCACGCAGGTCGGAGACCATCGGCCGCTTGTCGGTGCGCTGTTCGGGACCACGGTTCAGCTGGGAGAGCGCGATCACCGGCACCTCCAGCTCCTTGGCCAGCAGCTTCAGGTTTCGCGACATGTCGGAGACCTCCTGCTGACGGTTCTCGGCCCGGCGGGAGCCGCCGGACTGCATCAGCTGGAGGTAGTCGATGACGATCAGCTTGATGTCGTTGCGCTGCTTGAGCCGGCGGCACTTGGCGCGGATCTCCATCATCGACAGGTTCGGCGAGTCGTCGATGAACAGCGGCGCCTCGCTGACGTCCGGCATCCGGCGGGCGACCCGCGTCCAGTCGTCGTCCGTCATGTTCCCGGAGCGCATGTGGTGCAGCGCCACCCGGGCCTCGGCGGAGAGCAGGCGCATGGCGATCTCGTTGCGCCCCATTTCGAGCGAGAAGATCACGCTCGGCAGCTTGTTGTGGATCGAGCAGGCGCGTGCGAAGTCCAGCGCCAGGGTGGACTTGCCCATGGCCGGTCGGGCCGCGATGACGATCATCTGGCCGGGGTGCAGGCCGTTGGTCAGCTGGTCGAAGTCGGCGAAGCCGGTCGGGACGCCGGACATCTGGCCGTTGCGGGAGCCGATCGCCTCGATCTCGTCGAGGGCGCCCTCCATGATGTCGGCGAGCGGTGCGTAGTCCTCGTTGGTGCGCTGCTCGGTGACGGCGTAGATCTCCGCCTGGGCGGCGTTGACGATCTCGTCGACGTCGCCCTCGGCGGCGTAGCCCATGCCGGCGATCCGGGTGCCGGCCTCGACCAGGCGGCGGAGCACCGCGCGCTCGTGGACGATCTGGGCGTAGTACTCGGCGTTGGCGGCGGTCGGGACGGAGTTGACCAGGGTGTGCAGGTAGCCCGGGCCGCCGACGCGGGTGAGCTCGCCGCGCTTGGTCAGCTCGCCGGCCACGGTGATCGGGTCGGCCGGCTCACCGCGGGCGTAGAGGTCGAGGATCGCGCCGTGGATCAGCTCGTGGGCGGGCCGGTAGTAGTCGGCCGGCTTGAGCACCTCGACCACGTCGGCGATGGCGTCCTTGGAGAGCAGCATGCCGCCGAGGACGGACTGCTCGGCGGCGAGGTCCTGCGGGGGGACCCGCTCGAAGCCGTCGACGCCCTCGGAGCGGTCGTCCTCGCCCTGGCGCCACTTGCCGTCGCGCTGGGAGCCTCCGGAGCCCTTGCCGCCCTTCTGGAAGCCCCCGCCCTGGCCGCCCTTCTGGAAGCCGCCGCCCGAGCCCTGACCGTTGCCGCCGCGCCCGCGCGAGACCGGCAGCCGGTCGCCGGGGCCGTCCGGGAACGGCGCGTCGGCGAAGGCTCCGGCGGGGAAGGGGTCGTCGGCGGTGGGCCAGTCCTCCTCCGGCGGCGGGGCGTCGTGGTCGTCGTACTGGGGGCCGGTCACGCGTGTTCCCCGATCAGCGAGTGGTGCGAGTTGGAGCGGGCCTTGCCGGTGGCTGGGTGGATCGGAGCCGCGCTCCTGATACTGCGCCACCGCATTTCTACGCCACCACACCGACAAATCGGACGCCGGGGGCGGGTGGGAGTGTCGGACGGAGAGCCCACGCTAAGGCGCCGGGAGCTCTTCAGCCAAGGCGGTTATCCACAGGGGGTGTGGACGAGCGGCCCGAGGCTGTGGAGAAGTGCCGCAAACCTGTGGACGCCCCTGTGGAAAGCCTTGTGGATAACCCGACCATCGATCCACCGTCAACCAGCTGACCTGCAACTACCTCTTCCCGGGGCTGTGCATGAGAAATTCTTCACACACAGCCGGGTGGCCGTGGACACATCCCGCGCCGGAGCCGTCGCTCAGGATTTCGAGTAACACCTCAAACCGGCTGGCACTCATTACCTGTGGATGAGTAGCCTTGACCGCATGACCGCCCCCACCACCGACCGCCGCCGGCACGACCGGGAGATCCTCGCCCTCGCCGTCCCGGCCTTCGGCGCCCTGGTCGCCGAGCCGCTGTTCCTGATGGCCGACTCGGCCATCGTGGGCCACCTCGGCACCTCGCAGCTGGCCGGTGTCGGCGTCGCCTCGGCCGCGCTCACCACCGCCACCGGGGTGTTCGTCTTCCTCGCCTACGCCACCACCGCCGCGGTCGCCCGCCGGATCGGGGCCGGGGACCGCCGGGCCGCCGTCCAGCAGGGCATCGACGGCATCTGGCTGGCCCTGGCACTCTCGGCCGGCGTGGTCGCCCTCACCCTGCTGCTGGCGCCCCGGGTGGCCGACGTCCTGGGCGCCTCGGCCACCGCCGCGCCGTACGCCGTGACGTACCTGCGGATCAGCGCACTCGGCATCCCGGCGATCCTGATGGTGATGGCCGCCACCGGCGTGCTGCGCGGGCTCCAGGACACCCGGACGCCGCTGCTGGTCGCCGTCGCGGGCTTCACCGCCAACGTCGGCCTGAACATCGGCCTGGTCTACGGAGCCGGGCTCGGCGTGGCCGGTTCGGCCTGGGGCACCGTGCTGGCCCAGACCGGGATGGCCGCCGCCTACCTGGTCGTGGTGGTGCGCGGGGCGCGCCGGGAGCGTGCCTCGCTGCGGCCGGACGCGGCCGGCATCCGCGCCTGTGCCAGGGCCGGCGGGCCGCTGATGGTCCGTACGCTGAGCCTGCGCGCCGTCCTAATGATCGCCACCGCGGTGGCCGCGGGGCTCGGTGACGACGAGATCGCGGCGCACCAGATCGCCATGACGGTGTTCCTCTTCATCGCCTTCGCACTGGACGCCATCGCCATCGCCGGCCAGGCCATCATCGGCCGCTACCTGGGCGCCGAGGACGTCCCGGGGGCGAAGGCGGCCACCCGTCGGATGATCGAGTGGGGCGTCGGCTCCGGCCTGGTGCTCGGCCTGCTGGTGATCGTCGCCCGGCCGCTGTACGTCCCGTTGTTCACCCCGGACCCGACGGTGCAGGCGCAGCTGAACACCGTCCTGCTGCTGCTCGCGCTCTGCCAGCCGGTCGCCGGCCTGGTCTTCGTGCTGGACGGGGTGCTGATGGGTGCCGGGGACGGCACCTATCTGGCCTGGGCGATGCTGGCCACGCTGGCCGTCTTCGCCCCGGCGGCGTTCGCGGTCCCGGCCACCGGCACCGGGCTGGCCGGGCTCTGGTGGGCGATGAACCTGTTCATGCTGGTCCGCGGCGGCTTCCTGGCCTGGCGGGCCCGCGGCGGCAAGTGGCTGGTCACCGGCGCGGTGCGGGCCTGACCGCCGGGAACGCCGGGAGCGCCCAGGGCGCCGAGAGCCCCCGGAGCCACCGGCGGGGACGACGGGCGCCGGGAACGACCGAGGGCCGGCCTCCCCGGAAGGGGGAGACCGGCCCTCGGGCCACAGCTACGGAGCTCAGGCAGCGACGACGGCGACGTCGAGGTTGGCCTGGACGTCGGAGTGCAGCTTGACCGAGACCTTGTGGGTGCCCACGGTCTTGATCGGCGAGGCGATCGCGACGGCGCGCTTGTCCACAGCCGGACCGCCGGCGGCCTTGATGGCCTCGACGACGTCGGCCTGGGTGACCGAGCCGAACAGACGGCCGGCCTCACCCGAACGGACGGCCAGCTTGACCTGGACGCCCTCCAGCTTGCCCTTGACCTCGTTGGCGGCCTCGAGGGTCTGGATCTCGTGGATCTTGCGGGCGCGACGGATGGCGTCGACGTCCTTCTGGCCGCCCTTGGTCCAGCGGATGGCGAAGCCACGCGGGACCAGGTAGTTGCGGCCGTAGCCGTCCTTGACCTCGACGACCTCGCCGGCGGAGCCGAGACCCGGCACCTCGTGCGTGAGGATGATCTTCATTACTTGGTCACCCTCTCTTAGCGCGCGGTGCTGGTGTAGGGCAGCAGCGCCATCTCACGGCTGTTCTTCACGGCCGTGGCGACGTCACGCTGGTGCTGGGTGCAGTTGCCGGTGACCCGGCGGGCACGGATCTTGCCACGGTCGGAGATGAACTTCCGCAGCAGGTTCGTGTCCTTGTAGTCAACGTAGTTGACCTTGTCCTTGCAGAAGACGCAAACCTTCTTCTTCGGCTTGCGAGCAGGCGGCTTCGCCATTGTGTGCTCCATTTGGGGTTCACGGCCCGGCAGGCGTCTCACGACGCCGGCCGCCGGGCCGCACGAAATCTGTCAGCTCTTAGAACGGGGGCTCTTCCGAGAAGCCGCCACCGGACGGGGCGCCCCAGCTGCCGCCACCCTGGTTGCCACCAGAGGGAGCGCTGGACGCCCACGGGTCGTCGGACGGGCCGGACTGGCCGCCGCCGGAGTTTCCACCCCAGCCGCCGCCACCCTGCTGGCCGCCACCGCCGCCCCAGTTACCGCCCTGGCCGCCGCCCTGCTGGCCGCCGCCGAAGCCGCCGCCACCGGGAGCGCCGGACCGGTTGGCCCGGGTGACCTTCGCGGTCGCCGAACGCAGGCTCGGGCCCACCTCGTCGACCTCGACCTCGAAGACCGTCCGCTTCTCGCCTTCCTTGGTCTCGTAAGACCGCTGGCGCAGTCGGCCCTGCACGATGACGCGCATGCCGCGCTGCAGCGACTCGGCCACGTTCTCCGCCGGCTGCCGCCAGACGTTGCACGTGAGGAAGAGGCTCTCGCCGTCCTTCCACTCGTTCGTCTGACGGTCGAAGGTGCGGGGGGTGGACGCGATGCGGAACTTCGCGACCGCCGCACCCGACGGGGTGAAGCGCAGCTCGGGGTCGTCGACGAGATTGCCGACGAGGGTGATGACGGTCTCGCCTGCCATGGTGGTGATGACCTCTCCGGAAGAGTTCCGTTCACCGCTGTTTCACGTGAAACAGCGGACGCGAGCTACCCGAGGCCCGAGGGCCTCAGAGGTGGCTCAGTGGGTGTCCGGGCGCAGGACCTTGGTCCGCAGAACCGACTCGCTCAGGCCCAGCTGGCGGTCGAGCTCCTTGACGACCTCAGGCGTGGCCTTGAGGTCGATGACCGAGTAGATGCCCTCGGACTGCTTGTTGATCTCGTAAGCCAGACGGCGACGGCCCCAGGTGTCGACCTTCTCCACCTTGCCGCCGCCGTTGCGGACGACGGTGAGGAAGTTCTCGATCAGGGGGGCGACAGCGCGCTCCTCAACCGAGGGGTCGAGGATGACCATCAGCTCGTAGTGACGCATGAGTAACCCACCTCCTTTGGACTCAGCGGCCACGGTCTCTCCGTGGCAGGAGGGTTGTGCAGCGTCGGCACCGGAGCAGTGACGACACCGGCCACCGTAGCGGCCGGGTCCGACAATCGAGCCCCGCCCGACCCGGAAGAGGGCACAAGGGGGCACAACTACACCAGTGCAGAGGGCACAGCCTACCTGCACTCGGACGGCCGAACAAAACGCATAGGGGTTGTGATCCCCACCCAACCGCCGCAATCTGGACGGAACGGGTTTCCTGCTCGTTCGTCTCCTCGCCAGGAGGTAGGACTCATGGCTCTGACCATCCACGGGCTCCCGCTCACCCTGAACACCGACGGCCACCGGCACCCCCGCGAGAACACGCTGGTCGGCATCACGGCCCTGCTCGGCGTGCTGGCCTTCACGACCTCGTTCTTCCACGGCCTCCACGCAGTGAGCTCGTGGACCGGGCTCTTCGGCGTCGTCACCGGCCTCTGGGGACAGTTCGTCTCCGTCACCACGGCCGAACGCTTCGTCCTCATGATCACAGTCGTCGCCTCCGCGTGGGGCCTCTACCTGGGTATCGCCCGCGGCGGCTTCTTGGGCTGACCCTCCCGCCGGCCGGTCCACCGGCCCGACCCGCCCGACAGAAACGGCCCCGTCCGCCCCACGAGGAACCCTCGGCGCCCCCGTCGCGTACCTACCTGATGGAGACAGGTACCCGACGGGGGCGCTGCCGCGCCCGCAGCCGAACGGGCCCCGGAGGATAAAGTCACCCCCGAGAACCTGGGGCCCCCACCGAGCCCGACCGACGAGGAGCACCGAGCATGAGCCTGCGCCTGAGGACGATCACCCGCGAGGAGCACCTCGCCTTCATCAGGAGCCGCGCCTCGGCGAGCCACATGCAGGTGCCGTCCTGGGGCGATGTGAAGGCCGAATGGCGCTCGGAGTCGATCGGCTGGATCGACGAGTCCAACCAGATCGTCGGCGCCGGCCTGGTGCTCTACCGGCAGCTGCCGAAGGTCAAGCGGTACCTGGCGTACCTGCCCGAGGGCCCGGTCATCGACTGGTTCGACCGGGACCTCGACCGCTGGCTCTCCCCGATGCTGGCGCACCTGAAGTCGCAGGGCGCGTTCTCCGTGAAGATGGGCCCGCCGGTGGTCATCCGCCGCTGGAACGCGCCGACCATCAAGGAGGCCATCGCCGGCAAGCAGGCCAAGCGCCTGCGCGACATCGAGGCCGACTGGTACGAGCCGCGCGCCTTCGAGGTGGCCGACCGGCTGCGCAAGGCCGGCTGGCTGCAGGGCGACGACGGCGGCGCCGGCTTCGGCGACGTCCAGCCGCGCTACGTCTTCCAGGTGCCGCTGGCCAACCGCTCGCTGGACGACATCCAGAAGGGCTTCAACCAGCTCTGGCGCCGCAACATCAAGAAGGCCGAGAAGAGCGGCGTCGAGGTGGTCCAGGGCGGCTACGACGAGCTGCCGATCTTCCACCAGCTGTACCTGGTGACCGCCGAGCGCGACCGCTTCACCCCGCGTCCGCTGGCCTACTTCCAGCGGATGTGGAAGGCGCTCACCGCCGAGGACCCGAACCGCATGCGGCTCTACATCGCCTACCACGAGGGCGAGCCGCTGGCCGCGACCACGATGCTGGTGGTCGGCGAGCATGTCTGGTACTCCTACGGCGCCTCGGCCAACCACAAGCGCGAGGTCAAGCCCTCCAACGCGATCCAGTGGCGGATGATGCGCGACTCGTACGCGCTCGGCGGCGGCGTGTACGACCTGCGCGGCATCAGCGACACCCTGGACGAGGACGACCACCTGTTCGGCCTGATCCAGTTCAAGGTCGGCACCGGCGGCCAGGCCGCCGAGTACCTCGGCGAGTGGGACTTCCCGCTCAACAAGCTGCTGCACAAGGCGCTCGACCTCTACATGTCGCGTCGCTGAGCAGTCTGCGCCCCGCCGTGCCCAACACCCCCTGGGAGATGACCCGATGACGCTGTCGCTCTACCTCGACACCGAACGCTGGCGTACCCACCAGCGCTCCGTCCTGGCCGAGTTCCCCGGCCTGGTGCCGGTGGCGAAGGGCAACGGCTACGGCCTGGGCAACCACCGGCTGGCCGAGGAGGCGACCCTCCTCGGCACCGGCGTGCTGGCCGTCGGCACCGCGTACGAGGCGGCCGACGCGGCCGACTGGTACGGCGGCGAGCTGCTGGTCCTCACCCCGTACCGGGTCGGCGAGGAGGTGCTGCCGCTGCCGCACGCCCGGGTGATCCGGACGGTGGCGAGCGTGGACGGGCTGCGCGCGCTGCGCGGCTCCCGGGTGGTGCTGGAGTGCATGACCACCATGCGCCGGCACGGCGTGAGCGCGGCCGACCTGCCGGTGGTCGCCGCCGAGCTGGACGGCGTCTCCTTCGAGGGCCTGGCGCTGCACCTGCCGATGGACCGGCCGGACGGCTCCTCCCCGGTGGACGAGGTCGCCTACTGGGTGGACACCGCCCGGGCCGCCGGGGTGCCGGTGCACACCGTCTTCGTCAGCCACCTCGGCGCGGCGGGCATGGAGGAGCTGGGCCGGCGCTACCCGGACACCGTCTTCCGGGCCCGGATCGGCACCCGGCTCTGGCTCGGCGACCACGGTGCGCTGGAGGTCCGGGCGACGGTGCTGGACGTCACCCCGGTCGCGAAGGGCGACCGCTACGGCTACCGCCAGCACCCGGCGCCGACCGACGGCCACCTGCTGGTGGTCGCCGGCGGCACCGCGCACGGCATCGGGCTGGAGGCGCCCAAGTACGTGCAGGGCATGTCCTCGCGAGCCAAGGGGATCGCCCGGGCCGGCCTGGCGACGGTCAACAAGACCAAGTCGCCGTTCAACTGGGCCGGCAAGCAGCTCTGGTTCGCCGAGCCGCCGCACATGCAGGTCTCGCTGCTCCTGCTGGACAACGAGACCAAGCCGCCGGCGGTCGGCGACGAGCTGACCCTGCAGGTCCGGCACACCACCACGCACTTCGACCGCGTGGTGGACCGCTAGCCGCCGCCAGGGGCCTGTCCTACGGCCTGGTGCTCTCGGCCGGTTCCGGGGTGTGCGGCTCGTCGAGCCACTGCTCCGGGCCGGCCGGCGCGTATCCGGCGTAGCTCGCGTCCTCGCGCAGCTGCCGGGCGGTGCCGAGCACGAAGACGTCCGGGGCCTGGTCGAGCACCCCGCCGGACGGGTCGTCGCTGCCGTCCCAGCGCACCGGGTCGCGGTCCGGCAGCAGCACGTCGCGGATCACCATCCCGACCAGGTAGAGCGTGCCGAGCAGGTGCAGCGCGATCGCGAAGTGGTACCAGGACTCGCCGATCCCGTGCTGCTTGGGCCCGGTGACGAAGCCCAGGTGGGACCAGATGCCCAGGGTGTAGAGCACCTCGCAGGCCTGCCAGATCAGGAAGTCGCGCCAGCGCGGCCGGGCCAGCACCGCGAGCGGGATCAGCCAGAGCACGTACTGCGGCGAGTACACCTTGTTGACCAGGACGAACGCGGCCACCACCAGGAAGGCCAGCTGCGCGACGCGCGGGCGGCGCGGTGCCGAGAGGGCGAGCCACCCTATCCCCAGACAGCAGAGCACCATCAGCACCCCGATGTAGAGGTCGAGGTCCTCCAGCCCCACGCCCCGGCTCTGCATCAGGATCAGCCAGAAGGAGCCGTAGTCCTCCTTGCGGTGCTTGCTGAAGACGTAGAAGGTCGACCAGCCCTGCCAGTTGGCCACCATGATCGGCAGGTTCACCAGCAGCCAGGCGCCGACCGCCCCGCCCAGCAGGGCCCGGAACTCGCGCCACTTCCCCGCCCGCCAGCAGAGCATCAGCAGCGGGCCGAGCAGCAACAGCGGGTAGAGCTTGGCGGCGGTGGCCAGGCCGATGAAGACCCCGGCCCAGACCGGGCGCGAGCCGGCCCACCAGGCGAGTGCGACGGCGGCCAGCGCGACCGCCAGGAGGTCCCAGTTGATGGTGGAGTTGAGCAGCAGGGCGGGCGCGAGGGCGAACAGCAGGGCGTCCCAGGGGCGGCGCCGGTGGGTCCGGGAGACGGCGACCACCGCGACCACCGCGCAGGCCATCAGCAGGCCCGCGTTGATCGCCCAGAACCACTGCTCCTGGGCCTGCTGGGTGCCGCCGCCGGGTGTCAGCCAGGCCGCGACCTGCATGAACAGGCCGGTCAGCACCGGGTATTCGAGGAACTGCAGATCGCCCGAGGTGCCCGGGATCCGGTCCACGTACGGGTGCAGCCCGGCCGCGAAGCCCCGCCCGCTGAACAGGTGCGGGATGTCGCTGTAACAGGCGTGGATGTACTGCGGCGACCCCGGCTGGAACCAGGCGCCGTTGTAGCAGGGCAGCTTCTGCACCATGCCGAGCGCCGAGACCACGATCACCACCAGCGCCAGGAAGCGCGCCGGGATCCACCAGGAGATGCCGAGCAGGGCGCGCCGGCCGGGCGGGCCGCCGATCACCTCGCTGCCGGCCGCGGCGACCGGGTCCTCGTCCGCCGGGACGACCACGGTGTTGGCCGGGGGCGCTGCCGCGGCGGGGGCGGCGGAGACCGGGCCGGGCGCCGCCGGAGCTGCTCCGGCGGCCTCGATGGGCCCGATCTGGCCGGCGGATTCGTCAGGAGCGCTCGACGTCATGCCGGACATCCTGCCGCACCTCCCCCGGCTGAACGAGGAGGCCCCCTGAGCGGCTTCGGCCCGATCGGGCCAATCGTGACGAAACGGCGGTGGCGGCCCTCGGGAGAGGACCGCCACCGCCGTTCAGTGCTGCTCGGCGCCGTTCAGCACTTCTCGGCCGAGCGCTCGACGCGTCAGGGTGCCGTCCCCTGCTGGCCGGCGCCGGGTGTCGAGGTGGACGACGGGGTCGGCTTGCCCGTCTTGGAACCGGAGGGGCTGGCCGAGGACGAGGACGGTGCCGGCGGGGTCGAACCGCACAGGCCCGGGATGAGGCAGGTCGGCGAGGCACCGCCGCCACCACCGCCGCCACCGCCACCACCGGGCGGGTTCGTCTTGGTCACGGGCGGCGGCGTGGGCACGGTGCCCGGGCAGTCGACGCCGGGAACGCAGGACGGGCCCTGGGTCGTGGGCGGTGCCGGCGGCTGCGAGGCACCCGGTTCCGGAGCGGTGGGCGCCATGGTCTCGGTCGCCGAGGGCGAGGTCGTCGGCGAGGCCGTGCTCGGGGCACCGGAGGAGTCGACCTGGCTGCCGACCGGCTGCGGGGCCGGGAAGTCCATCTTCTTCTCGTTCGCCAGCGCCACCTTCATGTACCGGGTGAAGATGTCGGTCGGGATGTCACCACCGTGGATGGACTCCTTGCCGCCGGTGCCGTTGAGCGAGAGCCGGTTGTGCGCGGACGGGTCCTCGCGCCACATCGCGACGCTGGTGGCCAGCTGCGGGGTGTAGCCGACCCACCAGGCCGACTTGTTCTCGTCGGTGGTACCGGTCTTGCCAGCCACCGGCCGTCCCAGCGTGCTGGCCTTCTGACCGGTACCGTTCTTCGCCACGTTCACCAGCACGTCGGTGACGTTGTCCGCGACGACCGCCTCCAGCGCCTGCTTCACCTCCGGCTTGTTGAAGCCGGGGCGGGTGGCGCCCTGCCACTCGACCTTGGTCACCGAGTAGGGGTCGGTCTGCTTGCCGCTGGCCGCGAGGGTGGCGTAGGCGTCGGCCATCCGGATCGGGCTGATGCCGGAGGTGCCGAGCGGGAAGGTCGTGGTCTTCGTGTCGACGAAGCTCTCCTTGCGCACGCCCATCGCCTCGGCGATGTTGGCCACGTTCTGGCCGCCGACGTCCTGGTTGAGCTGGACGAACGGCACGTTGTACGACCACTGCATGGCCTGTCGCAGCGAGACGTAGCCGGGCTTGCGCTTGTCCTCGTTCTTCTGCCGGTACGGCTTGCCGTCGTCGCCGATCACCAACGAGCCGTCGGGCTTGCGGATCTCGGACAGGTCGTCGGCCAGGTAGCGGCTGTCGGCGTTGATCCGCTTCGGCTTGCCGTTCTCGGTCGCGGTCTGCACCCCGGTCTGCATCGCCGCGGCCAGCACGAAGGGCTTGAAGGTCGAGCCGACCTGGACGCCCTGGGCGTCGGCGTTGTTGTCGAAGTGCTGGTTCTCGACACCGTCGCCGCCGTAGATCGCGACGAGCGCGCCGTCACCGGGGCGGATGCTGGCCGCACCGAACTGGACGAAGTTGTCGTTGTCCGGGCGCTTCTGCACGTTGAGCGTCTCGCCCTTGACGTCGTCCACGGCCTTCTTGAGGGCGTCGACCTTGTCCTTCTCGAAGGTGGTGTAGATCTTGTAGCCGCCCTTTTCGAGCGCCTGCGCGTTGATCGTCGAGTCCTTGGTCGCGACGTACCGGTTGGCGACGTCGACCAGGTAGCTGATCTCGCCGTTCATGTTGGTCGGCGGGACCTTCTTGATCGGCTCGGGGAAGGTCGTGCACTTGGCACGCTCCTCGGGGGTGGTGTTCTTCGTCTCCACCATCCGCTTCAGGATCCAGTTCCACCGTTCGACCGCGCGGTCGTGGTTGCCCTTGATGCTCGGGTCGTACAGGTTGGCGCCCTTGAGCAGGCCGGCCAGCATCGCGCTCTGGCAGAGGTCCAGGTCCTTGGCGTTGACGCCGTAGTACGCCTGGGCGGCGGCCTGCGCGCCGGTTCCGCGGCCGAACCAGCTGGTGTTCAGGTACCCCTTCAGGATCTCTTCCTTCGAGTACTCCTGATTGACCTTCAGGGTGATGAAGAACTCCTTCACCTTGCGGTCGAGGGTCTGCTCCTGGCTGAGGTACGCGTTCTTCACGTACTGCTGGGTGATGGTCGAGGCGCCCTGCGTCTGACCGCCCTTGGCCATGTTGTAGGCCGCTCGCGCCATGCCCATCGGGTCGACGCCGCTGTCGGTCCGGAAGGTCGAGTTCTCCGCCGCGATGACCGCGTTCTGCAGGTTGGGGCTGATGTCGGCGAGTTCGACGATCTGACGGTTGGTCTCACCCTTGCGGGTCATCTCCGTGCCGTCGGCCCAGTAGTAGATGTTGTTCTGGTCCTTCACCAGATCCTTCAACGGCGGGATCGTGGTGCCCTGGTAGATGAAGAAGACCGTGCCGACGCAGGCCGCGAAGACGACCAGGAACGCGCTGAGCCACTGCCGCCAGGAAGGCAGCCAGCGACGGAAGCCCTCCTTGCCGAAGCGCGGGTAGTCGATGAAACGCTTCTTGCCGGGCTTGCCGCCCCGGCCGCCGCCCGCACCGGCGGCCGCAGTCTCGGCGCCGCCGCGCTTGCCGCCCTTCTGGGCCGCCTTGCGCATCTCGGCGCGGGTCATCCGGGGCTGCTGAGCGGTCTCGCGGACGCCCGGGGGGCGCCGCCGGCCGAGACCTTCCGAGCCGAGCTCGTCCTGTCCGGCATCGCTCGGCCGGCCGCTGTCGCCCGGAGGCTGCCCGCCGTTGGGCGACCTGCGCCGTCGTTCGCTCATGTTCCAGCTACTCCTCGCCAGGCGGTCGAGCCTGAAGGCAGGGTTCACGTCCGATGCCCGTAACCGCCCTAACCCCGGAGGTGGTCCTCGTGCACACGCGACAGCGTACGCAGCAGAGAAATACAACTAATCGGGCATCAGGTGCCAATACCCACAAAACGGCAGCAGATCATTACACGCCCGTTGCCAAGCACACCCGCGCGTCGCCTTGTGATCACATTCACGCGTGCCCCCCTTGCCCCGCCGGGGACCCCGGTTTACTGTTCTCGATATATCGAGCCGATACATCGGAGCGGCATACTGCCGGAGACGGCAAGCCACGGACCGGCTGAGAGGAAGGAGGACGACGGCATTGGGCAGGCGCTCAGGAGTGCTGGAGTTCGCCGTTCTCGGCCTGCTCCATGACGCCCCGATGCACGGATACGAGCTGCGCAAGCGGCTCAACGTCCTGCTCGGCTCGTTCCGTGCGTTCTCCTACGGAACGCTCTACCCCTGTCTGAAGAGCCTGGTGGCCCAGGGTTTCCTGGTCGAGGACAACCCGGACGTCGAGTACGTCCCGGCCACCGCGCTCAACGGCAAGCGGTCCAAGATCGTCTACCGGCTCTCTCCCGAGGGCAAGCAGCGATTCGAGGAACTGCTCGCCGACTCCGGCCCCGACGCCTGGGAGGACGAGCACTTCGGCGTCCACTTCGCGTTCTTCGGCCAGACCGACCGGGCCGTGCGGATGCGCGTCCTGGAGGGACGCCGCAGCCGGCTGGAGGAGCGACTGGAGCGGATGCGCAACTCGCTCGCCAGGGCGCGCGAGCGGTTCGACGACTACACCGTCGAACTGCAGCGGCACGGCCTGGAGTCGGTCGAGCGCGAGGTCCGGTGGCTCAACGAGCTCATCGAGACCGAGCGGGCCAACCGCACCGGCCGGACCGGACCGTCCACCGACGGGACCGGCCCCGCAGTACCCAAGACTTCGGACGGCCGTGGCCAGGAGGACGGATCCCCGGATCCGCCCGGGCCACCGTACGACCGCCCGGGGCGCTCCGCCCAGGAGCGCTGACACCGCGTCAGCCCTGTGCCGCGCGGTAGGAGTGGGCGCCTCGCGCGCCCGTCAAGCAGTCATCGAAGAAGCAGGACGAGCGCCGCCGAGGCCCGGCGGCCCTCATGAGATCACAGGGAGCAACCGGAATGGGTTCGGTTCGCGTAGCCATCGTGGGCGTGGGCAACTGCGCCGCGTCGCTGGTGCAGGGTGTCGAGTACTACAAGGACGCCGACCCGGCCGGCAAGGTCCCCGGGCTGATGCACGTCCAGTTCGGTGACTACCACGTCCGTGACGTGGAGTTCGTCGCCGCCTTCGACGTCGACGCCAAGAAGGTCGGCTTCGACCTGGCCGACGCCATCGGCAGCAGCGAGAACAACACCATCAAGATCTGCGACGTGCCGCCGACCGGCGTCACCGTCCAGCGCGGCCACACCCTCGACGGCCTGGGTAAGTACTACCGGGAGACCATCGAGGAGTCCGACGAGGCCCCGGTCGACGTCGTCCAGATCCTCAAGGACAAGCAGGTCGACGTTCTGGTCTGCTACCTGCCCGTGGGTTCCGAGGTCGCGGCCAAGTTCTACGCGCAGTGCGCCATCGACGCCAAGGTCGGCTTCGTGAACGCCCTGCCGGTGTTCATCGCGGGCACCAAGGAGTGGGCGGACAAGTTCACCGAGGCCGGCGTGCCGATCGTCGGTGACGACATCAAGTCCCAGGTCGGCGCCACCATCACGCACCGCGTGATGGCCAAGCTGTTCGAGGACCGCGGTGTCATCCTCGAGCGCACCATGCAGCTGAACGTCGGCGGCAACATGGACTTCAAGAACATGCTCGAGCGCGAGCGCCTGGAGTCCAAGAAGATCTCCAAGACGCAGGCCGTCACCTCGCAGATCCGCGACCGCGAGCTGGGCGCCAACAACGTCCACATCGGTCCGTCGGACTACGTGGCGTGGCTGGACGACCGCAAGTGGGCGTACGTCCGCCTTGAGGGCCGCGCCTTCGGCAACGTCCCGCTGAACCTGGAGTACAAGCTCGAGGTCTGGGACTCCCCGAACTCGGCCGGTGTCATCATCGACGCCGTGCGCGCCGCGAAGATCGCCAAGGACCGCGGCATCGGTGGCCCGATCCTGTCGGCGTCCTCGTACTTCATGAAGTCCCCGCCGGTCCAGTACTTCGACGACGAGGCCAAGGAGAACGTCGAGAAGTTCATCCGCGGTGAGGTCGAGCGCTGAGCGCAGCGAGGTTCGCGATTGTCCGCGCTGAGCGCTGAGCGCAGCGAGGTTCGCGATTGTCCGCGCTGAGCGCTGAGCGCAGCGAGGTTCGCGATTGTCCGCGCTGAGCGCTGAGCGCAGCGAGC
>NZ_JBVJCO010000059.1:39117-49719 GCF_055588525.1 Kitasatospora sp. NPDC041988
GTTCGCGCGCTGAGCGCTGAGCCTATGGCTCTCAAGCGCTGAAACGGGCCCACGGTCACCGACCGTGGGCCCGTTCACCTTTTCCCGGCGAATGTTTCACGTGAAACACAGGCCGGTTCCATGGCAGTCTGGGCGGGTGGCGATCACGGAGAACGGCAACACCCACCAGTCCGCGCACCGCGCCACGCTCCTCGACCTCCTCCGCGGGCGCGACTTCCGCCGTCTGCTGACCGCCCGGGTGCTCTCCCAGCTCTCCGACGGCGTCTTCCAGGTCTCGCTCGCCGCCTATGTGGTCTTCTCCCCGGAGAAGCAGTCCTCCCCCGCCGACATCGCCTCGGTGCTGGCGGTGATGCTGCTGCCGTTCTCGGTGATCGGCCCGTTCGCCGGGGTGCTGCTGGACCGCTGGCGCCGCCGCCAGGTGCTGTTCTACGGCAACCTGGCCCGGTTCGGGCTCGGCCTGGTCACCGGGGCGCTGCTCCTGGCCGAGGCGCCGACCTGGCTCTTCTTCGCCTCCGCCCTGCTGGTCACCGCGCTCAACCGGTTCATCCTGGCCGGCCTCTCCGCCGCCCTGCCCCGGGTGGTGCACCAGCAGCAGCTGGTCACCGCCAACGCGCTCTCCCCCACCCTGGGGACGGTCGCGGCAGCCGTCGGCGGCGTCCTGGGCTTCCTGCTGCACCAGGTGATGGCGCCCGGGCCGAGGGCCGACGCGGCGCTGGTCACGGTCGCCGCCGTGCTCTACCTCTCGGCGGCGCTGGCCGCCCGCCGGATGCACCGGGACCTCCTCGGCCCGGACCATCACGCGGACCACCCCGCGCTGGGCCAGGCCCTGGCCCGGGCCGCCCGTGACCTGGGCGCGGCCGTCACCCACCTGGTGCGGGACTGCCGGCCCGCCGTCCACGCGCTGGCCGCCGTCACCGCCGCCCGGTTCTGCTACGGCGTGCTGATCGTCATGGTGGTGATGCTCGCCCGCTACACCTTCAACGACCCGGCCGACAGCGCCGCCGGGCTGGCCACGCTGGGCCAGGCGGTCGGTCTCTCCGCGGCCGGTTTCTTCGTCGCCGCGGTGATCAGCCCCTGGTGCACCCGCCGGCTCGGGCTGGCCGGCTGGATGACGCTCTGCCTGGCGGCGCCGGTCGTCTTCGTGCCCGCGCTCGGCCTGGGCTTCTCGCTGGTGCCGTGCCTGATCGCGGCGCTGCTGCTCGGTGTGGTCACCCAGGGCACCAAGATCTGCGCCGACACCGTGGTCCAGGAGTCGGTCGAGGACGACTACCGCGGGCGTGTCTTCGCCATCTACGACGTGCTGTTCAACGTCGCCTTCGTGGCCGCCGCCCTGGTGACGGCTCTGGTGCTGCCGCTCTCCGGCCGCTCGGTCACGGTCGTCGCCGGCGTCGCCCTGGTGTACGCGCTGGCCGCCGTCCTCTACCTGCGGGCGGCGCGGCGGACCGGTCCGCTCCCCGGTGACCAGGCGGTCTGAGAGACCGTACCCCCTCAAATCCGGCGGCGTCGGCACGAGTCGCTAAGGTACGTCAGATCTGTCGGAGCGACAGCACTCTGTCTCGGGGGACAACCTGATGAGCACACCGCCCGGTCCGTACGGGCCGCCGCCCCAGTACGGCTACCCGCAGGCACCCCCGGGACACCCCGGCCCGCCGCCGGCCCCCCAGGCGTACGGTGCTCCGCCCCCGCAGTACGGCCAGCCGCAGCCGGGCCCCGCCGGCTACGGGCAGCCCCCGGCGTACGGCCACCCTGCAGCGCCCCCGCCCGGCCAGCCCGCGCCTCCGTACGGGCAGCAGCCCCCGTACGGTCCGCCGCCCGGGGGCCAGCCGCCGTACGGCCAGCAGCCCTACGGGCAGCAGCAGCCGTACGGGCAGCAGCCGATGGCGCCGATGCCCGCCGAGCCGGCGAAGAAGACCAGCGGCAAGACCAAGCTGAAGATCGTCGGCGGTGTGCTCGGCGCGATCGCACTGGTCGTCGGCTACTTCGTCAGCGGTCCGAGCGTCAGCAGCGCCAAGGCGGGCGACTGCGTCAAGGCGAGCGGCTCGCGCGACGTCGACATCGTCAAGTGCACCGATGCCAAGGCGAACTACAAGGTGCTGTCCACGTTCTCCGGGACCACCGACACCAACCGCTGCAAGCAGACCGCCGGAACCACCAGCACGGTCTCGGGCAAGAGCGGCCGCCGCTGGAACAAGAAGCGGTACGTCCTCTGCCTCGGCCCGCTGTCGCCCGGCGTGCCGCCGGCCAAGAAGTCCTGACCCGTTCGCCCAACCTTCCTCGGGGGACCCTTTGTCCGTTCCACCACCCCAGATGCCGTACGGCGCGCCACCGCCCGCCGACAACAACAACCCGTACGCCGGCGGCAGCCCGTACGGCGCCCAGCCGCCCGGCTACGGCTACCCCGCCGCCCCGCAGCAGGGCACGCCCGGGTACGGCGTGCCGGCCCAGGCCGCCCCGCCCGGCTACGGCTACCCGGCCGCCCCGCAGCAGGCCGGTTACGCCCAGCAGAATCCGCAGGGCGGGCCGGTCTGCCGGTTCTGCGGCGGCTTCCCGGCCGTGGACACCACCGTTCGCGGGCACCAGGGAATCATCGTCATCATGCGGTTCCTGAAGCAGCCGGGGCCGTTCTGCCGCACCTGCGGGACGGCGGTCGTGCGCGACATGTCGGCCCGCACGATGGTGCAGGGCTGGTGGAGCTACCTGGGCTCGATCTTCACGCTGGCCACCCTGCTGCGGAACCTGGCGGCACACAACAAGATCAAGGACCTGCCGCCGCCCGCCCCCGGCACCCACGGCCCGCAGCTCGACCCGGGCGTCCCGCTGACCAAGCGGCCGCACATGCTGATGCTGCTGCTGCCGGTCTTCTCGATCATCACGACGATCATCCTGATCGCCACCGGTGCCCTGCTCAACGACAACATCCGCAACGACAGGCCGTACCACCCGCTGGTGCTGCCCTCGCCGACCGCGGTGACCATCCCCCCGGTGCCGTCGTTCTCGCTGCCGCCGATCCCGGAGATCACCACCCCGGCCGTGCCGAAGCCGTCCACGCCGGCCGCGAGCACGGTGCCCAACGACATCGACCGCGCCAAGGTCGGCGACTGCCTGCGCAACGAGAACGGCACCAGCGCCACCCACGACCCCAACCCGCGGATCACCATGCTGCCCTGCAGCGACAAGCGCGCCCAGTACAAGGTGCTCCGCAAGATGCTCGCCACCAGCGACGACAAGGTCTGCGACAGCGTGCCCGACTCGGACAGCAGCTACACCCGGACGTCGTCCTCCGCCGCCCTGAGCTACGTGCTCTGCCTGCAGGGGATCAACGCCTGACGGTCCGCCGCGGCGTACGCGAAAGGGGTGGTCCCGGGATTCCGGGACCACCCCTTTCGGTGCTTTCGGTGCTGTTGCCGCTCAGCCCTGCTGGGCGGCCCACCAGGCACGGAGCGCGGCGACGGCCTCGTCGTGCTCCATCGGGCCGTGCTCCAGGCGCAGCTCCAGCATGTGCTTGTACGCCTTGCCGACCTGCGGGCCCGGCTTGAGCTCCAGAAGCTCCATGATCTGGTTGCCGTCCAGCGCCGGGCGGACGGCGTCCAGCTCCTCCTTCGCCCTCAGCTCGGTGATCCGCTCCTCCAGCCCGTCGTAGGTGCGGGAGAGCGTCGCGGCCTTCTTCCGGTTGCGGGTGGTGCAGTCGGAGCGGGTGAGCTTGTGCAGGCGCTCCAGCAGCGGCCCGGCGTCGGTGACGTAGCGGCGCACCGCCGAGTCGGTCCACTCGCCGCCGCCGTAGCCGTGGAAGCGCAGGTGCAGCTCGACCAGGCGCGAGACGTCCTCGGTCAGCTCCTTCGAGTACTTCAGCTCGCGCATCCGCTTGCGGGTCATCTTGGCGCCGACCACCTCGTGGTGGTGGAAGGAGACCCGGCCGTCCGACTCGAAGCGGCGGGTGCGCGGCTTGCCGATGTCGTGCAGCAGCGCGGCCAGCCGCAGGGTGAGGTCGGGGCCGTCCTGCTCCAGGTCGATGGCCTGCTCCAGGACGGTCAGCGAGTGCTCGTAGACGTCCTTGTGCCGGTGGTGCTCGTCCCGCTCCAGCTGGAGCGCCGGCAGCTCGGGCAGCACGTGGCCGGCCAGCCCGGTGTCGACCAGCAGCCGCAGGCCCTTCACCGGGTGGGCGGCCAGCAGCAGCTTGTTCAGCTCGGCCTGGACCCGCTCAGCCGAGACGATGGTGATCCGCTCGGCCATCGCGGTCATCGCGGCGACGACCTCGGGGGCCGGCTCGAAGTCCAGCTGGGCGGCGAAGCGGGCGGCCCGCATCATCCGCAGCGGGTCGTCGGAGAAGGACTCCTCGGGGGTGGCGGGGGTGCGCAGCACCCGGGCCTCCAGGTCGTCCAGGCCGCGGTGCGGGTCGACGAAGCCACGGCCGGGCAGGTCGACGGCCATCGCGTTGACGGTGAAGTCGCGGCGGACGAGGTCCTGCTCGATGGTGTCGCCGTAGGTGACCTCGGGCTTGCGCGAGCTGCGGTCGTACGCCTCGGAGCGGTACGTGGTGATCTCGATCAGGAAGGACCCCTCGGGGGTGTCCTTGCGCGCGCCGACGGTGCCGAAGGCGATGCCGACGTCCCAGACGGCGTCCGCCCAGCCCTTGACCAGCTTCAGGATCTCCTGCGGGCGGGCGTCGGTGGTGAAGTCCAGGTCGTTGCCGAGACGCCCCAGCAGCGCGTCCCGGACCGAGCCGCCGACCAGCGCGAGCCTGTGACCGGCCGCCTGGAAGCGGCGGGCGATCTCGTCGGCGACCGGGGACACCCGCAGCAGCTCCTGCAGACCGAGGGTCTGCGCCTCGCTCAGGCCTGGGACGACCTGGGTGGCGGTGCTGGGATGATGGACGCCGGACTCGTGGGGCTCATTGGCAGTGGACACGGCTCACAAGGGTACGTGCCCCGGCGGCCCCGCCGCCCGCGCGTTTTCCGGTGCTCACCACAAGGCCCGCAACACTGCACCCCCGGCTGCATCGTTACCATGCCGGTGGAGCGAGTCGCGGGCACCGTCGAGGGGCCGCGGTGCCGCGTGCCAGCACGGCCGACCGGAGCATGCCCGGTCGCATTTTCTTCACCGCTGATCCCCCACGGCCGGCCTCCCCGGCGGGCGGGGCATCCGCGGCATCACAGCATCAAGCAGCGAGCGATCGAGAACGGCGAGGGCGAAGCGCGTGAGCGAGGTGGGCGCATGAGCGAGCGAAGCGAGCGAGCCGACGACAGGTGCGCGTCTCGCGAAGCGACCGCCGAGGGCAGCGAGGTGGGGGCATGAGCGAGCCGGCACGGCACTCGGGCCTGGAGGCGTACGGACGAACCCACGAACGCGGGCCCGCGCGCCGCACGGCACGGACCGTGCGACGGTTCGCGGCCGCGCTGGGCGCCGCGCTGGCGCTGCTGCCGGCGCTGCCGGCGGCCGCCCTGCCCGCCGGAGGCCCGCGCCCCGCGGCCGACTCGGGTGCCTCCGCCGAGTACCCGGTGGTGATGACCATCGAGGCGGTGAACAAGCCGGTGGCCGTCCAGAACGGCACCGTGACGATCTCCGGGCACATCACCAACGGCGGCAAGTCGGTGCTCAAGTCCGCCCACGCGGCGGTCCGCAAGCCGTGGTTGGGCAAGCCGCTGACCACCCGCAGCGAGCTGGCCTCGGTCACCACCCGGACCAGCCCGGCCGGCGCGGACGGCGTCGACCTGGAGAGCCCGCAGTACGCGCTCAACGAGCTGGGCCCGGGGCAGAGCCAGCCGTACACCCTGAGCGTCGCGGTGAGCGACCTCGAGCTCTCCGGCGAGGGCGTCTACGAGCTGGCGGTGGACGTCTGGGGCTCGACCACGGACAACCAGCACGACCGCCCGCTCGGCATCGCTCGGACCTTCCTGCCGTACGACCCGACGCCGGCCGACGCTCAGCCGTCCAAGGTCACCACCCTCTGGCCGCTGGTGCACTCGCCGGTGCTGGTCGCACAGACCATGTCGGACAACGACCAGACCATCCCGGTGCTGCGTGACGACAGTCTGGCGGCCGAGTTCGCGCCGGGCGGCCGGCTGTACGAGCTGGTCGAGACCGGCTCGTCGCTGACCGGCCTGACCTGGGTGATCGACCCGGACCTGCTGGACACCGCGTTCGCGATGTCCAAGCCGTACCGGGTGCAGAAGCCCGGCATCGAGAAGAGCGACAAGAAGGCGGCGAAGGAGGAGAACACCTTCCTGGGTGCCGGCACGCCCGCCGCGACGGCCTGGCTGGAGAAGCTGCGGGCCGCGGTGGCCAAGAACGGCAGCCAGGTGGTCGCGCTCCCCTACGCCGACCCGGACCTCGCCTCGATCGCGCACAACGCCGCCGAGCTCCAGGGCGTGGACACCGCGCTCGGCAAGGCGACCACGGCGGGCCGGCTGACCGTCGAGGGCCGGCTCGCGGTGGACACCCGCTCGGACGTGGCCTGGCCGTACCAGGGGTACCTGGACCAGCAGATCTCGGCCATGGCGCAGCGCACCGGCAACGGGCTGGTGCTGGTCAACGGTGCGAGCCTGCCCGAGCCGGACTCGCTGAAGTACACCCCGACCGCGGTCCGGCCGATCGGCAACGGACTGAACGCGGCGGTGGCCGACGAGACGGTCTCGGCCCTGTTCGAGACGGATCTCAGCACCCCGCAGGCGCAGACCCTGGCGGTGCAGCGGTTCCTCGCCGAGACCTTCGTGATCTCCCGGCAGGAGCCGCAGAACCCGCGCGGGCTGCTGGTGATGCCGCCGCGCGGCCTGACCGCCGACACCGCCAAGGTGCTGGCCACCGCCGTGCAGGCGGCGCAGGCCGGCAAGTGGGTGGAGCCGGTCAAGCTGGACGTGCTCGCCCAGGGCCCGGCCGACCCGAAGGCCAACGCCAACGTCCCGCCCGCCACCGACTACCCGGCGCAGGCCCGGGCCTCGGAGCTGCCGTCCTCGGCGATGACGGACACCGTCGAGATCCAGAGCAAGCTGGACCTTCTGATGCGCGTCCTCACCCTGCCGCAGCGGGTCCGCGGTCCGTTCAGCGCGGCGATGGTGCGGTCGATGTCGACCGAGTGGCGGACGGAGGCCCCGGCCGGCTCCGTCTACCGCGACGGGGTGAAGCGCTACCTCAAAGAGCTGACCGATGCGGTGAACGTCCCGGAGAAGACCTCCATCACCTTCGCCGGGGACACCGGTGTGCTCCAGGTCAGCGTCCGCAACAACCTCACCCAGCCGGTCACCAACCTCAAGCTGGTGCTGCGCCCGACCCAGGCCAACCGGCTCAAGATCCACCCGGCCGAGGAGCTGGTGCTGCCCGCCTCGCAGGGCGTCACCCTGCGGTTCCCCGCCGAGGCGCAGAACAACGGGCCGGTGACGGTGACCGCCGAGCTCTGGACCACCGGCCCGAACCCGGAGCAGTACGGCGAGGCGCGGAAGTTCACCGTGGAGGTCACCTCGGTGACCAACGGCGTGCTCTACGTCTTCGGCGGCGGCCTGGTGCTGCTCCTGCTCGCGGCACTGCGCTTCTTCCGCCAGCGCAAGCGCCGCGTGGCGAACGGCGACGAGGGTGACGAGCCGATCGGCGACGCGCCGCTCGTGGACGGCCCGGCGGACGGCGCCGAGGCCGACGCCCCGGAGACCGACGACGAGGGCACGGCCCCTGCCGGGGGTAGCGGACCCGGCGCCGCCGGGCAGACACCGCGCGGCAGCAGCACAGATGGCCGGGATCGGGCCGCCAGCAATGAGAAGGTTGGTCCTTGATACCGCCGACACCCGCCCGATGCCGGGTCGGCCTCCCCCACGACAGCGAAGAGGTGACATGACCGGGCGCAGCGAGGAGCGGCCGCCGGGCCGCGGTGAGAGCCGGCCGGGCGCCGAGTCGCCGTCCGGCGACTGGTACGTGGCCGACACCTACGCCCAGGACCCGTACGCGGCCGACGCGTACCAGGGCCCCGGGGACGGCCAGGACCCGTACGGCCTGCGGGCCGCCCGGCCCGCCGCGCCGCAGCAGCAGGCCGCCGCGTACGACGTGCCGCCGCAGCTGCCGCCGCAGGGCGGCGACTACCCGACACCGGTGCCGCCGGCGTCGTTCGCCCCGCCCGTCCCGCCGGTGCAGCCCGGCTGGGACACCCCGCCGCAGCAGGTGGCGGCCCAGCAGCAGGCCGCAGCGCAGCACCAGCAGCCGGCGGCGGACTGGCAGGAGCCCCACTCCCCCTGGGCGCGGCCGGCGCCGGTCGGCAGCCAGTGGGCCGGACCCCAGCAGGGACAGCAGCAGGAGCAGCAGCAAGGGCAGCAGGACCAGCAGTGGCAGCCGGGCCCGGCGCACTCGGCCTGGGACTCCGAGTCCACCGAGTACGTGGGCGTGGACGCGCTGTTCGGCGGCGGCCGGTCCGGCCTCGCCGACCCGGCCGCCGAGGTCCGTCCGCCCGCCCAGCAGCCCCCGGTCCAGCCGGTGCAGCCACTGCTCGCCCAGCCGCCCGTCGCGCCCGCGCCCTTCCCCTCGTCCGCGCCGTTCCCCCCGGCCGGCGCGTACCAGGGCGGGCCGGGCCACCACGGCCACCAGGGCGGGCCGAACGGCCCGCACGGCCCGGACGGGCAGCGCCCGTTCGTGCCCCCGATCGAGTTCGACCCGCCGCTCTCCGAGGAGGAGGCCACCATGCAGGTGGCGGCGGTGCAGATTCCGCCCGCGGTGGAGCCGCTGGAGGAACTGGCCGCCGAGGAGCACGCCCCCGCGGCGCCCGCTCCGGCGTCCGGTGGCGGCGGCAAGGTCGCCAGCCTGCTCAACTCCAGCGCGATCATGGCGGCCGGCACCCTGGTCTCCCGGGGCACCGGGTTCCTGCGGACGATGGTGATCGCCGCGGCGATCGGCCTCGGCGTGATGGGCGACTCGTACAACGCCGCGAACACGCTGCCCACCCTGCTCTACATCCTGATCGGCGGCGGCGCCCTGAACGCCGTCTTCGTGCCGCAGCTCGTCCGCAGCATGAAGAACGACGCCGACGGCGGCACCGCCTACGCCAACCGCCTGCTCACCCTGGTGATGGTGGGTCTGGCCGGCGTGACCTTCGCGGCCGTGCTCGGGGCGCCCCTGCTGGTCCAGTTGATCGCGCACCCGCTGATGCGGAACCCCGCCAGCGCCGACACCACCGTGGCGCTGGCCCGGTACTGCCTGCCGACCATCTTCTTCATGGGCATCCACGTGGTGATGGGCCAGATCCTCAACGCCCGCGGCCGGTTCGGCGCGATGATGTGGACCCCGGTCCTCAACAACGTCGTGGTGATCTTCACCTTCTCCGCGTACCTCTGGGTCTACGGCAGCTTCGGCGGCACCAAGGTCACCCCGGAGACGATCTCCCCCGAGGGCGTCCGGCTGCTCGGCATCGGCACGCTGGTCGGCCTCGCCGTCCAGGCGCTGGCGATGGTCCCCTACCTGCGGGCGGCCGGCTTCCACTTCCGGCCGCGCTTCGACTGGCGCGGCCACGGCCTGGGCAAGGCCGCCCGGCTGGCCAAGTGGACGTTCTTCTTCGTCCTGGCCAACCAGGCCGGCTACCTGGTCATCACCCAGCTGGCCACCGCGGCCGGCAACGCCGCCGAGAAGGGCGGCCACGGCGGTGTCGGTCTCTCCGCGTTCTCCAACGCGTTGCTGATCTGGCAGCTGCCGCAGGCGGTGATCGTCGTCTCGATCATGAGCGCGGTGCTCCCCCGGCTCTCCCGTGCCGCCGCCGACGAGGACGCCGGCGCGGTCCGCGACGACCTCTCGTACGGGCTGCGCACCACCGCGGTGGCGGTCGTCCCGGGCGCGTTCCTGTTCCTCTCGCTCGGCCCGGCGATCGGCCGTGCGATCTACGCCGTGGGCGGCAACGAGGTCGCCCTGGACAACGCCACCAACGTCGGTCTGATGCTCTCCGCGTTCGCGCTGGGCCTGATCCCGTACTCGGCGCAGTACGTGATGCTGCGCGGCTTCTACGCCTACGAGGACACCCGGACACCGTTCTCCAACACCGTCTGGGTGGCGGCCTGCCAGGCCGCCTTCTCGCTGGCCTGCTGGTTCGTCCTGCCCTCCGAGTGGGTCGTCACGGGCATGGCGTTCGGGTACGGTCTCGCCTACGCCATCGGGGTGACGGTGGCGGTGCCCAAGCTGAAGAAGAAGATCGGCGGGCTGGACACCAAGCGGATCGGCAAGACCTACACCCGGCTGATCACCGCCTGCGTGCCGGCCGCGCTGGTCGGGGTGGGCGTCAGCCTGGCGGTCCAGCAGGTCATCGACGGCTGGCTGGGCAGTGTGCTCACCATCGTCGTGGCCGGCGGCCTCCAGCTCGCCGTCTTCGTGCTGATCGCGAAGAAGCTCCGGATCGAGGAGCTGAACGCCATGCTGGGGATGGTCCGCGGCCGACTGGGCCGCTGACCCGCCGTACCAACCGGTCGTACCGGCCACCGCCCTGACCGGGCGTCAACCGGACGGACGGGGTTCTCCGCCCCCATCGGGGCGGGTACTGGGGGGGCCCCCCCGCCCCGGGGCCTCCCCCCCCCCCTACGGTAGCCCCCCGTCTCACCTTCCCCCCCCCCCCCCCCCCCCCCCCACCCCCACCCCACCCCCCCCCGTCTT
>NZ_JBVJCO010000059.1:49729-54389 GCF_055588525.1 Kitasatospora sp. NPDC041988
ACACACCTTTTCGTACCCCCCACCCTCCGAATGGGACCCAAACCGAAGGGCTGTTCTTCCCCCCCCCCCTTGGGCCGTCCCTCTCCCCCCCCCCCCCCCCTTTCCCCCCCCCCCCCCCCCCCCCCCCCCCCAGTGCCGGATCTGCACCACATCTCTCCACCATCGCGCAACCACACCGACCTTTCAGCGGTCGTACCCGGTGGAGAAGAGTGGGCACAATTGTCCTGGAGCACAGGGCCTCGGCCCGATCGGCTCCAGCGACTCTCTCAGGCCGGGGCGACACAAGGGGAGGCAGGACCACGGTGGCTGATGGCACCAAGGCGGTCGTCGACACGTCAGCAGCTGACGGGGCGGCGGACGAGGCCGCACTGGCCGCGGCGATCGACGAGCTCACCGGCGAGACGGCCCGGGCCACCGTGGCCGGCAAGGCCACCGACGCCGACCAGGCCCACGCGTCCGAAGCCGGCGACGAGGCCGGCGACGAAGCCGGCACCGTGAGCGGTGACGACCGCGGCGGTGACGACGAGCCGTCCCCCGCGACCTCCGTCAGCGAGGAGACCTCCGAGATCACCGCGCCGCTGTCGGTCGACGAGATCCGCGCCGAGCTGGCCGTCGGCGACCGCGCCCGCCGGCCGGGCACCGCCGCCGGGACCGACGGCGCCACCGCACGCCCCGCCGGCCGCCCGCCGCAGGACCCTCAGCCCACCCACGACCCGCGCGAGACCGGCACCCTCCCGAAGACCCTGCCGGCCCCGCTGCGGCACAGCGGCGACACGATCGGCAACCGGTACCGGCTGGAGGAGTGCATCTCCCACACCGAGACCTTCAGCAGCTGGCGCGCGGTCGACGAGAAGCTCCGCCGGGCCGTCGGCGTCCACCTGATGGCCTCCGGCCACCAGCGCGCCCGGAAGGTGCTGGCCGCCGCCAAGTCCGCCGCGCTGCTCGGCGACCCGCGCTTCGTCCAGGTGCTGGACGCCGTCCAGGAGGGCGAGCTGGTCTACGTCGTGCGGGAGTGGCTCCCGCACGCCTCCGACCTCGCCAGGCTGATCGCCACCGGCCCGATGGAGCCGCACGAGGCGTACCAGATGGTCCGCCAGGTCACCGACGCGGTCGCCGCCGCCCACCGCCGCGGCCAGGCCCATCTGCGGCTCACCCCGCGCTGCGTGCTGCGCACCGACAGCGGCCAGTACCGGATCAACGGCATCGCGGTCGACGCCGCCCTGCGCGGCCTGCCCGACGAGGTCACCGGCGAGGGGACGGACGACGCCGAGCGCGCCGACACCCGCGCCATCGGCGCCCTGCTCTTCGCCGCGCTCACCCACCGCTGGCCGTTCCCCGAGGACCGCTACGACCTCAGGGGGCTGCCGAAGAACCTCCGCGACGTACCGCCGGACCAGGTCCGGGCCGGGGTCCACAAGGGCCTCTCCGAGCTGGCCGCGCGTGCCCTGTTCGACCAGCCGCCGCACCACGCCGAGCCGATCACCACCCCCGAACAGCTGGCCAAGGCGATCGCGCTGATGCCGCGCATCCGCCAGCCCGAGCCGGAGCTGCCCGCCTTCACCGCCCCGCCGCGGCACAACACCCACGCGCTGCCCACCGCGCCCAACCCGACCCGGGTGATCGCCGCCCCCAACACCGGTCCCGCCACGGCGTCCCTCGCCGCCCGGCAGGCCCCGGTCCGGCGCACCCGGCGGCGGCTGCGCCGGGTGGTCAAGGTGACGGCCTGGACGGTCGCCCTCGGTGCGATCGGCGTCGCCTCCTGGCAGCTGGTCGACAGCCTGCGCAACCCCGGGACGACCGTCGTGGCCTCCACGCCCACCCCGACCAGCTCCCCGACCGTGCACGCCGTGGCGCACACCCCGGTGCCGATCCCGGTGAAGGCCGCCCTGTCGTACAACCCGAAGGGCGACTCGCCGGAGTCCGCCCACATTCTCGACAAGGCCTTCGACGGCGATCCCACCTCGGCCTGGACGACCTTCGGCTACAACGAGCAGTTCGCCCCCGGCGGGTACAAGGAGGGCACCGGCCTGCTGATCGACCTCGGCTCCCCCCAGGCCGTCAACGCGGTGAACGTCCAGTTCATCGGCAGCACCATGGCGGAGCTGCGGGTGCCGAAGTCGCCGGCGCAGTCCGACCCGGCCGGCGCCCAGCCCGGTTCCTTCACGGTGGTCGGCAAGGGCAGCGGGACCTCGGTCGACTTCGCTCTGGACTCCCCGACCACCACCCGCTATCTCTTGATCTGGCTGACCAACATTCCGAAGGACAGCAAGGACGGCAAGTTCCGCGGCCAGATCGCCGAGGTCAAGGTCTTCGGCTGACCCATCGGTCGCGGGACGAACACGACAGGCACGACGAGGGGTGGCAGTGGCGGACGGCACCGACCCGGCGGACGACGACGCGGCGCTGCTCGCCCGGCACGTCGCCGGCGACCGGGACGCCTTCGGCCTGCTGGTCAACCGTCACCGCGACCGGCTCTGGGCGGTCGCCCTGCGCACGCTCGGCGACCGCGAGGAGGCCGCCGACGCCCTCCAGGACGCCCTGGTCTCCGCGTTCCGCTCCGCCCACACCTTCCAGGGCCGCTCGGCCGTCACCACCTGGCTGCACCGGATCGTGGTCAACTCCTGCCTGGACCGGGCCCGGCGCGCCGCCACCCGCCGCACCAAGGCACTGGACGACGACCCGCAGCGGCTGGACGCGCTGGTCGGCTCCGCCGAACCGGCCGACTCCCCGGTGGTCCGGGCCGAGCTGCACCAGGAGCTGGCGGCGGCGCTCGCCGAACTGCCGCCCGAGCAGCGGGCCGCGCTGGTCCTGGTCGACATGCAGGGCTACCCCGTCGCCGAGGCGGCCGGGCTGCTCGGCGTCCCGGTCGGCACCGTGAAGAGCCGCTGCGCCCGCGGCCGCGCCCGGCTGCTGCCGCTGGTCCGCCACCTGCGCGAGGACGGCACCGCGCCGGCCGCGGGCACCGCGCCGCGCGAAGCCGGGCCACGCGAAGCCGCACGCGACGAGGGTGTTCCACGTGAGGCTGTTCCACGTGAAACGGAGAGACCGGCCCGCTCCCCGCGGGCCGCCGCCTCGCCGCCCGGGAACCCGTCCGGGGCGCGCACCGTCACAAGGACAGGCCCGGACACCGGCCGGCCGATTCTGGAAGGAGATGCGAGCACGCGATGACGGCCCCCCTCTCCTCCCCCGACCCCGGCGACCCCGTGGAACCGCACGCCGCCGGACCGCACCCCTCCGTCGACGAGCTGGCCGACCTCGCCGAGGGGCTCGTCGAGTCCGCCGACGAGGCCGCTGCGCTCCGGAGCCACCTGGCCGGCTGCGCCGAGTGCCGCGAGACCGCCGAGGCGCTCACCGAAGTGCAGGCCCTGCTGGGCTCCGCCGAGCCGCCGGCCATGCCCTCCGACGTCGCCGCCCGGCTGGACGCCGCCCTGGCCGCCGCGGCCGCCGAGCACGACGCACCCGCCGAGGGCCCCGGAACCCCCCGGAAGGCCCCCGCGCCGCCCGGGCAGACCGCCGCCCCGTCCAGCGCGTCCCGATCCTCCGTTACCCCCTCCCAGGCCCCCCTGGGGCCGCCTGGAAGGCCCGCCACCTCGGCGGCGGCCACCGGGCCGGGCCGCCCCCGCTCCCGTCGGCGCCGGGTCGGCCTGATGCTCGGCGCGGCCGCCGTACTGCTCGCGGCGGGCCTCGGCGGCTCCCTGCTGTTCTCCCCGGCCGACCAGAAGGGCTCGGACACCGCGGCCGTTTCCGCCGCCGGAGCCATGCCGAGCGGCGCCCGCGACACCGCCGGGGCCATGCCCAGCAGCGCCCCCAACACCCCCAGGAGCGAGCACGGCAGCGGCAGCACCGTCTACCGGGACGACCAGCTGGCGGCCCAGGTCCGGCAGCTGCTCGCCCGGACCGGCGTCACCCCCGACGGCGCCGCCCTGCCGTCCGCCGCACCGCCCGCCGACGGGCAGCAGGGGATCGCCGGCGGCCACAGCACCCCGGCCTGCCCGGCGCCCGCCGCCGGGCGGCTGCTCGCCACCGACTCCGGCAGCTACGCCGGCGCCCCGGCCGAGGTCCTGGTGTACGCCGTCCCGGACCAGCCGGAGAAGCTGGACGTCTATCTCCGCTCCCCTGACTGCGGCCCCGTCCTGCTGCACCGCACCGTCCCGGCCCGCTGACCGGTGGTTCCCGTGCGATCCACGCCCGGGGCCGTCCGACGCTCCCACACTGCGGGCACCTGGTACGGATCCGCCTGGGAATGCGAGAGACTGGTCAGTCGTTGTCCCGGGCGGCGGAGCAGGACCGCCCTCCCCGCACCTAACGCGGGTCGCGATGCGAACCAGGAGATGCAGTGAGCGACGTCCGTAACGTGATCATCATCGGTTCCGGCCCGGCCGGCTACACGGCCGCGCTCTACACCGCCCGTGCCTCCCTCAAGCCGCTGGTCTTCGAGGGCGCCGTCACCGCCGGCGGCGCGCTGATGAACACCACCGAGGTGGAGAACTTCCCCGGCTTCCGGGACGGCATCATGGGCCCCGAGCTGATGGACAACATGCGGGCCCAGGCCGAGCGGTTCGGCGCCGAGCTGATCCCGGACGACATCGTCGCGGTCGACCTCACGGGTGACGTCAAGACCGTCACCGACTCCGAGGGCAACGTCCACCAGGCCCGCGCC
>NZ_JBVJCO010000060.1:0-53393 GCF_055588525.1 Kitasatospora sp. NPDC041988
CGCCCTTTACCCCCCCCCCCCCCCCCCCCCCCCCCCCCCCCCCCCCCCCCCCCCCCCCCCCCCCCCCCCCGCTGCTCATCGGGGTGCCGCTACCGCTGCTTGCGCAGCTCCCGCACCGCGGCGTCGAGCCGCCGGCCGTAGTCGGCGTCGGCCTTGCGGAAGTTCTCGACGGCCCGCTCGACGATGTCGTCGCGGTCGGCCGAGACCTTGGCTATGAAGCCGGCCAGGTTGGTGATCAGCCGCTGCTTCTCGTCCTCGGAGAACAGCCGGTACAGGTTGCCGGCCTGCACGAAGTCGTTGTCCTCGCTGTGCGAGGGCGCCTCGTGGGTGCCGGTGGCGCCGGTGACGGCGGTCGGGGCCCAGAGCGGACGGCCGGTCTGGACCGGGCCGCCGAAGGTGTTGGGCTCGTAGTTCTTCTGACGGCCGTGGCGGCCGTCGTACAGGTAGCCGTCGCGGCTGTTGCTGCGCGCCTCGGTGGCGTGCGGGCGGTTCACCGGCAGGTGGTCGGCGTTGATGCCGACGCGGTAGCGGTGGGCGTCCGCGTAGGCGAACAGGCGGCCCTGCAGCATCTTGTCCGGGGACGGGCCGATGCCGGGCACGAAGTGCGCCGGGGAGAAGATCGACTGCTCGACCTCGGCGAAGACGTTGTCGGGGTTGCGGTTCAGCTCCAGCTTGCCGATCTCGATCGGCGGGTAGTCCGCATGCGGCCAGACCTTGGTCAGGTCGAACGGGTTGAAGCGGTACTGGGCCGCGTCCGCCGCCGGCATGATCTGGACCTGAACCGTCCAGCTCGGGAACTCGCCGCGCTCGATGCTCTCGCGCAGGTCGCGCTGGTGGCTGTCCGGGTCCTCGCCCGCCAGCTTCGCCGCCTCCTCGGCCGTCAGGTTCTTGATGCCCTGGTCGGTCTTGAAGTGGTACTTGACCCAGAAGTGCTCGCCGGCCTCGTTCTGCCACTGGTAGGTGTGCGAGCCGTAGCCGTTGAGGTGGCGGTAGGTGGCCGGGATGCCGCGGTCGCCGAACAGCCAGGTCACCTGGTGGGTGGACTCGGGCGAGAGGCCCCAGAAGTCCCAGACGTTGTCCGCCTCCTGCGAGCCGGTGTACGGGTCCCGCTTCTGGGTGTGGATGAAGTCGGGGAACTTGATGGCGTCCTTGATGAAGAACACCGGGGTGTTGTTGCCGACGAGGTCGTAGTTGCCCTCCTCGGTGTAGAACTTCAGCGCGAAACCGCGCGGGTCGCGGACGGCGTCGGCGGAGCCGAGGTTGCCGGCCACGGTGGAGAACCGCAGGAAGGTCTCGGTCTGCTTGCCGACCTCGGAGAGGAAGCCGGCCCGGGTGTAGGCGGTGACGTCGGCCGTCACCGTGAAGGTGCCGTACGCCGCCGCGCCGCGGGCGTGCACCACGCGCTCCGGGATGCGCTCGCGGTTGAAGTGCGCGAGCTTCTCGAACAGCTGCTGGTCCTGGATCAGCGCCGGACCGCCGATACCGGCGGTCTCGGTGTTCTGGTTGTCGGCGACGGGGGCACCCGCCTCCGTGGTGAGGGTGGGGCGCAGCTCGTCCTGGGTAGTCATAAGAGGGTGCCTCCGCGAGATCCGGTCGTGACGGACTCGATCCTAACTTGGACTTTGTCTAAGTCAACACTGGAACCAGACTCGGAGTGTCACTTACCCTGTCCCCATGAGTGACCTGCTGGAACGACTTCGCGGACGTGGGTGGCGTCTGACCTCGCAGCGCCGGGTCGTGGCCGAGGTCCTCGATGGGGAACACGTCCACCTCACGGCGGACGAGGTGCACGCCCGCGCCGTGACGCGCCTGCCCGAGATCAGCCGCGCGACGGTCTACAACACGCTCGGCGAGCTGGTGGGCCTCGGCGAGATCCTGGAGGTCGCCACCGACGGCCGGGCCAAGCGCTACGACCCCAACGCGCACCACGCCCACCAGCACCTGGTCTGCTCCGGCTGCGGCGCGATCCGCGACGTCCACCCGCTGGGCGACCCGCTGGCCGCCCTGCCCGCCGCCGAACGCTTCGGCTTCACCCTCTCCGGCGCCGAGATCACCTACCGGGGCCTCTGTCCGGACTGTACGAACAGGCCCTGACGCACCGCCCCCGGCACCGCCGGTCGTGCCCCGCCTGTTACGCGCTCAACTCCGCGTGCAGCGCGCCCAGCAGCCGCCCGGCGCGCTCCGCGACCTCGGCGGGGCCGTAGTCCGCGGCCCGCCGGCACCAGTTCTCCGCCTGCACCGGCTCGCCCCGGCGCAGCGCCAGCAGGGCCAGCCGCAGCGCGGCCCGGCCGTGGCCCGCGTCGGCGGCCCGGGTGTACCAGAGCATCGCCTCGGCCTCGCTGTCCTGACGGGCCAGCAACAGGCCAAGGTTGAAGGCGGCACTGCGGCTGCCCGCCTCGGCCGCCCGCCGGTACCAGCTCTCCGCGATCTCCAGTGCCCCGCGCTCCGCGGCCCGCACGCCCATCCGCACCTGCGCCCGCCGGTGACCGGCGTCGGCCGCGACCGCGTACCAGTGCTCGGCCTCCTCGTCGGCGTCGCCGCGCCGGTCAAGCACCGAGGCCAGCCGGAACGCGCCCTCCGCCGAACCGCCCGCCGCCGCCTGCCGGTAGCGTTCCAGCGCGCCCGCCAGATTGCCGCGCTGCTCCTGGACCACGGCCAGTTGGAGCGCCGCCTCGCCATGCCCCTCGGCGGCGGCGCGCGCGTACCACTCCTGCGCCTGCCGATGCTCGCCGCGCCCGGCGTGCAGGACGCCCAGATTGAAGGCGCCGTCCACGCTGCCGGCCTCGGCGGCCTTGGAGAACCACGGCTCGGCGCCGGACTCGTCACTGCGCTGGAGCAGCACCACGGCCAGCGCGTTGCAGGCCTCCCGGTGCCCGGCGTACGCGGCGCGGCGGTACCACTGCTCGGCCTGCTGGTCGCGGCCGGTACCGGCGCAGAGCAGGCCGAGGTTGAAGGCTCCGTTCTGGTCGCCGGCGTCCAGCGCGCTGCGGTACCAGCGCTCGGCCTCGGCGGCCTCGCCACGGGAGGCGTACAGCGCGCCGAGGGCGTTGGCGGCGTTGCCGTCGCCGGCCTCGGCGGCCTCCTGCCACCACTCGGCGGCGGCGGTGACGTCCCCGGAGTCGCGCAGCAGGAAGCCCAGCGCGCAGGCGGCACGCGGCTCGCCGTTCTGCGCCGACTGCCGGTACCAGCGGGCGGCCTCGTCGAGCAGCGACTGGTCGGTGCGGGCGCGCTCCTCGAGCAGCACACCGAGCCGCAGCGCGGCGCGGGCGTGGCTGCGGGCGGCGGCGGTGCGGTACCAGGCCTCGGCGGTCTCCTTGTCCCCGGCGGCCTCGCGCATCCGGGCCAGCCGGTAGGCGGCCTCCCGGTGCCCGGCGTCGGCGGAGACCTTGAACCAGCGCTCGGCGCGCACGTCGCGCCGGTGCTCCATCAGGTCGCCCAGCGCGTAGGCGCCGAGCGGGTGGCCGTGGTCGGCGGCGAAGTGCAGCCAGTACTCGGCGGCCTCCTCCTCGCCCTGGTCGCGCAGTTGGAGGCCGAGGGCGTGCGCGGCGGGCGCGCTGCCGGCGACCGCGGCCTGCCGCCACCACTGGGCGGCCTCGGCCCGGTGGCCCTGCTGGTGCAGCAGCACGCCGAGGTTGTTGGCGGCGGCGCGCAGCCCGGCGGCGGCGGCGCTGCGCAGGTACGGTTCGGCGTCCTCCAGGTCGCCGCGGCGCAGCAGCAGGGTGCCGAGGCGGCCGGCGGCGTCCGGGTCGCCTTCGTCGGCGGCCTGACGGTGCCTGGACTCCAGGGCTGCCTGCTCGCGGGCGGCGAGCGCGGTCTCGAAGCTGGCGGAGTCGAATCCGGCCGCGTAGGGAGCGACCGGCTCGGGACTGCCCTCCCCGTCGGCGGCCTCGGTCATGGCGCCGTACGGGCCGATGGCGGCGGCGAACTGGCGGGCGGAGACGTGCACCAGGCTGTCGGGGCCGTAGCCGCCGGAGGGCCGGCGCTCGGTCAGGCCGCTGGTGCGCTGGGCGGGCAGTGCGCCGGGGTGGTTCTCGGGGCTCTCCGCCCAGGCGTCGGTGTCCGCCTCGGTGGCCGCAGCGGGCTTGGCTCCTGGTCCGTTCCTGCCGATCAGCCTCATGCCGACTCCCGCTCCCCCAGAGTGCCGCGGCATTTTCCCCCGGCCTTCGACCGGGGAGACCCCCAGGGGACGCGCCGGATCCGACGGCCGATCAGCAGCCGTGCAGCGTCCCCCATGTGTCCCATCGTCGCATCACTCGCAACCCGCGTACACCTGCCCCGGCCGATTTCGGCGAGGCGGAACCGAAGCCGACGAAATTGCTTCGACGCTTTGTCGATTTCCCGACACTTCGGCCCCACAAACCCCAATGCCGGCTTCGTTGGCGACGGTCGATACTACCGGAGCGGACCCACACACCCCCGGCGAAAACGCCAGAGGCCCGGAGGGTGATCCTCCGGGCCTCTGGTTGCTACTGAGTAGCGGGGACAGGATTTGAACCTGCGACCTCTGGGTTATGAGCCCAGCGAGCTACCGAGCTGCTCCACCCCGCGTCGGTAGTTGAACTGTAGCACGGTCGCGGGGTGGGACAGAAATCGGTTACCGCAGCTCAGGGGCCGGTGCTCGGCGCGCTCGTCGGCGTGGCACCCGGCGAGCCCGTCGGCGTCGCCGCCGCCGACGGTGTGGCCGCCGGGGCGAGGCCGGCCTTCTGCTGGGCCACGGCCAGCGCCTTGGCCGCGTCGCTCGCCGCCTTCTGCGCCTGGCCGAGGGCGGCCAGGTCACCGGCCTTGAGGGCGTTGTCGACGTCGTTCTGCGCCTTCACCACGTCCGCGATCGCCTTCTGCAGGTCCGGCGGGACACCGGTACCCGGCGCGGGCGTCGTGGGTGTGGTCGGCGTCGTGGGCGTGGTGGGTGTGGTCGGCGTGGTGCCGGGGGCGGTGGGCGTGACCGGCGCACCGGTCACCGCGCCGCCGAGGACCTTGGCCAGCGCCTTCTCCAGGTTGTCCTCCACGGCCACGACGGCGTTCTCGTTCCCGTACGTCGCCAGCACCTTCTTCAGCACCGGCACCTTGGCACTGCGGCCGATCAGGTACACCGGCTCGACGTTGAGCAGGCCGCCGCCGACCGGCAGGGTCAGCAGGTTGCCGTACTCGACGTCGGAGTCGGTGCCGGTCTTCAGCAGTGTGAGCTGGTTGGCGACGGTCGGATCCGAGTTGAACTTCGCCTGGACCTGCTTCGGCCCGAGCGCCCCGGAGCCGGTCGGCATCTTGGCGATCCGGATCTTCCCGTAGTCCGGGCCCGGGTCGGCGCTGACCGACATGAAGGCAGCCAGGTTGTCACGCCCGCTCGGCGCGAAGCTGGTGGTGAGCGAGAAGGTCGCCGCCTGCGCCGCGGGCATCCGGACCGTCAGGTAGTACGGCGGCTGGACGTCGTTGGTGTTGGTGGTCGGGTCCGCCGGCACCTGCCAGATGTCGGTGCCGTTGAAGAAGCCGCCGGCGTCGGTCATGTGGTACTCGGCGAGCAGGTCGCGCTGCACCTTGAACATGTCCTGCGGGTACCGCAGGTGCGGCATCAGCGTGGCCGGGATGTCGGCCTTCGCCTTGACGGTGTCCGGGAACGCCTTCATCCAGGTCTTCAGCACCGGGTCGCTCTCGTCCCACTGGTAGAGCGTCACCTCGCCGGTGTACGCGTCCACGGTGGCCTTGACCGAGTTGCGGATGTAGTTGACCTTGTTGGAGGCGGTCAGCAGCTCGCCGCGCTGGTTGGTCACCGAGTCCTTGGTGACGTCGCCCAGGGTCGTCTTGGACGAGAACGGGTAGCCGTCCGAGGTGGTGTAGCCGTCCAGCACCCAGACCAGCTTGTTGTCCTGCACCACCGGGTAGGGGTCGGCGTCGATGGACAGCCAGGGGGCGACCTTCTCCACCCGCTCCTTGGGGGTGCGGTCGTAGATGACCTTGGCGCCGTCCTTGATCGCGTCCGAGTAGAGGATCTGCGGCTCGGCGAACTTCACCGCGTAGGCGGCCCTGGTGAGCGGGTTGGCCAGCGAGACACCGCTGCCACCGTCGTAGGAGAAGTGCACCGGGGTGCCGTCCTCCGCGGTGTAGTCGATGTCCTGGTACCCGCCGCCGACGATCGAGTACGTCGAGGTCTTCTCGCCGTAGTAGACGCGCTGCTCGTACGGGCCGAACGCACCCTTGGTCGGCAGCGCGGACTCGGTGTAGACCGGGTTGCCGTTGGCGTCGACCTGGTTGCCCTTGGCGGCGATCAGGCCGTAGCCGTGGGTGTAGTTGAAGTGGTCGTTGATCCAGTTCCGCTGGATGCCGTTGAGGTCCAGCTCACGCACGCCCAGCACGGTGTCCTGGGCGCCGTACCGGTCGACGTCCAGCGACTTGGGGAAGGCGTAGTACTTCCGCAGCGCCTGGTTCTGCTGGAACGTCGGGCCGACCACGTTCGGGTCCAGCAGCCGGATGTCCGCGATGGTCTGGGCGTCCGGCTTCAACGCGTCCGCGTTGGTCGCGTTCCCCGGCTCGTACGTGGTGACCTCGCTGTCCGCGATCCCGTACGCCTGCCGCGTCGCGTCGATGTTCTTCTGGATGTACGGCGTCTCCTTGGCCTGCTCGTTCGGCTTGACCTGGAACTGCTGCACGATCGCCGGGTACACCCCGCCGATCAGCACCGCCGACAGCACCATCAGCCCGAGGCCGATCAGGGCCGGGACCCAGGTGCGGCGGATCGGGGTCAGGAAGAACAGCACCGCGCAGATGATCGCGACGAAGAACAGGATGGTCTTGGCCGGCAGGAACGCGTTGGCGTCCACGTAGCGCAGGCCGGTCCAGCCGGTGACACCCTTGTACGAGCCGGTCTTCACCGCCAGCGCGTACCGGTCCAGCCAGTACGCCACCGCCTTCAGCAGCACGAACACACCGAGCAGCACTGCCAGGTGGCCCTGCGCGCCGGCACTGGCCCGGCGGCCCGGGCCCTGCAGCCGCAGGCCCCCGTACAGGTAGTGCACCAGCACCGAGGTCAGCAGCGAGACGATCACCGCGCTGAACGCGAAGCCGAGCAGGAACTCGTAGAACGGCAGCTCGAAGGCGTAGAACGAGACGTCCATGCCGAACTGCGCGTCCTTGACGCCGAAGGACGTCTCGTTGGTCCAGAGCAGCCACGTCCGCCACTGGCCGGACGCCGCGGCGCCCGCCACCAGCCCGATCACCAGCGAAACCCCGATGAGCGCCCAGCGCTTGAACGGCGCCAGCCCAGCCCGGTAACGGTCCAGGCTCTGCTGCTCCACCGACATCGCCGACAGCGGCGGCCTCAGCCGGTGCGCCAGCCAGACGTTGAAGCCGACGATCACCGCCATCAGCAGACCGAAGACGGCGAACAGGCCGATCTTCGTCCAGAGCTGGGTGGTGAACACCGAGGAGTAGTGGACCGACCTGAACCAGAGCCAGTCCGTCCAGAATCCGGCGAACATGACGAACAGCAGGAAGAGCACCGCGAGTACGCCCAGGGTCAGCAGGAGTACCCGCGCGCGCCGGGAGGGCGGGCCTACTCTGCGCCGGAATCCCGGCCCTGAGCGTTCCGGCATCTGGAATACCACGGGGCACCTCAGCTGTGTCGTCTGGAATCGGTCGGTCGTCAGTGCAACTTAACCAGGCTTTAGCCGAGTTCCCACCGTTAGCAGACGGTTACGACGACGTTCCCCCACCGCCACCGGCCGCGGCCCCCGCGACGGCGGCATCACCGCCCGGAGCCGCAGGTGGCACCGCCCGGGGCGCCCGGCGTGTGAGGATTGAGACATGTCCGATGCCACCAATTCCCCCGACGACGTCTCCAAGCTCCCGGCCGCGACCCCGCTGACCCGGGCTGCCCTGGAGATCGACGAGTACGCCGCCACCCTCGGCTGGGACCTCCCGGCCCGGCTGTTCGCCCTGGTGGACAGCGCCGCGCTGCGCAAGGCCGACCCCCGGATCGCCGAACAGCTCGGCCTCGCCGACAGCGAGCAGCCCGGTCTCACCCCGGTCGAGCAGGACGAACTGCCGGCCGGCATGGAGCTGGACAAGTTCCTCGGCACCATCGCCTGGCCCGACGCCGTCGCCGGCTGCGCCCTGGTGGTCGAGCGGCTGATGCTGCCGCCGGGCTCCGAGCAGTCCCGCCCGCGCAACGCCTCCGACGCCCAGCTCGCCGAGTGGGTGGCCAACCACCCGAAGCGTGAGGAGGTCCGGATCACCGCCGCCGTGCTGCGCGACGGCAAGAAGGAGATCGCGCTGCGGCTGCGCTCCAAGGACGTCGCGCGCGAGGTGCTGACCGGCCCCGACCTGGTCCCGGGCCTGACCGAGGCCCTGCTGGCGACCTTCTCCTAGCCGCTCCTCCGACCTGCCCCCGCTCGATGCGGGGCGGCCGCTACTTGGCGCAGGACGGCAGCGCGGAGGTCTGCCCGGAGCGGATCTGCTCCAGCGACTTCATCGCGCCGTCCAGCGTCTCGGCCTTGACCAGGGTCAGCCCGGACGGGGTGTTCTTGCCCGCCTCCGCGCAGTTGGCGGCCGGGGTGAAGAAGTACTCGGCACCGGCGTCCCGGGCGGCGATCAGCTTCATCGATATCCCGCCGATCGGGCCGACCTTGCCGCTGTCGTCGATGGTGCCGGTGCCCGCGACGAACTTGCCGCCGGTGAGGTCCTCGGGCGTCAGCTTGTCGATGATGCCGAGCGAGAACATCAGCCCGGCGCTCGGCCCGCCGACGTCCTGCAGGCCGATGTCGATCTGGAACGGGTAGGTGTGCCGGATCCCGGGGCGGATGCCGACCATCGCACCGCCGGTGTCCGGGGACTTCACGGTCGGCACGGTGATGTCGGTCCGGGCCGCCGCCGGGTCGGCCTTGCCGCCGTCCTTGACCATCGGCACCACGGTGAAGACCGCCGACTCGCCCGGCTGGTGCTTGGTGACCGCCTTGGCGACGCCGTCCGCGTCGCCGACCGGGGTGCCGTCGACCGCGATGATCCGGTCACCGGCGTGCAGCCTGCCCTCCGCCGGGGCACCGGCGGTGACCGACTGGACGATCAGCTCGCTGCCGATCGGGATGCCGAGCTGGGTGAGCGCCGCCGTCCGCGCGTGGTCCTCGGAGAGGGCGAACTCCTCGGCGTTCTGCTTCTTGGCCTCCGCGTCGCTCTGCCCCTGGGGGTAGACGTTGTCGTGCGGCACCACCAGGACGTCGTCCCGGAGCCAGCCGATCACCGCGTTGACCAGGCTCGGCTCGTACCGGGCCCCGGTGACCTGGACGGTCGTCATGTTGAGGTGCCCGCTGACCGGGTACGACTCGTGGCCGGTGACCGTGATCACCGGCGTGCCCGTCTTCTCCTGCACGCCGAGTGTGTTGTACGTCGGGCCCGGGCTCATCTCGGTGTACGGCACCTTCATCAGCACCGACGCGCAGAGCAGCGCTATGAGCAGCAGGGTGGCGGCGAGCATCGTCGCAGAGCGGCGTGGCATGCATCGACAGTACGGGACGCCGCTGACGCGGCGCCCGCCGGGCTACCGGCCGGAGCCCTCGCCCTGGCCGGCGTCGGCGGTGGTGCGTTCCATCGCGGCCATGAAGCGCCGGTGCTCGGCGAGTGAGGCGGGATCCCCCGTGGCCCTCGGGGCCCGCTGGGCCCAGCCCGCCCACACCGTGGCGAGCAGGGCGGCGACAACCGGAATGATCAACCAGGCGAGCGCAGCCATGTCAGTACTCCCAGCTCGTCGTGCCTATGAGCAGATTAACCACCCCGGCGGACAACGCGGGCGGCGCCGTCCGGGTTACGGGACAGCCGATCGGCTCACTGCCAGGGAGTATTCGGCGTACCGGCCCACACCCGTTCGAGTGAGGGCACGGCGCGCCTGCGTGTCAGCAGTGTTGTAGCAGGTCAGTCAGCAGCTGCCGGCGCCGACCCACTCCTCCTCGCCGTCGGCGAAGACCTGGTGCTTCCAGATCGGCACCTCGTGCTTGAGGTCGTCGATCAGCCGGCGGGCGGCGGCGAACGCCTCGCCGCGGTGGGCACAGGAGACGGCGACGATCACGGCCTTGTCGGTGATCTCCAGCCGGCCGATCCGGTGGACCGCCGCGAGCGCCCGGACCGGGAAGTCCGCGACGATCTTCTCGGCGATCCGGCGCATCTCCGCCTCGGCCGTGGGGTGGCAGCTGTACTCCAGCGCGGCGACCGACTTGCCGCCGTCGTGGTCACGGACCGTCCCGACGAAGACGGTCGTACCGCCGGCCGCGTCGTCGCCGACCGCCTCGTACACCTCGTCGAGCGAGAGCGGGGTGTCGCGGATGGCGAGCAGGCGGATGGGGTCGTGGTTCTCGGACATGACCCCATGATTCCCCATCCCGGGTGGTTTCGGGCAAGGGGCTTCCGTATCACGATTGCGAAATTTCGCATCGCGAGAAAGTGGCGTGCGGCAGACCCGGATGCCCCGGGCGCTGTCCGGCCTCAGCCGCCCCGGGCGTTCTCGAACTTCAGCCGCCCCAGGCGTTCCGGGGCCTCCGCCGCCCCGGCGCTCTCAGAAGCGGCGCCGCTTGCGCGCCCGGCGGACCAGCGCCGCCGTACCGACCAGCGCCACCGTCGCGCCGGCCGCACCCAGGCTGGTGGCGGCCTCCTTGCCGCCCAGCCGCCGCCCGGCCACCGCGTGCTTGCCGGAGACCTGCGCCAGCAGCTCGGCCAGCACCTGCTCGTTGGTGTGGGCCGGCCGCCAGCCCGCCTCGTGCAGCCGGCTGCCGGAGACCACCCACGGGTACATGGTGTACGCGAGGTCCCCCGCCGGGGCCGGGGTCAGGCCGAGGCGGTGCAGCCGGGCCGCGGTGCCCAGCGCCAGCGAGGCCGGCAGCTCCATCCGCCGGATGCCCGACAGCCGCTCCACGTCCTCCTGCTCCAGCCAGCCGTCGCAGCCGACCGTCACCTCGCCCTCGACCAGGCCCAGCGCCGCGTACTCCAGCGCCGCCGCCAGGTCGTCCACGTGGCAGAACTGCCAGCACGGCCGGGAACCGGCCACCACCAGCAGCCGGGGCGCCTCGAAGTGCCGGGTCAGCACGGTGTCGACGCCCGGCCCGACCACCACGGCCGGACGCAGCACCGTCACCTGGAGCCCCGGGTGGGCGCGCGGGGCCCGCCGGGCCAGGCGCTCGATCTCCAGCAGGTCCCCGACCAGCGAGGCCTCCTCGGTGGCCCGCAGCTCCGAGTCCTCGGCCAGCGGCACCTCGTTGTCGGCCAGCGCGCCGTAGACCATCGCCGAGGTGCAGAGCACCACCCGGTGCACTCCGGCCGCCGCGGCCGCGGTCAGCACGGTCTGCGCGCCGCGCACGTTGTAGGCACTGCGGGCGCGCGGGTCGGACTCCATGCCGAGGTCCATCGCCAGGTGGACGACCACGTCCACCCCGGCGAGCCGCTCGGCCACCGCCGGGTCGCGGACGTCCAGGACGCGCCACTGCACGCCCGGCACCTCGCCCCGGCGGTCGTCGACCGCGAGGACTTTCTTCACCCCCGGCGAGGCAACCAGGCGGGCCGCGACCCGCTCACCGAGGACGCCGGCGGCGCCCGTCACGGCCACGGTCAGCGGCTTGCCGCCGTAGGCTGGAGGCGGCGACGCCGTGATGTCCGGGGCGTCCTCTCCTCCGGTCAGCCCAGAGCGAACGTCCGAAGGCGGGGAACTCACCGGCCATCCTCCACGGTTAGCTTATGTGCGTACGTACGTGTGTCACGTACGTCCATCCTGCCCGAGGCGAAGGCCCGGCGGTGCACCCGGCGCGGATCAGCCGCGCGGGAGCCGCCCACCGGCCGCGAGTCCCCCACTCCGCCGACCGCCCCGGGCGTGCAGAATTTCCCGCCACCACCCGCATGACGGCCGACCGGATCGAGGACCCCGTGAGCGACCTTCCCTTCGGATTCGGCGTTCCGCCAGAGGAGCCCGAGGACGGCAAGGCCAAACCCGAGGACGCCAAGGGCGAGCCCGGCGACGAGCAGGCGAAGAAGGACCAGGGCGGCCGGCCGGACGGACCTCAGCAGAGCGGCCCGCAGTCCTTCGGCTTCGCCGGGAACCCGTTCGGCGCGCTGTTCGGGATGGGAATGCCCGGCGGCCCCGGTGTCCCCGGCGCGCCCGGCGCGCCCGGTGGCGCCGACAACCCGTTCGCCGCGATGTTCGGCGGGCTCGACCCCAACGACCTCGGCGCCGCCTTCCAGCAGCTCGGGCAGATGCTCTCCTTCGAGGGCGGCCCGGTGAACTGGGACCTCGCCAAGGACATCGCCCGCCAGACCGTGGTCGCCGAGCCCGCCGAGGGCAAGTCCAAGGACCGGTCGGTCGGCGCCGCCGAGCACTCGGCCGTCGCCGAGGCCGTGCGGCTCGCCGACCTCTGGCTGGACGGCGCCACCGAGTTCCCGTCCGGTGCCGGCACCGCCGTCGCCTGGAGCCGGGCCGAGTGGATCGAGGCCACCCTCCCGGTCTGGAAGGACCTGGTCGACCCGGTCGCCGAGCGGGTCGGCAACGCCATGGGCGGCGTCCTGCCCGAGGAGATGCAGGCCATGGCCGGCCCGCTGATGGGCATGATGCGCTCGATGGGCGGCGCCATGTTCGGCACCCAGATCGGCCAGGCGCTCGGCGCGCTCGCCGCCGAGGTGGTCGGCTCCACCGACGTCGGCCTGCCGCTCGCCCCGGCCGGCAAGGCCGCCCTGCTGCCCCAGAACATCGCCGAGTTCGGCGAGGGCCTGAACGTGCCCGCCGACGAGGTCCGGCTCTACCTCGCCCTGCGCGAGGCCGCCCACCAGCGCCTCTTCGCCCACGTGCCGTGGCTGCGCGCCCACCTGTTCGGCGCCGTCGAGGCCTATGCGCGCGGCATCAAGGTCGACACCTCCCGGATGGAGGAGCTGGTCGGCCAGCTCGACCCGAGCAACCCCGAGGCGCTCCAGGAGGCGCTGGCCGGCGGCATGCTCCAGCCCGAGGACACCCCCGAGCAGAAGGCCGCGCTCGCCCGCCTGGAGACGGCGCTCGCGCTGGTCGAGGGCTGGGTCGACGCCGTCGTGCACGCCGCCGCCGAGCCGCACCTGCCGCAGGCCGGCGCGCTGCGCGAGACCGTCCGCCGCCGCCGCGCGGCCGGCGGGCCCGCCGAGCAGACCTTCGCCACGCTGGTCGGCCTGGAGCTGCGTCCGCGCCGGCTGCGTGACGCCGCCCGGCTCTGGGCGCTGCTCGCCGACGCCCGCGGCATCGAGGGCCGCGACGACCTCTGGCAGCACCCCGACATGCTCCCCACCGCCGCCGACCTGGACGACCCGGACGCCTTCGTGCACCGGGACACGGCCGGTGACCTGGAGGGCGGCATCGACTTCGACGCGATCGACAAGCTGCTCGGCGAGGCGGCCGCGGGCGGGGCCGCCGGTACCGCCGGCGGTTCGAAGCCGGACCTGGAGAAGCCCGGCCCGGACCGGAAGAACGACGACGAGGACGGGAAGGGCGAGCCCACCGTATGACGCTCACCGAGACGGGCGCGTCCGCCCTGCACGCGGACGCCGTCCGCACCCTGAGCCGCTGGCTGCCCGCCGACCCGCACCAGGAGCAGTTGCGCCGTGACTACCTGAACCACCTGGCCGAAGAGCCCGAAGGCCTGTTCCGGTCCTGCCTGCCCGCCCACATCACCGCCAGCGCGGCGGTGGTCGACCCGGCCGCCGGGCGGGTGCTGCTGACCCTGCACCCCAAGGTCGGCATGTGGCTGCAGATGGGCGGCCACTGCGAGCCCGGTGACCGGGACCTCGCCGCCGCCGCGCTGCGCGAGGCCACCGAGGAGTCCGGCATCCCGGACCTCACCCTGCTGACCGTCGACGGTCTGCCGGTGCCCGCCAAGCTCGACCGGCACCAGGTCCGCTGCACCGGCAAGGACCGCCCGGAGAACACCCACCTGGACGTCCAGTACATCGCGGTGGCCCCGCCGGGAGCACAGGAGCTGATCAGCGAGGAGTCGCTGGACCTGCGCTGGTTCGACTACGACCACCTGCCCGAGCTGACCGACCACTCGGTGCGCGACCTGGTCGCGCGGGCGCGGGAGCTGACCTCCTGAGATTGGTGTGAAGGCATGACGAAGGGGCGCGGACCTGGCGGTCCGCGCCCCTTCTCGTTGCTGTTTTCGTCGCCGCGTTCTCGTCCCGCGTTCTCGTCCCGCGTTTCCGTCGCCGCGTTCCGTCGCCGCGTTTCGTGGCCGCGTTCCGTGGCCGCGTGTTCCTCGCGGCGCCGCGCCCTGCGGGTGTCAGCCGCAGGAGCCGGCCGGGTCGGGCTCCGGCGGGCCGCCCGCGTGCCGGGCACCGGGGATGTGCGGCAGCCGGGCCGCCGAGACCACGCCCTCCAGATAGCCGCGGGCCCGCTCCGTCCGCGGGTAGGCCTCCAGCAGCGCCCAGAACGAGGGGCCGTGGTCCGGCACCAGCAGATGGGCCAGCTCGTGCAGAAGCACGTAGTCGACGACGTACTCCGGCATGCCCTGGAGGCGGTGCGAGAGCCGGATCGTCCGCTCGCTGGGGGTGCAGGAGCCCCAGCGCGAGTTCTGGTTGGTGACCCAGCGGACCTGGGCGGGCCGGGCGCGGTCGCCGAGATAGGCGGCGGACAGCTCGCGCGCCCGCGCCGCCAGCGCGTCGTCACCCAGCACCCGCCGGCTCTCCTGGGCGGCCAGCTTCTCCAGCATCTGGGCGACCCAGCGCTGCTCCTCCGCATGCGACATCCGGGCCGGGATCAGCACGATGGTGCGGTCGCCCTCGCGGTACGCGGAGACGGTCCGGCTGCGGCGGGCGCTACGGCGGACCTCGACCCGGGAGCGGTCGAGGTGTGGCTTCTCGCCATGGCTCTCCACGGGGTTCTGCGCACGCGGAGGGGGCTGTGGTGGTTCCGAGGACGTCGGCCGCTGATCCGGGCGCCCGCGCGTGCTCGGCGTCGCGACCTGCGACCCGGACGCTGCACGGGCACGCCGACGCGACGCCGGGGGATGGGAGTCCCGTTCGGCTGCCATGGCACACGACGTTACCCGGTAGCACTGACAGAAGTCCGCTGCCATGGCCGAAATCTTTCGTGGAGTGATCGGGAACGAAAGGCCGACGGAGGGTGTCCGGAATCCGACCCGGGGCCGGACGACAAGTTATCCACAGGGCGTGCGAACAGATCATCCGATCATGAGGCCGTGCCTGTGGACAACGCGCCGCACGATGTCCGGCCGATCCGGCATGCTGCCGTCAGCCGTCCGGAAACGATCGGAAGGGATATCTGCCGTGCGCCTTCTGCTGAAGCCCGCTCTCTCCCGCAGCTGGCGGGACTCCGAGACCTTGCAGTTCGGTACCGTCCAGCGCTTCGCCGGGGTACTCGAACATGCGGACAAGCCCCTCTGCGACTTCCTCGGGCTGCTCGACGGGACGCGCGACCGGCCCTCGCTGCTGGAGGCCGGCGAGCGGGTCGGCCTCGGGCGCGAGCCCGCCGAGACGCTGCTCGACACGCTGGAACAGACCGGGCTGCTCGACGACGCCGACGCCACCGGCGCCGCCCTGGCCGGCTTCCCGCAGCCGCTGCGCGAGCTGCTCGGGCCCGACCTCGCCTCGCTCTCCCTCGTCCACTCCGGCCCCGGCGCCGGGCCCGCCGTCCTGGCCCGGCGGGCCGACCGGCGGATCGAGGTCCGCGGCGCCGGCCGGGTCGGGGCCGCGATCGCCGCCGTCCTCGCGGCGGGCGGCACGGGCACGGTCAGGGTCACGGACAACGGCCGGGTCAGCCCCGGCGACTGCTCCCCCGCCGGGCTGCCGCCCTCCGACGTCGGGCGGCTGCGCACCACCGCCGCCGGTGAGGCCGTCCACCGGGCGTCCGGCCGACGGCTCGTGCCGAACGCGCGTCGCAGCCAGGAGCGGCGGCCGCCCGACCTGGTGGTGCTGGCGCCCCGGGACGGCAGCGGCGCCTTCGCCGGCGGCACGTACGCGGCCAGGGAGCTGCTGCGCGCCGGGATCCCCCACCTGTATGTCGGAGTGGTCGAGGAGATCGGCGTGGTCGGCCCACTGGTGCTCCCAGGCGCCTCGGCCTGCGGCCACTGCCTGGTGCTGGCCCGGGAGGACGAGGACGCCGCCTGGCCCCGGGTGCTCGCCCAGCTCGCGGACGACGGCCCCGGCCGGGCCCGCACCCCGGCCGGCGACACCGCCCTGGCCACCACCGTCGCCGGCCTCGCCGCCCTCCACGTCCAGCTCCACCTCGACGGCATCCGGCCGCCGAGCGTGGACGGCTGGTGCGAGGTCTCCGCCGCGGACGGGATGACCCGCCGTCTGCGGCTGAAGGGGCACCCGGACTGCGGCTGTCTCTGGCAGCCGCTGCCACCGGGGTGAGGCTGAGCCAACCGGCCGGTCGAGTAGGTCAGTTGGGCGGCTCGTCGTCAGGTGGTGGACCGGCGTCAGGTGGTGGACCCTCCCTCAGGTGGTGTACCCGCCGTCCACCGCGAGGGCGGTGCCGGTGACGTAGCGGCCGCCGCGCCCCGCCAGGTAGGCCACCGCGGCGGCGACGTCCTCGGCCTCGCCGTAGCGTCCCAGAGCGGTGAGGGAGCGCTGGAAGGCGGCGCTCTCGCCGTCGGCCGGGTTCATGTCGGTGTCGATCGGGCCCGGGTCCACGATGGTGGCGGTGATCCCGAGCGGCCCCAGCTCCCGGGCAAGTCCCTTGGTCAGCCCGATGAGCGCGGACTTGGCCATCGCCTGCAGGACGAAGTTCGAGCCGGGAACGCGGCCGTTGAAGCACGACCCGATGCTGATGATCCGTCCGCCGTCGCCCATGTGCCGGGCGGCGGCCTGGGCGGCCAGGAACACCGACCGGACGTCCACGGCGAGCACCCGGTCCAGTTCCGCGGCGGACACCTCGGCGAGCGGGCCGTAGGTGAGGAAGCCCGCGTTGTTCACCAGGATGTCGATGCGGCCCAGCTCCCGCACCGTCCGCTCCACCGCCTGTGCCGCGGCGTCCGGTTGGGCCAGGTCGGCCTGGATGACCGTGGCCCTGCCGCCATCCGCCTCGATCTGCTTGGCGACCTCGCGCGCCTGGTCCGCCGCCTGGACGTAGGTCAGCGCGACCGCCGCCCCCGCGTCGGCCAACCGCTTCGATATCGCCGCGCCGATCCCGCGGCTGCCCCCGGTCACCAGCGCTACCTTGCCGGTCAGGTCGCTCATCGTTGCTTCCTCCGTAGCCGGTGTGCTCGTCATGCCGGCATGGTAGAAGTTGACACCAGCGTCAGGTTCAAGTCGTCGTCATGCGGGGTGAGGGATGCGGATCGGTGAGCTGGCCCGGGCCAGCGGGGTGAGTGAGCGTTCGCTGCGCTACTACGAGACACAGGGACTGCTGCGCGCGGAGCGCACCCCCGGCGGCCACCGTGACTACGGCGACTGGGCGGTCGACCGCGTCGTACGCATCCAGACGCTCTATGCCGCAGGCCTGAACAGCAGAAAGATCGCCCAACTACTGCCCTGCATGAGGGATGCGGACGGCCGTCCGAACGAGATCGCGACCCCGGAGCTGGTCGACGAACTCACCGCGGAGCGCGATCGCATCAACCGCATGATCACCGATCTGGTCCGCTCCCGCGATGTCCTGGACGAAGTGATCGATACGGCGTCGGAGAGCACTACCACCGGCCCGGCCTCACTCGCGCGTCAACACTGAGCGCCCCCACCGGGAGTAACGGACCGACAGGGAGTAGCGCCCCACGGGGGTGGCGGTCGCTCACGACAGCGGGGCGGCTGCCGGCCGCGCCACGCCCTGTCGCCACCCCCGGGGACTGATCACCGGCCCCCGGCTAGGACTTCGCGACCGGACGGTAGGTGCAGATGTTGACGCCGGTCTTGCTGGTGACGGTGGAGACCAGCTCAAGGGTGCGGAGCGTGCCGTCGGCCGGGAAGATCGTCTTCCCGCCGCCGAGGACGACCGGCATGATCATGAGGCGGAACTCGTCGAACAGGCCCTCGCCCAGCAGGGCGCGCACAAGGGTGGGGCTGCCCATGACCGACAGGTCGCCACCGTCGGCCGCGCGCAGCTCGCGGATGCGGTCGACGGCCTCGTCGCCGGCGATGCGGGTGGTGTTGTTCCAGGTCAGCTCGGAGTCGGCGAGCGTCCCGGTCACCACGTACTTGCGGATGGCGTTCATCTGGTCGGCGAACGGGTCGCCGGCGCGCTCGGGCCACGCCGCGGCCATCGTCTGCCAGGTGCGGCGGCCGAACAGCAGGGCCTCGGTGCTGGCCATCGCCTCGCCGATGGCACCACCCATCACCTCCGGGTCGAAGAACGGGTGCGTCCAACCGCCGTGGGCGAAGCCGCCGTCGGTGTCCTCCTGCGGGCCGCCGGGTGCCTGCACGACGCCGTCGAGGCTGATGAACTCACTGATCACGATGCGCATGGGGGGCTCGCTTCTCTCTCGCTTCGGGTTTACGGCAATAGAGACCGTCGCGCCGCCCGGAAATCATCGCTCCCACCGGACTTCTTTTTCGTGACCTGCATCACACGGCGGGGTGTTGGGCGGATTGCCGCCGCGGGAACGGTCAAAGCCCCCGGGCACACCGACCAGGAGGACCCGCCGATGCCGGAGAGCACACCGGCCCCGGCCGATGGCGGGCGCTCCGATGAGGGCGCCGTTGACGGCGTCGACGCCGGCGCCGGCCCGGCCGGGCGGGCCGCGCCGAACGGGTCAGGAAATGCGGCCGGGGCCGGGGTGACGAACGGGCACAATGGCGTAGTGACGGCCGGCCCCCGACGGCGGGGTGCCGACGGCGTGTGAATTGGAGACCCGGGTGAGCGATCTTCCGCGCAAGGCAGTGACCCGCACGGCACGACTCGCCGCCCTGCCGCTGGGGATCGCCGGCCGGGCCACGCTCGGGCTGGGCAAGCGGATCGGGGGGCGCTCGGCCGAGGTGGTGACGGCCGAGCTCCAGCAGGCCACCGCGGACCAGCTGTTCAAGGTCCTGGGCGAGCTCAAGGGCGGGGCGATGAAGTTCGGGCAGGTGCTGTCCGTCTTCGAGGCCGCACTGCCGGAGGAGGTCGCCGGGCCGTACCGGGCCGCGCTGACCAAGCTGCAGGACGCCGCTCCCCCGATGCCCGCGGCCAAGGTGCACACGGCGCTCGCCCAGCGGCTCGGCGAGAACTGGCGCGAGCTGTTCCGGGAGTTCGACGACCGGCCGGCCGCCGCCGCGTCGATCGGCCAGGTGCACCGGGCGGTCTGGCACGATGGCCGCGAGGTGGCGGTCAAGGTCCAGTACCCGGGCGCGGGCGACGCGCTGCTGGCGGACCTCTCCCAGCTGAGCCGGGTGGCCTGGCTGCTCGGCCCGCTCGTCCCCGGCCTGGACATCAAGCCACTGATCATCGAGCTGCGCGAGCGCGTCTCGGAGGAGCTGGACTACGAGCTGGAGGCGCAGGCCCAGCGCAGGCACGCCGAGGAGTTCGCGGGCGATCCGGACATCGCGGTGCCCGGCGTGGTGGCACAGGCCGACCAGGTGCTGGTCACCGAGTGGATGGACGGCACCCCGCTGGCCGAGGTGATCGCGGACGGCACCCAGGAGGAGCGCGACCGGGCCGGGAAGCTGCTGGCCCGGTTCCTGTTCGCGGGCCCGTCGCGGACCGGCCTGCTCCACGCCGACCCGCACCCGGGCAACTTCCGGCTGCTGAAGGACGACGGGCCGGCGTCCGGCTGGCGGCTCGGCGTGCTGGACTTCGGCACCGTCGACCGGCTGCCGGGCGGGCTGCCCGCGCCGATCGGGGCCTCGCTGCGGATGGCGCTGGCCGGTGACGCGGCGGGCGTGCTGGAGATGCTGCGCGAGGAGGGCTTCGTCAAGCCCTCGATCGAGCTGGACCCGGCCGCGGTGCTGGACTACCTGGTGCCGATCATCGAGCCGGCCGCGGTGGACACCTTCCACTTCACCCGGGCCTGGATGCGGGCGCAGGCGGCCCGGATCGCCGATCCGCGCTCGCCCGCCTACAACCTGGGCAAGCAGCTCAACCTGCCCCCGGCGTACCTGCTGATCCACCGGGTCACGCTGAGCACCATCGGGGTGCTCTGCCAGCTGGGCGCCAAGGCGCCGTTCCGGGCGGAGATGCTGCGGTGGCTCCCGGAGTTCGCGGAGCAGCCCGCCGGGCAGGTGCAGCCCGTGTCGCCGAAGAAGCGCGGAACGGCCGAGAAGACCGCGACGGCGAAGAAGGGCTGAGTCGGGCCCCAACGGCCGCAGGCCGCTCCCCGGTTCGGGGGGCGGCCTGCGGCACGACGGGGGTGAAGCGGTACTGCGCCGGCGCCTACATCAGTGCGACGGCGATGGCCTTGCGGGCCCGCAGCGAGGCCCGCTCGGCCTTCTGCTTGAGCCGCTGGGCCTTGGCGACCCGGGAGACGAGGCGTTCGTGCTCGGCCTCCTGGAGGCGCTCTTGCATATGCGCCCGGGCCAGGGATTCGTGGAGAAGTTGCATTTCGAGGGTCCTGTTCTGGATCTGAAGTTCGTTGGTCTGCTCGGCGCGGACGGTCGGGTCGATGGCGGCGGCGGTCATGTGGTGGTCCTGCTCGTGGTGCGACGTTGGGAAGTGGACGGTGCGGGCTGCGTCAGCCTTGGCGGCGGCGGTTCGCACGGAGCGGCGAAGGACGCTGTCCAGCGGGGGCTGCTCTCCCCGGCGGACGGCCTTGGCTCCGAGCGCGGGGTTCACGCTGCGACCTCGGTCTTGCGCGGACGGCCACGCGGCCGCTTGCGGGCCACGACGACGCCCTGGACGAAGAGCTCGCCACCCCAGACGCCCCACGGCTCGCGGCGCTCCAGCGCGCCGGCCAGACAGGCCTCCTTGACCGGGCAGGTGCCGCAGAGGGACTTCGCGTACTCGACGTCGGCGGGCGTCTCGGCGAAGAAGACCTCGGGGTCGAAGGCGCGGCACGGGATGGGAAGACCGAGCGCCTCAGCCTGGTCGATCGAGGTGAACTGCATCAGGGATACCTCCGGGGGGTCGGCCTGGTCGGCCTTGGTGGTCTGGTCTGTCGGCGGTACGGACGGGATGGGCGGCGTGATGACCGTGGACACTGTGGGCGTCTTCCTCGTCTTCTCAGTGGGTCCGGCTCAGCTGACTGGTGGGGCTGGGCCGGAGGCCCCGGGGGGCCTGGGTGGTCTTGCGTACCGGACAAAACAGAAGGGCCGCGGATCCCGGTGTGACGGGTTCCGCGGCCCTGGAGTGCCGACCTGAGGCTGACTCAGGTTCGTTCTCTCCAGGGTTCAGGCCCGCGGAAGGCCCGCATCCGGATGGCCGTGGCGCCGGTAAAGGCGGCCATGGCCTGCTTGTCGATCTGCTGCTCGTTCTGCTTCTGGGCGTTTCCGGCACCGATGACCTGCGCATAGCCGCCATGAATGGCAGCGGCTACGGCCGCCTTCGGTGCCTGGGTCGGTCGCTCATCACGCAGGGAGCGCGACGTGCTGACCGACGCCCAGTCACGGGACAGACCGGTCTCGACAGAGGTGCCGTCGATACCGCCCCTGAGGCCCGTGCCGCAGAGATCAGTGTGTCCAAGACCACTGACAGCGGAGCCGAGGGAAGCGGGGACGACGGAGACACCGGTGGCGTCGAGACCCAGACCGGCTCCGCCCAGTTCGGCGAGGGCCCGCAGGCGGGCGGCACGCAGGGAGGCAGCGGCGACGGTCTGGCCAGTCAGTTTGGTGATCATGATGGTTTCCACTGTCTTCGCCTCCTCTCGGCGTCTCGCGGAGCCTGGTCTCCCGGGCTCCGAACTGTTCGGATGTCTGTCTCGGTGGTGCAGGTGAAGCGTGGTGCAGATGGAGCTGAATGGTGCGGTGCACGCTTTGGGCGCAGGAGAACACGGCACAGGCGTCACCCCGTGCGTTCGCGTCCCCTTGACCGCTCCGGCAGGCTATTGCGCTCCCGGTACAGCGCGCAAACTATTTTTCCGGCGAGTTCCCCGACGAGTTCCGAAGCGCCTCGAAGCGCCTGCTCCCACCGCCCCGGACCGGCTCAGGCCGGTTCGCCCGGATCGCCGTCCTCGACGTCGACCGGATCCTCCTCGGGCTCCTCCCCCGCACACAACGACAGCACGGCGGCCCCGTACTTGTCCAGCTTCATCGCGCCGACCCCCGAGATCACCGCCAGCTCCTGCCGGGTCGAGGGGACGTCCTCGGCGATCGCCATGAGCGTCGCGTCGGTGAAGACGACGTAGGCCGGCGCACCCTGCTTCTTGGCCTGCCCGGCCCGCCACTCGCGCAGCCGCTCGTACAGCGCCTCGTCCATCGAGGACGGGCAGCTCTCGCAGCGGCGCAGCTTGCGCTCCACCGCCTCGGTGAGCACCCGCTCGCAGACCCGGCACTTGACCGGCCCGCGGACCCGCCGCCCGGCCGAGCGCTCGCCCGGCTCGACGCCGCCGCGCCCGCCGCGGCTCCCGGCGCGCGCGCCCGGTGCGCCGGAGCCCGGCCGCAGCCCGTCCAGGAAGCGGGTGGGCTTGCGGCTGGCCCGGCCGCCCGGGGAGCGGGAGAGCGCCCAGGAGAGCGAGAGGTGCTTGCGGGCACGGGTGACGCCGACGTACAGCAGCCGGCGCTCCTCCTCGACCTGCTCGTCGGTCTTGGCGTAGATGATCGGCATGGTGCCCTCGGTGAGGCCGACCAGGAAGACGGCGTCCCACTCCAGGCCCTTGGCGGCGTGCAGCGAGGCCAGCGTGACGCCCTCGACGGCGGGGGCGTGCTGGGCGGCGGCCCGGGCGTCCAGCTCGGCGACGTACGCGGCGAGGTCGGCGCTCTCCCCGGCAGCGGTGCGGGTGCGCTCGAACTCCTCGGCGAGCCGGACCAGCGCGGCCAGCGACTCCCAGCGCTCGCGCACCGCGCCGGAGCCGGCCGGCGGCTCGGGGGTGAAGCCGCGGGTGGCGAGCACCGCGCGGACCTGCGCGGCGAGGCCGGGGGCACCGTCGGTGAGCGGGTCGGAGCCGGCCCGGGCGGCGCCGCGCAGCAGCACCCCGGCGTCGCGCACCTCGGGCCGCTCGAAGAACCGCTCGGCGCCCTTGAGCTGGTAGGAGACGCCGACGTCGGCGAGCGCCTGCTCGTAGACCTCGGACTGGCCGTTGGTGCGGAACAGCACGGCGACCTCGCTGGCCCGCACGCCGGCCGCGAGCAGCTCCTGGATCCGGCGGGCGGTGGTCTCGGCCTCGGTCGGCTCGTCCTCGTACTCGGCGTAGACCGGCTCGGGGCCGGCCTCGCGCTGGGAGATCAGTTCGAGCCGGTGCCGGGCGGCCTCGCCGCGGGCCTGGGCGAGCAGCCCGTTGGCGAGGTGGACGACCTGCGGGGTGGAGCGGTAGTCGCGGACCAGCTTGACGACCGTCGCCTCGGGGTGGCGGCTGCGGAAGTTCAGCAGGTAGTCGGGGGTGGCGCCGGTGAACGAGTAGATGGTCTGGCTGGCGTCGCCGACCACGCAGAGGCTGGCGCCGCCGCCGGGGCCCGTCCACCGGTCGAGCAGCCGCTGCTGGAGCGGCGAGACGTCCTGGTACTCGTCGACGGTGAAGTGCCGGTACTGGGCGCGGACCTGGTCGGCGATGTCCGGCCGGTCCTCCAGGATGGCGGCGGTCAGCAGCAGGACGTCCTCGAAGTCGATGACGCCGCGGCGGCTCTTGGTCTCCTCGTAGACGCGGTAGACCTGGGCGGTCTCGGCAGGGTCCCGCGGGGCCTCGCGGCCGGACTTCTGGACCGCGGCGGGGTAGTCGTCGGGGCCGATCTGGGTGACCTTGGCCCACTCGATCTCGGCGGTGAGGTCGCGCAGCTCGGTGCGCTGGACCCGCAGGCCGCAGCGGCCGGCGGACTCGGCGACCAGCTGGACCTTGCGCTCCACCAGCTGCGGCACCGGCCCGCCGACGGCGCGCGGCCAGAAGTACTGGAGCTGGCGCAGTGCGGCGGAGTGGAAGGTGCGGGCCTGGACGCCCTCGGCACCGAGCTCGCGCAGCCGGCCGCGCATCTCGCCGGCGGCGCGGGCGGTGAAGGTGACGGCGAGGACCTGGGCGGGCTGGTAGACGCCGCTGCGCACGCCGTAGGCGATCCGGTGGGTGATGGCGCGCGTCTTGCCCGTGCCGGCGCCGGCGAGGACGCAGACGGGCCCGTGCAGGGCGGTGGCGACGGCCCGCTGCTCGGGGTCGAGCCCGGCGAGCACCGCGTCGGGGCCCGACGCGGTCGGGTGGCCCGCCGGGTAGCTGTCGTACGGGCTGCCGCTCAAGAGGTCTTCCTGCATGCGTTCCATCTTCTCAGCCCGGTGCGACAACCCGGGCGGAGTTGTCCACAGGTGCGGTGTGATCGCAGGATGATCGCTGCGCGGCCGGGCGCGCGAGGTCGCTCTCACGCCGGGCGGCCGCGGAATGACCGATGCACTGCGGGCGTTCTCTCCTGAGACCGCACGCCCCCTTTCCCGAAGGAGCCCCCTCGATGTCCGGCAGCGTCACGATGTACAGCACGACCTGGTGCGGCTACTGCAACCGACTCAAGAGCCAGCTGGACCGTGAGGGCATCGGCTACACCGAGATCAACATCGAGGAGGACCCGGCGTCGGCGTCCTTCGTCGAGTCGGTCAACAACGGCAACCAGACGGTGCCGACGGTGCTGGTGAAGCCGGAGGGCGGCGGCGAGCAGGTCGTGATGACCAACCCGAGCCTGATGCAGGTCAAGAAGGCCCTGGTGGCCTGACCCGAGGCTGCCGCCCGGCTCCCGGCGTACGCCCGGGCCCCGTGCCGAGGCCCGGGCCGGCGCGTCACGGCGCGTCGGCCCGGGCCGGGTCGACGGGCGCCGCGGGGGCGGGCAGCAGCGCGCGGGCGGCGAGGTCGCCCACGCCGTAGACCAGCCGGCTGCGGTCGGCCGAGTAGCGGGTCTCGATGACCCGGACCGGCCCGCGCCGGTCGTACGTCACCCGGGTCTGGACCATCAGCGGCACCCCGGGGCCGCCCTGGAACCACTGCGCCTCCTCGGGGCCGGGCATCCGGGCCACCAGGTGGTCGACGGCGCCGACCTCGGTGCGGCCGAGCGCGGCGAGCACCGCCTCGTCGCCGCCGTCGATCTGGTCGGGCTCCATCAGCGGGGTGCCGGCGGCGAGCCCGGCCCGGTAGTGGCTCTCCTCGATCGAGTACGGCTCGCGGTCGAGCAGCCGCAGCTGGCGGCGGACCACGATGGCCTCGCCGGGCCGCAGTCCGAGCCGCTCGGCGATGTCGACCCGGGCCCGGACGATCATCATCTCGAAGTCGACGGTGAGCTCCCGGCCGGCCTCGGCGGCCTCGCCGAGGTAGACGGTGGTGGGTACGGCCAGGCAGTCCCGCGGCCCGGCCCGGTGCTCGCGCGGCGCGGTCGGCGGGGTGGGGCCGTAGGCGCGGTGGTCCAGGACGGGGTGCTCCCGCAGGTAGGTGCCCTTGCCCTGGAGACGGACCAGCCGGCCCTCGTTGACCAGGACGTCGACGGCCAGCCGGACGGTGTTGCGGGCGACTCCGTACTGGCGCTCCAGTTCGCTCTCGACCGGCAGCGCGGCCTGGGCGGTGAACTCGCCCTCGGCGATCCGGCGGCGCAGATCGGCGGCGAGGCGCTGGTATTTGGGGGATTGGGCGGTGCCCCGTGGGATTGTCACCCGAGTGAATGTAGCGAGGGCGGTGACACCGTTTCAGCCGATTCGGTCAATGTCGGCGCGCATCGGTCTCGGCCGCCCCCGGGCGGCCGGCGGTGGACCCGGCCCGGGCGGTGGAGGAGCGCCCGGACAGGGCCCCTCCGGATACGAACATCAGAGCGCCCGACCTGCGGGAAATCGGTATTGATCACCCGTTCAGCCGATGAAGGCCACCGGGAAGCCGAGGCGAAAGAGGGCACGAAAGAGAAATGGGGGCGCACGGCAATATGCCGCACGCCCCCATTCGGCAGAATTACCAGCGCGCCGCCGACGGCAGCGGACCGCCGTACCAGAGTTCGACCAGGTGACGGGCGATCGAAATCCCGGACGGCGGCAGGATCTCGCCCGCCGCCATGCCGGCCTGCAGCTCCTCCCGGGAGAACCAGCGGGCCTCCGCCAGCTCCTCGCCGTCCACCGTGATCGCCGTGCCGTCCGGCTGGGCCTTGCCCATGAAGCCGAGCATCAGGCTGGACGGGAACGGCCACGGCTGGCTGGCCACGTAGGACACCTCGGCGACCTTCACGCCGGCCTCCTCGAAGACCTCGCGGACCACCGCCTGCTCGATCGACTCCCCCGGCTCGACGAAGCCGGCCAGGGTCGACCAGCGCCCCTCGGGCCAGAGCGCCTGGCGCCCGAGCAGGCAGCGGTCCTGCTCGTCGGTGATCATCATGATCACCGCCGGGTCGGTGCGCGGGTAGTGCTCGGCCGCACAGGAGGTGCAACGCCGGACGTGGCCCGCCCCGGCCTTCTCCGTCGGGTGCCCGCAACGCGAGCAGAAGCTGTGCAGCCGGTGCCAGTGCTCCAGCGCGACGGCATGCACCAGCAGCCCGGCGTCCCGGTCGGAGAGCAGCGCTCCGACCTCGCGCAGCCCGGCCGGACGGGCGTCGCCGTCCAGTCGGCCGGGCAGGCTCTCGCCGGCCAGCGCGAAGTACGAGACGCCGTCCTCGTCGGTGCCGAGGAAGTAGCGGTCCCCGGTCTGCGGCGCCTCGAAGGAGGGCAGCAGGACCAGCTCGGTGCCGCTCCCGGTGTCCACCACGAACGCCTCGCCGCCGGCGATCGGCAGCACCTGGGTGGTCGGGTGGCTCCAGGCGGCCGCCAGCCAGGGCTCGTCGAACCGGTGCTGGGCTGCCCGGTCCACCCCGGCCCGGGCCAGTGCCAGGTTGCTCGGGCGTTCGGTCTCAGGCACGGTGCTCACTTCGTTCCATCCCCACGTGATGAGTCGTCTGGATCGGTGGTCTGCCCGCCGGGACGGGCGGCGGCGCCCTCAGGCACCTTCGCCGCCCGGCCGCCAGTTCTCGGCCAGGTCGGCCCAGAGGTAGGCGGCCGTCTCCACACCCTTGGCCAGGAGATCCAGCTCGACCTTCTCGTTGACCGAGTGCCAGCCGTCCGAGGGCACCGAGATGCCGAGGAAGAGCACCGGCGCGCCGAGCACGTCCTGCAGGTCGGCGGCCGGGCCGGAACCGCCCTCACGGGTGAACAGGATCTTCTGCTCGAACGCCCGCCCCATCGCCCGGACGGTGGACTGCAGCGCCGGGTGGTCCAGCGGGGTCAGGCAGGGCCGGGTCGCACCCGGGAACACCAGCTCGTACCGGATGCCCTCGGGCACCCGCGCGGCCACCCACTCCCGGACTGCCTCCCGGACCTTCTCCACCTCCTGGCCGGCGACCAGCCGGAAGGAGAGCTTGAGGTGCGCGGAGGACGGCACGATGGTCTTGCCGCCGGGGCCGGTGTAGCCGCCCCAGATGCCGTTGACCTCGGCGGTCGGCCGGGCCCAGATCCGCTCCAGGGTGGAGTAGCCGGCCTCACCCAGGGTGCCGTACGACTTGGCGACCTCCAGCCACTGCGCCTCGTCGAAGGGCAGCTCGGCGAAGAGCTCGCGCTCGCGCTCGGTCAGCTCGATCACACCGTCGTAGAAGCCCGGGACCGCCACCCGGCGGTCGGCGTCGTGCAGCCCGGCGGCCAGCTCGGCCGCGACCGCCGCCGGGTTGGGGACGGCGCCGCCGAAGGAGCCGGAGTGGATGTCGGTGTCCGGGCCGTACAGGTCGATCTGGGCGTCGGCCAGGCCGCGCATGCCGGTGCAGACGGTCGGCGTGGTCTCCGACCACATGCCCGTGTCCGAGATGATCACCACGTCGGCGGCCAGCCGCCCGGCCTCCCGGCGGACCAGGTCGGCGAAGTGCGGCGAGCCGGACTCCTCCTCACCCTCGATCAGCAGCTTGAGGTTGACGGCCGGCGCCGTCCGCCCGGTGGCGGCCAGGTGGGCGCGGACACCGAGGGTGTGGAAGAACACCTGGCCCTTGTCGTCGGCGGCACCACGGGCGAACAGCTGCTTGCCGACCACGGTCGGCTCGAACGGCTCGGTGGCCCAGCCGTCCTCCTTCGCGGCGGGCTGCACGTCGTGGTGCCCGTACACCAGCACGGTCGGCGCGGACGAGTCCCCGGACGGCCACTCGGCGAACACCGCCGGCAGGCCGTCCGTCTCCCAGACCTCCGCCACCGGGAAGCCGGTCTCGCTCAGCTTCGCGGCCAGCCACTCGGCGGAGCGGCGGACGTCGCCGGCCCGGCCGGGGTCGGCGGAGACCGAGGGGATGCCGAGCCAGTCGGAGAGGTCGGCCAGGAAGGCGGCCTGGTGCTGGTCGATGAAGGAGCGGACGACGCTGTCCGGGGTTCTCGTCATACGGACGACTTTAGTTCGCCCATGCGGGTGCCCGCCCCGGTCGTCCGGCCACCGGTCAACGACGGGCCTGTAACCTCCGTCACCTCCGGCCGCGCACGAGGGCGGCCGGAGGTGACGGAGGCGGAGCGGTGCGTCAGCCGGAGCGGCGCAGCAGTGAGATCCGCGAGCGGGTGAGCACGGTTGCCAGCCCCACCGCGAGCAGCGGCAGGACGACCACCGTGACCCCGACGTTGAGCCACGGGAAGACGATGACGCTCCGGTCGGCCAGCTCATCGGCGGGCATCCCCGGGTAGGAGACCGCCACGCCCTCCACCTTGCGCAGGGCCACCGCCGGCACGACCCCGGCGGCGACGCCGAGCACGGCGCCCATCGCCGCGATCACCCCGCACTGGAACCCGGAGAGGGTGCGGCGGATCCGCGGCGCCGCGCCGACCGCCGCGAGGGTGGTCAGGTCGCGCTGCGAGTCGGCGGCGGCGAGGCCGGTGGCGATGCCGGCCGCGCCGAGCGCGACCAGGGCGGCGAAGCCGGTCAGGCCGAGGCTGACCAGGTCGCCGTTGGACTGGTAGCCGCGCTCGACGTTGAACCGGGTGCCGTCGGCGAGCTTGTCGATCGCACCGGCCGCCTTCTGCTCGGCGCTGTCGGACGGTGCCCCGGCCGGCAGCCAGACCGAGCCGGCGTCCCTGGTGCTCAGCCCGAGCCGGCGGGCGGTGTCCGGACTCATCACGGCCTGGCCGCCGGCCGGGGCCACCGCGGTGGCCAGCACGGCGTCGACGCCGATCTCGTGGCTGGGCGCCTCGTGGTTCTCCCCCGACTTCATGGCGGCCTGGTCCATCGGCTCGGTCACGCGCACGATGAGCTTGCCGTCCTTGACGTACCGGGGGTCGAACACGACCGCCTTGCCCGCGGCCAGCGCCTGGCCGACGGCCGGGTCGGTCACCCCGTACAGGTTGCGCAGCAGGACGGCGTCCCCCGCGATCGCGGCGCTGAACGGGTTGACCCAGTAGGAGCGGTCCTCCTTGCAGCGCGCGTCCTCCTTGCGGAGCCGGACGGCCTCCTCGAAGGGGATGGAGTCGCTGCCCTTCTCGTTCAGCGGGCAGCGCAGTTCCTTCGGCATCTCGGTGCTGACGTAGCCGCAGCTGGTGCGCATGCTGTCGCAGTCGCCCGGGAGGTCGATCCTCTGCACGTCGGCGCGGGGGCCGAGGTCGGGGATGCTGGTCTCGACGGCGCCGCGCAGCTGGGGCAGCAGCTTGCCGTCGGAGGCCGAGCCCCAGCCGCTGCTCAGCGTGACCGCGCCGGCCGGGCCGGCGGCGATGTACTCCCGTCGGTTCTGCTCGTCGCTGCTCGCGGTGTAGATGCCGACGGCGACGGAGCCGGCGACGGCGGCCATCACGGCGGCCACGGCGGGGGCGGTGCGCCCGCGGTGACGGACCGAGTCGCGCAGGGCGAGGCGCGGGCCGAGCGGCAGCCAGCGGCCGAGCCGGCCGAACAGGCCGACCAGGTAGGGCGTCAGGGCGACCATGCCGAGTTCGGCGATCACCGAGCCGCCGAGCACGGCCAGGCTGCGGTTGCCGAAGCCGCTGGTCGCGCCGAGCAGCGCGAGCGCGGCGCCGCCGGCCAGCATCAGCAGGCCGAGCAGGGCGAGCTTGCGGCTCGGCGGCTTGAGCGAGTCGCGGCCGGTGAGCGCGGCGACGACGTCCTGCCGGGAGGCCTGGACGGCGGGTACGACGGCCGCGAGCAGGCCGGTGACCAGGCCGATGGCGAGGACGCCGAGCAGGTCGACCGGCTGGAGGTCGAAGTGCCCGAACCGCGTCCCCGAGTACTCCTCGGCCCGGGTGCGGAGCACCGCGACCAGGCCGATGCCGACGGCCAGGCCGACGGCGGCGCCGGTGACGCCGAGGACGATGCCGCCGCCGAGGACGACCGCGCGGACGTTCGCGCGGTCACCGCCGCCGGCGGCCAGCAGTCCGAGCTGGCGCCGGGAGCGCCGCGCCCCGACGGCGAAGGCGGGGCCCGCGAGGAGCACGATCTCCAGCAGCGCCATGCCGACGACGGTGGCGAGGATGACGACGGAGGTCTTGTCGAAGTACCGGGTGCCGCCGCTCTCCTGGTCCTCGTGGGCGTAGAGCGGCACCTCGGAGCGGGCCGGCGGGTCGAGCAGGACGCTGCGGGAGGCGACGGTGAAGCCGTACTTGTTGAGCTCCGTCACCTTGGGCCAGTCGATCGCGGCCCCGGCCGGGAGCTTGACCATCCAGCGGCTCTCCTCCCCCAGGTCGGACCGGCCCATGCCCTTGCCGGCGCCGGGCAGCTTCATCAGCTGGTCGACCAGCGTGCCGGGGCGGGCTATCAGCCCGGTGGCCTTCAGCTCGCCGGGGTACTCGGCGACAGCGGTGATGGTGAAGGGGGTGGCCTCCAGGCCGCGCGGGGAGGTGCGGTCGCCGAGCTTGAGGCCGGAGCGGTCGAGGAAGTCCCGGGTGACGGCGGCCTCGTGGCCGGCGCTCGGGGCACGGCCCTCGACCACGTTGATCCGGCCCTTCCAGACCGGGTCGTTGAGGTCGGCCTCGACGGTCTGCACGCTGAGCAGGCCCTCGGCGGTGCTGGTGGAGGTGTACGGGCCCTGGCGCACCGGGACGAGCGTGGCGCCGGCCGGGAGCAGCTGCTTGACGAGTTCGGCGGGCTCGGTGTCGAGGCTGCGGCGCTGCTCGGGCGTGAACTTGGGCTGGCCGTCCCCCTGCTTCTTGGCGTCCTCGGCGCTCGTGTGCTTGAAGGAGTCGTCCGGGTCCGGTGCCTGCAGGATGACCGAGCCGCGTTCGATCATCCGGATCTCGGCGTCGGACTGGCCCATGGTGCGGACGATCCGCTCGCCGGGGTCGAGTTCGGCGCTGCGGAAGACCACGTCGGCGCCGGTGACACCGAGGACGGGCAGCGCGACCATGGCGACGACGAGGGCGCTGCGGCCCTTGGCACGCAGGGCGTCACGGCGGGCGATACGCAGGGCGACCCGCCAGGCGCTGAGCCTCACTCCGTCACCGGGCCCATCGCGTTGGTGGCCGCGGAGACGAGCAGGCTGCCCGCGTCCTGACTGACGCTCTCGTCGACCATGCGGCCGTCGCGCAGGAAGACGACGCGGTCGGCCCAGGCGGCGTGGCGGGGTTCGTGGGTGACCATCATGGCGGCGGCGCCGGCGTCGCAGCGGGCGCGCAGGACGGCGAGGACGGCCTCGCCGGTGGTGGAGTCGAGGGCGCCGGTGGGCTCGTCGGCGAGGACGAGGCGGCGGTCGCCGATCAGGGCGCGGGCGATGGCGACGCGCTGCTGCTGGCCGCCGGACATGTCGTCGGGGAAGCGGTCGGCGAGCTCGGGGATGCCGAGCTCCTCCAGGGCGGCGATCGCCTCGCGGCGGGCGGCGCGGCCGGAGAGGCCGTCGAGCTCGCGGGGCAGCGAGATGTTCTCGGCGGCGGTGAGCGCCGGGATCAGGTTGTAGTCCTGGAAGACGTAGCCGACCGAGCGGCGGCGGACCTCGGCGAGCCTCTTGCGGTTGAGGCCGCCGAGGGCGACGCCCTCGACCAGGACCTGGCCCTCGGTCGGGCTGTCCAGACCGCCCGCGAGGGTCAGCAGGGTGGACTTTCCGGAGCCGGACGGGCCCATGACGGCGACGAACTCGCCGGGGTGGACCTTCAGGTCGACTCCGCGCAGCGCCTGCACCTCGGCCGCGCCCTGGCCGTGGACCCGGGTGACGTGGTCCAGGTGCAGCACCGGTTGGGTGGCGCTCCTGGTCGGATCGGTGTGGGACACACTTCCCCCTGCTGTTGTGGGCCCGGGGCGGGTTGACCGCCGGGGCCGGGTGGTTCGTGAGGTCGGGACGGGGTTCAGGCCTTGGAGCGGCGGCGCCCGATCCGGGCGGTGGGCCCGGACCGGGGCTCGGGCTCTGCCTTGCGGGCCTCGGCGGCCCTGGCCTGCTCGATCTCGGCCTGCTGGGCGAGCCTGGTCTCGCAGTGGTCGAGCCAGCGGATCTCGGCCTCGGTCTGGAAGATGAGCTGTTCGAGGACGAGCAGCCAGGCGAGGTCGGCGCCGGGGCCGGCCGGCTGGCCGGTGCCGCCGGGGCGGGTCTCGCCGGCCAGCGCCCGGCCCTTGAGCCGGGTGTAGTCCTGGAGCGCCTTGACGCTGTGGCGGCGCTGGCCCTGGACGACGGCGGGCACGTTCACTCCGGGGACGGTCACCGCCATGGCCAGCTTGATCGCCAGTTCGTCGCGCGGCGGGCTGGTCCGGGGCACCGGGGTGTCGAACCAGGCCCGCAGTTCGGCGCGGCCGGCGTCGGTGACGGCGTAGAACTGGTGGCCCTCGTCGTCCTCCCCGGCGGGCTCGACCAGGCCGTCACGCTCCAGCCGGGACAGCGTGGTGTAGACCTGGCCGACGTTGAGCGGCCAGGTGGCGCCCGTGCGCGCCTCGAACTCGGTTCTCAGCTGGTAGCCGTAGCGGGGGCCCTGGTCGAGCAGGGCGAGCAGACCGTGGCGGATCGACATACCGAGTATGTATACCCGGTATGCCCAGTCCGCTCAAGCGGCGCCCCCTCCCCCGGCGAGCGGGTACCGTCGTGCGGTGTGAGCCAGTTGCGCATCGCCACCTTCAATCTGTTGCACGGTCAGCCGCTCGCCCCGGACGGCGCCCCGCGGCCCTACCCGGCCGACGCCGGCGGGCCGTTGGCCGAGGCGGTGGCCGCGCTGGACGCCGACGTCCTGGCGCTCCAGGAGGTGGACCGCTACCAACCGCGCTCCGGCGCCACCGACCAGACGGCGGTCGCCGCCAAGGCGATGGGCGCCGCGGACTGGCGGTTCGCGGCCGCGCTGCACGGCCGGCCGGCGCCGGTGGCCGGCTGGGTGCGGGAGCCGTCGGAGCCCGCCGGGATCCAGGTGTACGGGCCGGGCGAGCTCGGCGACGACGCCCCGCCCGCGTACGGCACCGCGCTGCTCACCCGGCTGCCGGTGCGGCACTGGCGGGCCCGCCGGTTCGCCCCGGCGCCGTTCGGGCTGCCGCTGCGGGTGGCCGGGCGGCGCGGACTGACGCCCGTCCCGGACGAGCCGCGGGCCGCGCTGGCGGCGGTGCTGGAGGGCGAGCGCGGGCCGTTCACGGTGGTGGCGGCACACCTGTCGTTCGTGCCGGGCTGGAACATGGCGCAGCTGGCCGGGATCCGGCGGTGGATCGCCGACCTGCCGCAGCCGTACCTGGTCCTGGGGGACTTCAACCTGATCGGGGCGGTGCCCCGGACGGTGCTCGGCGGGGCGACCGCGCTGGACCGGACGGCGCCACGGGCGCGGGTCCGCGAGCTGCGGGCGGCCCGGCGGGCCCGGCCGGCCCTGGTGGAGCCGCGCCGGCGGCGGGTGCGGGAGCCGCGGGCGCGGCTCCAGGGCTGGCACGACCTGGCGCGCACCCCCACCTACCCCTCGCACCGGCCGGCCGTGCAGTTCGACCACGTGCTGGCGGTGGGCGTGCCGCGGACCGCCGTCGGCCCGGCGGCCGCCCCGCGGACGGTGGTCTCGGACCACCGCCCGCTGGTGGTGCAGGTGTCGCTGTAGGGCTTAGCTTCCTCAGCGCCTGGTCAGCAGGCCGTTCTGGTGCGGCAGCTGGGGCGCGGCCGCGTTGGGGTCCCCCCGGTCGAAGGCCGGGGGAGGGTCGTACTGGAGCAGCAGCATGGCCGCGTCGTCGCCGAGCTGGCGGCCGACGTGGCGGACCACGTCCTCGTGCAGGCGCTGGAGGACGTCCACCGGGCGGCCGTCCGCGCAGTGCGGCAGCCGTTCGGCGAGCGGGTAGAAGGCGCCGGCCCGGTTGCGGGCCTCGATGACGCCGTCGGTGAAGAGCAGCACGCGGTCCCCGTGCTGCAGCGGGATCCGGTACACCGGCGGCCGGACGTCGGCCGGGTCGAGGACGCCGAGCGGCGGCACCGTCTCGGCGAGCTCCAGCGGCCGGACCGGCTCGCCGCCGCGCAGCAGCAGCGGCGAGGGGTGCCCGCAGTTGACGATCTCGGCGGTGCCGTCGGGCCGGACCCCGATCAGCACCAGGGTGACGAACTCCTCCTCCACTCCGGGGTGGTCGTTCTCGTGCAGGGCCCGGTCGAGGCTGACGGCGAGCCAACCGGCCACCCGCTCCAGCGCGGGCTCCTGGTGGGCGGCCTCACGGAACGCGCCGAGCACGGCGGCGGCCGTCTCCACCGCGCCCAGCCCCTTGCCGCGGACGTCACCGACCACGGCCCGGACGCCGTGCCGGGTGTTCACCACCTCGTAGAGGTCGCCGCCGATCCGGGCGTGCGCGGCGGCGGCCTCGTAGTGGACGGCGGCCCGCACGGTGCCGACCCGGTCGGGGACGGGCCGCAGCAGCACCCGGCGGGCGATCGAGGCGACCAGCTGGGCGTCGGCGAGCGCCTTCTCCTGGCGCAGCCGCAGGGTGGCGCTGACCCAGCCGATCGCGGCGACCAGCACGATCGCGAAGACGGTGGCGCTGTGCACGGACTCGCCGAGCACGTCGTTGTGGAAGGCCATCAGGAAGGCGGCGGCCTCGGTGCAGAGGCCGATCGCGAGCGGGTACCAGGTTCGGCGGCTGACCACGGCGGCCAGCGCGGGGACGGCGGTGAGGGCCGGTTCGACGGTCACCGCAGCGTCAGTGAAGTAGTCGAGGACGACGACCAGCGCCATGCCGATGAACGGCAGCGACAGCGCCGTCCTCGGCCAGGTGCCGGTCGCGCCCGGAGCGGCCCCCGGGGTCGACCCGGCGAACCGCTCTCTGATCCATCCGGTCGCGCTCAACTTCGGTCTCTCCAGCAGAAGACGCCGATGCCCGTGGGCACCTGCGGTGATGACTGAGGGTTAGGGAATGCGGGCCTCGCTGGCGGCCGGAGCACGGGGGTTGACCGGTTACCGACCCCACAATAGGCACGAAACGTGCACTACGCGCAGGTTTCGCCCGTTGCCGTGATGACTTGAATGCTCTCCGTGACTCATTCTTCACTGTTCCCGATCAGGAGCCGTTCCAACTCTTTTCGGCCGGGAAGTCCTGCGGGTTGTTCGATCCGACCGCTGCGGATGTACAGGAACGACGCCGTGACCTGCTCCACCGGGACGCCCAACTGTTCGGCCCAGGCCACCCGGTAGACCGCGAGCTGGAGCGGGTCGGCGGTCTCCTCGCGGTGCGTCTTCCAGTCCACCACTTCATAGCGTGACGCGCAGCCGGATTCTGACCGGCCGTCACCCTCGCGGTAGACCGCGTCGATCCGGCCGCGCACCACCCGGCCCGCCAGCACCAACTGGAACGGCGCCTCGACCCGATACGGTTCCCGGTTCGCGTACGGAGTACGCAGGAACGCCTCCTTGAGCCGCTCCAGGTCCTGCTCGTCCTCGATGCCGTCGTCGTCCGCTCCGGGCAGCGCGCCCGGCTCGATCAGCAGCAGCGGTTCGATCCGGGACTGCACCCAGGCGTGGAAGCGGGTGCCCCGGCGGGCGGCGGGCTGCGGCGGGCGCGGCATCGGGCGGGCCAGGTCGTGCGCGAAGCCGTCCGGGTCCGCGGCGAGCCGCAACAGCTGGGTGGCGGAGAGCGCGGCAGGCAGCGGAACCTCCCGCACGCTGCGCCGGGACCGCTCCAACTCGCCCACCAGCGCGGTGAGATCGCGATCCCAGGACTCGACCTGGCGGCGGTCCTCGGCGGCCATCGGCTCCGGCTCGGGGGCGGGCTGCCCGGCCAGGCGCCGGTACACCACCTCGGCCACCCGGCGACGGGCGTGCTGCGCGGCAGGGTCCAGCGGCAGCGGCCAGGGCCGCTCGACCGGCGCGGCCAGCGCCGGGTTCTCGGCGCCCTTGGACGGCTGCTCCGCCCAGTGCTCGACCTCGCCGACGCCGGGCCGCTCGCAGTGCTCGCGCAGCTGCTCCAGGAAGGCGGACGGGCCGCGCGGGGTCTTCTGGCTGGGCCCCCACCAGTGCCCGGAGGCCAGCAGCAAGGAGCGCGGCCGGGTGAAGGCGACGTAGCCCAGGCGCAGCTCCTCGATGCCGGAGTGCTCGGCCAGCGCCTGCTTGAAGGCGGTCATCGACTTGGCGTTCCAGCCGCCGCGCACATCGGGCAGGGTGGCCGCGTCGCCGCGCAGGGCGTGCGGGAGCACACGCTTGGTGCTGGTCCAGCGCTCGCGCGCGGTGGACGACGGGAATGCGCCCTTCACCAGGCCGGGGACGGCGACGACGTCCCACTCCAGGCCCTTGGACTTGTGCGCGGTGAGCACCTTCACGGTGTCCTCGCCGCCGGGCAGGCTGCTGTCCAGGCCGCGCTCGTACTCCTGGGCCGCGCGCAGGAAGCCGAGGAAGGCCGGCAGGCCCGGGTCGCCGTCGAGGTCGGAGAAACCGGCCGCGACGTCCAGGAAGGCATGCAGGGTCTCCCGGCGGCGGGCGGCCAACGCCTGCGGGGAGGCGGCGAGTTCGACCTCCAGGCCGGTGGCGGCGAGCACCCGGTGCAGCACGTCCATCAGCGGGTCGGCGAGCGATCGGCGCAGCTCGCGCAGCTCCCGGGCGAGCCGGGCGAAGCGCAGCCGGGCCTCCGCGGAGAACGCCAGCTCGTCGGGCTGGTCAGGGTCGAGGAAGGTCTCCAGCGCGTCGGCCAGCGAGACCACCTCGGTCGGGTCGGTCTCGGCGACGGCGGCGGCCAGCGCCTCGACGCCCTCGGGCCGGGCGGTGCGGACCAGATCGGCGGCGCGCCGGCCGAGCAGGGCCAGGTCGCGCGGGCCGATCCGCCAGCGCGGGCCGATCAGCAGCCGGACCAGCGCGGCGTTGGCGGTCGGATCCTGGAGCACCTCGCAGACCGCCACCAGGTCGGCCACCTCGGGCAGTTGGAGCAGCCCGCCGAGGCCGACCACCTCGACCGGCACCTCGCGGGCGACCAGCGCCGCGTGGATGTCGGGGAAGGCCGCGCCACCCCGGCAGAGCACGGCGATCCGGCCTGGCGCGGTGCCGGTGCGGACGAGGTGGGCGATCGAGTCGGCCAGCCAGTCGATCTCCTCGGCGTGGGTGGGCAGCAGTGCGGCACGGACGTAGCCGTCCTGCTCGGCGCCGGGGGCCGGGCGCAGCGCCTCGACGCCCTCGTGCATGGCACGCAGCGGCGCGGCCAGCTCGTTGGCGAAGGCGAGCAGCCGCCCGCCGCTGCGGCGGTTCTCGCTGAGCGAGTAGCGGGCCGCCTCGGAGCCGTCGGCCTTCGGGAAGTGCCGGGGGAACTCGTCCAGGTTGGCCACCGAGGCGCCGCGCCAGCCGTAGATCGCCTGGCAGGGGTCGCCGACGGCGGTGACCGGGTGGCCGGTGGCCCGCCCGTCCGGGCCGGCACCGAAGAGACCGGCCAGCATCAGCCGCTGGGCGACGGAGGTGTCCTGGTACTCGTCCAGCAGGACGACCCGGAACTGGCCGCGCAGCAGCTCGCCGACCTCGGGGCGCTGCTGCGCGAGCCGGGCGGCGGCGGCTATCTGGTCGCCGAAGTCCATCAGCCCGGCGGCGGCCTTGCGGCGCCGGTAGTCCTCGACCAGGCGGAGCAGTTCCAGCCGGGCCCGGGCGGCGCCCGGGACGGCCCGCAGGTCGTCGTTGGTGAGCCTGGCCGTGGCGAGGGTGTCGAGCAGCTCCTCGTCGAAGCCGCGCAGGGTGTCCGGCTCGACCAGGTGCTCGGCGAGTTCGCCGTCCAGCGCGATCAGGTCGGCGACCAGGTTGGCGAAGGTGCCGGTGAGGGCCGGGAAGGGCCCGCGGGCGGTGCGCAGCACCTTGGCGGCGAGCTGGAACCGGGTGGCGTCGGCGAGCAGCCGGACGTCCGGCTCGATGCCGATCCGCAGGCCGTGCTCCTTGAGCAGTCGGCCGGCGAAGGCGTGGTAGGTGGAGATCTCCGGCTCGCCGAGCGGCTCCTCTTCCGGTTCGGCGCCCCTCCCCCGGCCTTCGCCGAGACGCAGCGCCGCGCGGACGCGTTCGGCGAGCTCCCCGGCGGCCTTGTTGGTGAAGGTGAGACCGAGCACCTCCTCCGGCCGGACGGCGCCGGAGCCGACCAGCCAGACCACCCGGGCGGCCATCACGGTGGTCTTGCCGGAGCCGGCGCCGGCCACGATCACGGCCGGCTCCAGCGGGGCGCCGATGGCCGCCATCTGCTCCCGGTTGAAGGGGATGCCGAGCAGCTCCTTGAGCTGGTCGGGGTGGTTGAGCACGGCGGTCACCCCGCAACGTTAACGGGGGGCACCGACAGGGCGGGCGCCCGGCCGGGGTGACCCTCGCTACTCGGCCCGACGGGCTACTCCACGAGCTGGGCGCCGTCCCGCTGGGCCGAGCAGCTGCGGCGGAACGAGCAGCGGTCGCAGCCACCGCCGGTCTGCGGCACGAACCGCTCGGCGAGCACCCGCCCGGCCGCGTCGGCCAGCAGGTTCTCGATCCACGGCTCGCCCTCCGGAGGGTCCTGCCGCTGCACCTTGGGCGCATCCGGGGCGCCCTTGTCGGGCTTGCGCAGCTGGACCAGCTCGGCGCCGCCGGACTCGGGTGCGCGGCCGTCGAAGCCGGGCAGCTCGTTGAGCGCGCCCGCGCGGACGGCGAGCTGGTAGACGGCGAGCTGCTTGTGCTCGGGCAGCGACTTGTCGGTCGGCGCCTCCTTGCCGGTCTTGAAGTCGACCACGTAGGCGCGCCCGGCCTCGTCCTTCTCGACCCGGTCCATCGAGCCGCGGATCCGCACCGCGACGCCGCCGGCGTCCAGGGTGACGTCGAAGCCGTGCTCGGTGGCGACCACGTCGCGGCCGCGCTGGAGCACGTGCCAGTGCAGGAACCGCTCCAGGGCGGCCCGCGCCTCGGTCTTCTCCTGCTGGGACTTCCACGGCGCGTCGAAGGCCAGCGCGTCCCAGACGGTGTCCAGCCGCTCCATCAGGACGGCGAGGTCGGCGGGGCTGCGGCCGGAGCCGACCTCGTCGGCGAGGGCGTGCACCACGTTGCCGAAGCCCTGGGCGGCCGAGGAGGAGCCGCGCGCCTTGACCTCCTTGTCCAGGAACCACTGCAGCGAGCAGTTCTCCAGCTGTTCCAGGCCGCTGCCGGAGAGCCGGACCGGCAGGTCGGCGCTGCGCAAAGGGTCGGGGGCGGCCGTGGCGTCGTCCAGGCCCCACCAGCGGTCCGGGTGGGCGGCCGGCACCAGCGGCAGGCCGTCCTCGTCGGTGGCCAGGGCCAGGGTGGCGAGCCGTTCGGCGGCGGCGCGGCGCAGCTCGGGCGCGCGGGCCGGGTCGACGGTGACCGCGCGCAGCTCGGCGACCAGCGCGGGGACGGAGAGCGGGCGGCGCGGCCGGTGGGTGACGTCCTCGACGGTGGCCGGCGGGGTGCGCCGCAACACCTTGCCGGTGCGCGGGTCGATGTCCTCGCGGTAGAGCTCGCGCAGGAAGCGGGAGGGCTCGTCGCCGTCGTCGGCGGGCGCCTTGACCGCCGTGACGATCAGCCGCTCCTTGGCCCGGGTGGCGGCGACGTAGAAGAGCCGGCGCTCCTCGCCGAGCAACGCGGCCAGGGAGAGCGGTTCGGCGAGCCCGTCGCGGCCGATCCGGTCGGCCTCCAGCAGCGAGCCGCGGCGGCGGAGGTCCGGCCAGAGGCCCTCCTGGACGCCGGCGACGACGACCAGGCGCCATTCCAGGCCCTTGGAGCGGTGTGCGGTCATCAGCCGGACGGCCTCCGGGCGGACGGCCCGCACGGTGAGGGTGTCGGCGGCGATGTCCTGGGCCTCCAGCTCGGCCAGCAGGTCGAGGGCGCTGCGGTGGCCGGTGACCTGCTCCTCGGCGCGGGCGGCGGTCTCGAACAGGGCGCAGAGCGCGTCGAGGTCCCGGTCGGCGTTGCGGCCGGCGGCGCCGCCGCGCAGCGCGGCCCGCTCCAGGCGTTCGCGCCAGCGGCGGCTGCCGTCCCAGAGCTCCCAGAGCGCGTCCTCGGCGGTGCAGCCGCCGGCGAGGCGCTCGCGGACCTTGCGCAGCAGAGTGCCGAGGTCGCGGGCGCGCCGGGCGTAGGCGGGGTCGAGGGCGATCAGCCGCTCGGGTTCGGCGAGGGCCTCGCGGATCAGCTCGCCGGCCGGGCGCGGTACGGCGGCGGGCCGGCCGTCGGCGCGCAGCGCGGCCCGTTCCTCCTCGCGCAGGGCGCGGCCGAGGCGGCGCAGGTCGGAGCCGTCCATGCCGCCGAGCGGGCCGGTGAGCAGGGTGTGGGCCAGCTCGGTGGTGAGCGGGTCCGGCACGTCGGGGGTGTGCCTGTCGCGGTGGGCCTGCTCGGCGCAGACCCGCAGCGCGAGCAGCAGCTGGGCGACGGCCGGCTCCTCGCGCAGCGGCAGGTCGTCGCCGTCGATCTCCAGCGGGACGCCGGCCGCGCCGAGCGCCCGCCGCACGCCCGGGATGGACCGGGCGCCGGCCCGGACCAGGACGGCCATCTCGCCCCACGGCACGCCGTCCTCCAGGTGGGCGCGGCGCAGCAGGTCGGCGATCGAGTCCAGCTCGGTGCCGGGCGTGGGGTAGGTGTAGACCTCGACCCGGCCGCCCTCGCGGGAGGGCAGCAGTGCGCGGTGCTGGGCGAGTTTCTCGGCGGGCAGCCGGCCCATCGGCATCCGCCGGGCCAGCTCCCGGGAGGCGGCGAGCAGGACGGCGCCGGAGCGGCGGGAGACCCTCAGCACCCTGACCTCGGCGGCCCCGCCGTCGGCCTGCCGGAAGGTCTGCGGGAACTCCAGGATGCCGTTGATGTCGGCGCCGCGGAACGCGTAGATCGACTGGTCCGGGTCGCCGACCGCGATCAGCTCGCGTCCTTCGCCGGCCAGCCGGCGCAGCAGCCGGACCTGGGACGGGTCGGTGTCCTGGTACTCGTCGACGAAGACCACGTCGTACCGCTGCCGCAGCTCCTCGCCGACCTCGGGGCGCTCGGCGAGCAGGACGGCGCGGTGCACCAGCTCCGCGTAGTCGAGGACACCTCGCAGGTCGAGCACGTCCAGGTAGTCGGCGAGGAAGTGGGCGGCGGCGGCCCAGTCGGGGCGCTGGACGCCCTCGGCGAAGCGCTCCAACTCGGCCTCGCCCAGGCCCAGCTCTCGGCTGCGGGCGAGCACGGCGCGGACCTCGTCGGCGAAGCCGCGGGTGGTCAGGCAGGCCCGCAGGTCGAGCGGCCAGGAGATGCGACCGCTGCCGAGCCGGGCGTCCTCGGCGCCGCCGGCCAGCAGCTCGCGGACCATGACGTCCTGCTCGGGGCCGGAGAGCAGCCGCAGCGGCTCGGCGTAGTCCCGCGGGTCCTGGTGGGCGCGGAGCAGGGCGTAGCTGAACGAGTGGAACGTGGTCGCCTGCGGTGACCGAAGTGCAGCCGCCTGCGGTGACCGAAGCGCAGCCGCCTGCGCGGCGCCCGCCGGGGGCGCGGAGGCGGCGCCGAGCCGGGCGGACATCCGGTCGCGCAGCTCCATCGCGGCCTTGCGGCTGAAGGTCAGCACCAGGATCCGCTCGGGGTCGGTGCCGCGCTCGATCCGCCGGGCGACGGCCTCCACCAGCGTCGTGGTCTTGCCCGTCCCCGGCCCGGCGAGCACCAGCAGCGGGCCGCCCGCGTGCTCCACCACGGCGCGCTGGTACTCGTCCAGCACGGGCGGGGCGGGCTGTGCGAGAGGGCTGCGCACCAGACGGTAGGGGGAGCTCACGAATGTCCTGGGGGTTGTGCTGCGGCCACGGAAAGGCGGGCCCCGCGCGGGGCCCGTCCACAACGAGCCTACGATCCTGCCCCGTCATTCCCGCCCGCGCACCCGGTTCGGCTCAATCCGCCGCGGGCCCGCCGTCCCAGCGGGCCCGCTTGAGGTCGACCCGGGGCGGGTCCGCGAGCTCGCGCAGCGGGGTGCCCTCCTCGCCGTAGTGGGCGAGGGCGCGGTGCTCGTGGCCGGGCAGGAACCGGCCGTCCGCGCGGATCACCCGCCACCACGGCACGGCGCCGCCGTAGAGGGCCATCACCCGCCCGACCTGCCGGGGGCCGCCCTGGCCGAGGTACTCGGCAACGTCCCCGTAGGTCATCACCCTGCCGGGTGGAATCCGCTCGGTCAGGTCGAGCACCAGTTCGGCGAAGGGCGGCAGTGCGCCCCGGTCGCCATCGTCGTCAGCGTCCGTCACCTGCGGCATCCTTCCTTATAGGAGCGGACGCGAGGACCCGTGCGAACGATCCGCCGCGCCCGATCCGCCCCCTGTCCCGCACGGGGCGCCGCGGCATGCCACCATCTTCGGGGCGGTGAGTGGTGATACGAGGACAAGACCAGATGACCGGGATGGCCGACGTGGGCGTGGACGAGGACTCCGACGAGTCCTCCGACGCCATGCCCGCAGGCCCCGGCGGTGCGCCCGCCGCCGAGCCGTCCCCGGAAGTCTCCCTGATCAAGGACCGGACGATCAAGACCCCGCAGCCGACCGACGCCGAGGCCGAGGCGCCCGAGCACGCTCCGGCCCCCGCGGCCGAGCCTACGCCGACCGGCGTCCCAGCCCAGCAGCCCACGCCGCTCGGCGAGCACGAAGCGGCCGAGGCCGCCGAGGCCCCCGACGACACCCCGCACCTGGACGTCGACGAGCCGCTGCTCGCCGCCCGCGCGCACCGCCCGTCCGACCTGATCCGCTTCCTGGCCGGCGTCTTCGGCATAGTCGCCGTGTTCGTCCTGGCCGGTGTGGCGACCTCGACCACCACCGGCATCGAGCTGGACATCGCCTCCAACGCGCCCCGCTTCTCCCCGGTGCTCTCCACCATCACCGGCCTCGTCTCCAGCGTCGCGGTGCTCGCCGTCCCGCTCGCCTTCGCGGTCGAGCGGCTGATCAAACGCGACGGCCTGCGGGTCGCCGACGGCGTGCTCGCCTCGGTGCTCGCCTACGGCGTCTCCCTGGGCATCGACTGGTGGGTCGCCGAGGGCGCCTCCGAGCACATCCGGGACGCCCTCACCCGGCTCCCGATGGACAGCAACGGCACCCTCACCGACCCGGTGCACGGCTACCTGGCACCGGTGATCGCCTATATGACCGCGGTCGGCATGTCGAGCCGGCCGCGCTGGCGGGTCGCCCTCTGGGTGGTGGTGGTCTTCAGCGGGATCACCGAGCTGCTCGGCGGCTACACCACCCCGCTCTCGCTGCTGCTCACCGTCCTGATCGGCTGGTCCGTCGCCTACGGCACGCTGTACGCGATCGGCTCGCCGAACATCCGGCCCACCGGCCAGCACCTGATGATCGGCCTGCGCAAGGTCGGCTTCACCCCGGCCAGCGCCCACCGCGCCGCGGACGCGCCCGGCGGCACCCGCCGCTACTTCGTCGCCCAGCAGAGCGGCCCGCCGCTGGACGTCCACATCATCGACCGCGAACAGCAGGCCTCCGGCTTCTTCTACCGGGCCTGGAGACGGCTGCGGCTGCGCTCGGTGGCCGTCCGCCGCAGCCCGCAGTCGCTGCGCCAGGCGCTGGAGCAGGAGGCGCTGATCGCCTACGCGGCCGCCGCCTCGGGCGCCCGCGCCCCGCAGCTGGTCGCCACCTCCGAGCTGGGCCCGGACGCCGCGATCCTGGTGTACGAGAACGTCGAGGGCCGCCCCCTGGACGACCTCGCCGACGACGAGGTCACCGACCAGGTGATGGCCTCGCTCTGGGAGTCCGTCGCCGCCCTGCACGAGCGCCGGATCGCGCACCGCCGGCTCACCGGCGAGTCGCTGCTGGTCGTCGACGAGAAGACGGCCTGCCTGGTCAACCTCTCCGGCGGCGACATCGCCGCCACCGACCTGACCCTGCGCATCGACGTCGCCCAGCTGCTCACCACGTTCGCGCTGCGGATCGGCCCGGAGCGGGCGGTGGCCACCCCCAACGCCGTGCTCGGCGCCGACCGGGTCGCCCAGGCGCTGCCGCTGCTCCAGCCGGTCGGGATGAGCCGCTCCACCCGCGTCGACCTGAGGAAGCTCACCAAGGAACGCAAGACCGCCGCCCGGGCCCGGGCGCTGGAGCAGGTCGCCGCCGGCGAGCGCACCCAGCAGCAGGCCGAGGAGGACATCGCGACGGCCGGCGAGGACCTGCTCAGCCGGATCCGCGGCCAGATCCTCCAGATCGCACCCGAGGCGCCGACCGAGACGGCCAAGCTGGAGCGGCTGAAGCCGAAGACCCTGATCATGGTCATCGCGCTCACCTTCGCCGCCTACCTGGCGCTGACCACCATCAAGCCGGCCCAGCTCAAGCTCTCCCAGATGGACTGGGCCTGGGCGGCGGTGGCCCTCGCCGCGGCCGCCTTCAGCTACGTCGCCGCGTCGATGAGCCTGACCGGCTTCGTCCCGGAGAAGCTGCCGTTCCGGCGCACCGTCGCCGCCCAGCTGGCCGGGTCCTTCGTCAAGCTGGTCGCACCGGCCGCGATCGGCGGCATCGCGCTGAACACCCGCTACCTGCAGAAGGCCGGCATCCGCTCCGGGCAGGCGGTCGCCTCGGTGGGCGCCTCCCAGCTGGCCGGCCTGACCGGGCACCTGCTGCTGCTGTTCAGCTTCGGCCTGATCACCGGCAGCCAGACCAACGGGGACCTCTCCGCCTCCCGCGCGGTGATCATCGGCGTGCTGACCGCCGCCGTGCTCGCCCTGGTGGTCGCAGCCGTCGCCCCGCTGCGGCGGTTCGTGCTGAACCGGCTGCGCTCGCTGTTCTTCGGCGTGGTGCCGCGGATGCTCGACCTGATGCAGACGCCCAGCAAGCTGGTCACCGGCTTCGGCGGCATCCTGCTGCTGACCCTCTCGTTCACCGCCTGCCTGGACGCCTCCGTGCAGGCCTTCGGCGGCTCGATCAGCTTCTCGGCGGTCGCGGTGGTCTTCCTGACCGCCAACGCGGCCGGTTCCGCAATCCCCACCCCCGGCGGCATCGGCCCGGTCGAGGTCGCCCTGATCGGTGCGCTCACCGTCGCCGACGTGCCCCCGGCGGTCGCCACCCCGGCGGTCTTCCTCTACCGGGCGCTCACCTTCTGGCTGCCGGTGCTGCCCGGCTGGATCTCCTACAACGTGCTCCAGCGCAAGGGCGCGCTCTAGCCGCCGGAAACGCGAGGAAGGGCCCGCCGAAGCGGGCCCTTCCTGCGTACCAGGCCTTGGCGGACCGGCTCGGTCCTCAGTACACCGGCTTGTGCGGCTCGATCTGGTTGACCCAGCCGAGCACGCCGCCGCCCAGGTGGACGGCGTTGGCGAAGCCGGCCGACTTCACCACGGCCAGCACCTCGGCCGAGCGCACGCCCGACTTGCAGTGCAGCACGATCTTCTTGTCCTGCGGCAGCGACTCCAGGGCGTCGCCCATCAGGAACTCGTTCTTCGGGATCAGCACCGCGCCGGGGATGTTGACGATCTCGTACTCGCCGGGCTCGCGGACGTCGATCAGGAAGATGTCCTCCTTGTCGTCCTGCCACTGCTTGAGCTGCTTCGAGGTGATCGTCGAGCCGGCGGCGGCGGCCTGCGCCTCCTCCGACACGACGCCGCAGAAGGCCTCGTAGTCGATCAGCTCGGTGACCGTCGGGTTCTCGCCGCAGAGCGCGCAGTTCGGGTCCTTGCGGACCTTCACCTGGCGGTAGTTCATCTCCAGGGCGTCGTAGATCATCAGCCGGCCGACCAGCGGCTCGCCGACGCCGGCCAGCAGCTTGATCGCCTCGGTGACCTGGATCGAACCGATGGACGCGCAGAGCACGCCCAGCACGCCGCCCTCGGCGCAGGACGGGACCATGCCCGCCGGCGGGGCCTCCGGGTAAAGGCAGCGGTAGCAGGGGCCGTGCTCGGCCCAGAAGACGCTGGCCTGGCCGTCGAAGCGGTAGATCGAGCCCCACACGTACGGCTTGCCGAGCAGCACCGCGGCGTCGTTCACCAGGTAGCGGGTGGCGAAGTTGTCGGTGCCGTCCACGATCAGGTCGTAGCCGGAGAAGATCTCCATCACGTTGTCGTTGTCGAGGCGCTCCTCGTGGAGGATCACGTTGACGTAGGGGTTGATCTCCTTGACGGAGTCCCGCGCCGACTCGCCCTTGGAGCGGCCGATGTCGGACTGGCCGTGGATGATCTGACGCTGCAGGTTGGACTCGTCCACCACGTCGAACTCGACGATGCCGAGCGTGCCGACGCCCGCCGCGGCCAGGTACATCAGCGCGGGCGAGCCGAGGCCGCCGGCGCCGACACAGAGCACCTTGGCGTTCTTCAGCCGCTTCTGCCCGGCCATGCCCACGTCGGGGATGATCAGGTGGCGGGAGTACCTGCGAACCTCGTCAACGGTGAGCTCGGCGGCCGGCTCGACCAGGGGTGGCAGCGACACGGGGACTCCGATGGTCGTCAGTTCAGGTGGCCAGGGCCAACCTCTTGTGGCTTGTTGCTCCGCCACCGAGGTGGCTCTGCTACGCCAACAGTGTCATGCCGCCCCGGTATTCCGAGACAGCCCGTCCGACTGGCGAGACGGGCTGCGTCGGATGCTGGGACCGGCCGGTCGCGCCGTTCCCGGGCCGGTCAGAGGCGCTGCGGCCCGCCACCACTGGGCCGTCGCGCCCCCGGCCGAGCCGGGCGGCGACGGCCGCCGGGGCTCAGACCCGGCAGGCCGTCTCCAGCCAGACGTCCCCCAGCGACTCCTCCAGCGGTACCTGTGTCCGCCAGCCGAGACGGTCCCGGGCGGTCCGCACGTCCGCCTGCCGCCACGGCACCGGCTCGCCCGACGGGCCCCGCCCCTCGGCCGGCCGCGGCTCCGGCGAGCGGTGCCCCGGCAGGTGGTGCTGGCCCAGGTGCGGGACGGCGTGCTCGACCGGCCCGCCCACCTGCGCGGGCAGCAGGACCTGCCGGTTCTCCTCCACGATCGCCCCCTCGAACCCGGACGCCCGCACCAGCAGCTGGGCCGCCTCCCGGGCCCGGACGGCGTGCCCGCTGCCGATGTTGATCACCCCGGTGGCCGCCGAGACCGCCGCCGCCTGGATCGCCCGGGCGACGTCCCGGACGTCCACGAAATCCCGGTATCCGGACAGGTCCGGCATCCGCACCTGCGGCTCGTCCCGCTCCAGGGCACGCCGCAGCCCCTCGGCGAGCCGCCCGAACAGCGAGGCCGTCGGCGCCCCCGGGCCCACCACGTCGAACACCCGCAGCACCGCCGCGTCCAGCCCCGAGGCCAGCACCAGCTCCGTCCCGGCGAGCTTGGACACGCCGTACGGGCCGACCGGGCGCGGCTCGGCACTCTCCGACACCGGCACCCCGCCCGGCACCGGCCCGTACTCGGCCGCCGACCCGACGTGCACCAGCCGGGCCGGCTCGCGGCTGCGCCGGATCGCCTCGCAGACGGTGGCGACGGCCAGCGTGTTGGCCCGGATCAGGGTGCGGGAGCTGCCGTAGGTGGCGCCCGCGCAGTTGATCACCACCTGGGGCGCGACCGCGTCCAGGAACCGGGCCAGCGCGCCCGGGCTGCCGGCGGTCAGGTCGAAGCGGATGTCGGCCGAGTCGCGCCGACCGAGCACCGTCACCTGCAACTCCTGGTCCACGAGCAGACGATCGGTGACCCGGCGGCCGATGAAGCCGTCGGCGCCCAGCAGCAGCACCCTCATCGGGGGTGTCCTTCCACGAAGCGAGGTCGGGGACGACCTGGCGGACAGAGTGTTGACGGACAGAGTGTTGACGAGCAGGAAGAGTCAGCGGTGCGCACCGGCCCGGCCGAGCACCGGCCACGCGTACGCCACCAGCGCCAGCGCGACGGCCCCGCCGCCGAGCAGCCCGGCCGCCGGCGCGGACCGGCCCAGCGCGAGCGGGACGGCGGCGGCCGCCGACCCGGCGAGCGCGCCCAGCGCGGCAACGCCGCCGCGGCCGCAGCGCGCCAGCAGCGCGGGCAGCACCAGCAGCAGGCCCAGCACGCCCTGCGCCGCCCACTGGACGGGATCGGCGCGCTCGGCCGCCAGGTGCAGCAGCCCGCCGCCGTGGCCCGGCCCGGGGCGCGGGGCGACGGCGGTCAGCACGGCGAGCGCGGCGAAGCTGAGCACCGCCAGCACGGCCAGGTGCAGGACCACGGCCACCGGCAGCACCGGCCGCATCCTGGCGCGGAACTCGGCGAGCGTGCCCGCCGTCCGCAGATGACCGCGGCCGATGTGCCGGAACCAGCGCGCGGCCCACTCGGCCGACCCGGCCGACAGCGCCGCCGCCAGCACCAGCGCGGCCGTCACCCGGCCGTCCCCGGCACCGCCGGTCGCCCCGGCGAGCGGGAGCAGCAGCAGCCCGGCCACCCCGGCCCCGTGGCCCAGGGCGTCCGGCCGCCACCGCCGCCCCCTGGCCGGGTGCGGTGCGCCCGGCCAGGGGGCGGTGGACGGGCCGAGTCCGGGATCGCCGGCGGTGGACGGGCCGGGCGCCGCGGATGCCGGCGCCGACGCCGCCGATCCCGCCTGCAGGAGCGCGAGCGGGACGGCCGCCGGGAGCAGCGCCGGCCACCGGCCACCGAGTGCGGCGGCCGCGGCGACCGGTAGTGCCGCCAGCACCGACGTCCGCAACGCCGCGCCGCGCCGCCGCGGCCGCGGCTGCGGCCGGCCCTCGCCCGCCTCGTCGGCCGCCGAGGCCGCGGGCGCGCGGCGCGGCACCCGGGCGTACAGCTCCTCGGCGAGCCCGAACAGGTCCGCGTGCCGGCAGCGCGCGGCCGCCTCCTGGCCCAGACCGGCCTCCTCCAGCCGGACGGCGAGGTCCAGCGGGTCGACGGCCTGCTCGCAGAGCTCCCGGTGCTCCGCCATCACCTCCCGGACCGGATCACCGGAGAGCCCCGGCGCCGCGGGCCCCCCGGGCGCCACGGAAGCTCCGGACATCCCGGTGGCCCCGGACACCCCGGCCGCCGGGCCGCCGCCCGCCATCAGACCGCCTCCGCGAGGGCGCCCGGCCGGTCGGCCGCCGCATCCGGACCGTCCCCGCCCGTCTCCGCGCCTTCTGCGCCCTCCGCGCCCGGGCCCTCGCCCCGGCGGTCCGCCAGCCAGTACTCGGCGGGCCGGGCGAACGGGCGCGGCTGCACGCCCACCCCACCGCCGGCCGCGGCCGGGAAGGCCGGCCACTGGGAGACCAGCTCCAGGTAGATCTCCCGGAACGCCCCGATCACCGGCTCGACGGCGAAGCGTTCCTGCGCCCGCAGCCGCCCGGCCAGCCCGAGCCGCGCCCGCCGCTCCTCGTCACGCAGCAGCGCCAGGCAGGCGCCGGCCAGCGCCTGCGGGTCACGCGGCGGGACGAGCAGCCCGGTCGGCCCGACCACCTCCCGGGCGACCCCGACGTCGGTCGAGACCACCGCCCGGCCGCTCAGCATCGCGTCGGCCAGCAGCCGGGGGCTGCGTTGGGAGAGCGCCGAGAACACCACCACCGTGGCGCCCTCCCAGGCCCGCGCGGTCGACTCCGGCCGCCCGGCGAACTCCACCGCTCCGGCCACCCCCAGCCGCCCGGCCACCGCCTCGCAGTGCGCCCGGTAGCCGCGGACGGCCTCCTCGCCGTGGACCACCAGCCGCGCCGCGGGCAGCTCGGCCCGGACCCGCGCGAAGGCGTGCAGCATCAGCTCGGTGTCCCGGCCCGGTTCCAGCGCGCCCGCCCAGACCAGGGTCGGCGCGGACGGCTCCGGGCCGGCCGCCGCCCGGGAAACCGCCGGAGTGCCCTCGTGGACCACCCTGGTCCGCACCGGGTCGGCCCCGCAGCGCCACTGCCACTGCTGGTCGTGGGCGCTGCCGGGGGTCAGTATCGCGGCCTGCCGGTACGTCTCCTCGGTGAGCGCCCGGAAGAAGGAGAGCAGCAGCGCCCGGACCGGCCACCGGTACGGCGCCTCGCGGTAGCCGAGGTACTGCTCACGCAGGTGCAGGCCGTGCTCGGTGACGACGAGCGGCACCCCGTGCAACTGCTTGGCCACCAGCGCGGGCAGCGCGGCCGGACCGCCGCCGACCACGTGGCAGAGATCGGCACCGCCGAGGCCGCCCGGTCCGGCGCCGTACCAGGGCGCGGAGAGCGGACGCAGGCACTGCTCCAGCAGGTCCGCCGCGACCAGCACGTCGCAGACCAGCGGCTCCCCGGCCGAGGTGTCGGCGCCCGGGGAGCGCCATATCCGCTCCAGCGTGTGCCGGGCCTGTGCCGAGGCGAGAAACGCGGGCAGCGCGCCGTCCTCCCGGGCGAGCGCCGCCAGCCGGTAGAGCCCGGCGCCGAACGCGGCCCGCTCCCCCGGCATGACCAGCGCCCGGACCAGCGCCTCGTATGCCCGCCCGTACTGCCGTCTGCGCAGTGCCCCCGGCATCCGCCCGCCCGGCCGACGACCCCAGAGGGCCAGTTCGTGCACCCCGAGCCAGCGGCCCCGGGAGCTGGCCCCGACCCCCGAGCCCGCCAGCGCGTACAACTCGAAGTCGTGCTCCGGCAGGCCTTCGACCAGCCGGTCGAACCAGTCACGGGTGACACGCTCCGGACTCATGCGGACACCTTCGGTGAGCAGGGCAACGCGCACGGGAGACCTCCTTTGCTACCCCTTGCAAGGGGTCGCCCCCCTTGGCAGGGCGGCGAGGACAAGGGCTTGCTACTCGAATGGGCATGAGGACCGCGGAGCCGCACGCCGGTACCCCTGCTTGCGGCCGCCTTCCGGATGCTCCGGCGGCCGCGACTCCCCCACATGTGTTCGGTCCGACAGCAGAAAGGTAGGACCGGCCTCCGGCGATCCATCGGTCACATGCCTGGCTGCCACCTGAACGAGTGAACCGGCGTGACCTTGCCCCCTGCCGGGGCGTTACCGCGCGCCGGACCGTGGCGCGGACCGATGTGCCCGGTCCGCGCCCTCGCCCGCGCCCTGCTACGCCGCCCTGCTTCCCCGCCCTTTTCCCGTGTCCGTCCCACGCCGCCTTCCGCGCCGGCCGTCAGGCCCGCGCGAGCAGCTCCCGCACCGCCCGGGCCACCTGCTCCGGGTGCTCCATCATCGCCACGTGCCCGGACTCCGGCAGCACCAGCAGCCGGGCGTCCGCGAAGGCGTCGCAGGCCCGCCGCGCCGAGCGGTAGGAGACCAGCTTGTCCCGCAGGCCGTACACCAGCAGCGTGGGCGCCTTCACCTGCCCGGCCTGCCGCCAGAGCGCCTGGTCCCCGCGCTCGGTGTAGGCGGAGACGATCCCGCGCGCCGAGCCGATGAGCGCCTCCATCGCGTGCGGCACCTCGCTGCGCCGCCGGTACTCCGCCACCGCCTCGGCCCGGGTGGCCGGCGACAGGCCCTGCGGGTCGCCGTAGATCAGCCGCAGCAGCCCCTCGGTCGCGTCCTCGGCGCTCCGCCCGTTCGCCGGCAGCCGGCGCAGCAGCGCGGGGACGCCGGGCACCGCGAGCAGGCCGGTCGGCCAGGCGGTGCGCTGCGGCGGCAGCTCGGGCAGCGCCGGCGAGATCAGGGTGAGGCTGCGCACCAGGTCCGGCCGGAGCGCGGCGAGCCGGACGGAGACGGCGCCGCCGAGCGAGTTGCCGAAGAGGTGCACCGGGCCGCGCCCGGCCGCCTCCAGGTAGCCGATCACCGCGCGGACGTGCCCGGAGACGGTGAGGTTGCCGTCGGCGGGCGGCGCGGAGTGGCCGAAGCCGGGCAGGTCCACGGCCTCGCCGTCGACCAGGCCGGAGAGCCGGGCCATCAGCGCCGTCCAGTTGCCGGCCGAGCCGCCGAGCCCGTGCACGAAGAGGGCCGGTTCCCGCCCGTCGGCCGTGGCCGCGTCCGCGGCAGGCCGGTGGACCGCCAGCGCCACACCGGGCACCTCGACCGTACGGAACGGTGCGGGCTCCCCCGCCTCTGTGCGTATCTGCTGCTCAGCGCTGCTCATGGTGGACGATGGTAATGAGCCACCGGCGGCAGGGCCCCGGGCGGGACCGATCGTCTCAGCTCTTGTCACACCACTGCCGTTGCCCATGGTCAGCGCCGTATTGTGGGCTCCTGACAAGGGGGCTCGGTGCTTTTCTTACGCTCGCCAAGCGCGAACGCGGTTACCGAAAAGTAGAATCGGTCATCTTGCCAGCCCCGAACAACCCGTGAAGTGAGGAGCGCCGTGACGGCCATCCAGGAGGCGCAGGAGCGCCCGCGCGGTGCCCGCCTGCCGCGAAGCGCCCGCCGTGAACAACTGCTCGGTGCCGCCCAGGAGGTGTTCGTCGCGCAGGGTTACCACGCGGCCGCCATGGACGACATCGCCGATCGCGCCGGGGTCAGCAAGCCGGTGCTGTACCAGCACTTCCCCGGAAAGCTGGAGCTGTACCTGGCGCTGCTGGACAAGCACTGCGACGCCCTGGTCGAGTCGACCCGCGACGCCCTGTCGACGACCACCGACAACAAGCTGCGGGTCGCCGCGACGATGGAGGCGTACTTCAACTACGTCTCCAGCGAGTCCGGCGCCTTCCGGCTGGTCTTCGAGTCGGACCTGACCAACGAGCCGGCCGTGCGCGAGCGCGTCGAGCGGGCCTCGGAGGCCAGCGCGACGCTGGTCAGCAAGGTCATCCAGGAGGACACCGACCTCCCCGAGGCCGAGTCCAAGCTGCTCGCCGCCGGCGTCTGCGGCCTGGCCCAGATCACCGCCCGCTACTGGCTCTCCCAGGGGCTGGAGATCCCGCGCGACGAGGCCGTGCGGCTGGTCGCCAGCCTGGCCTGGCGCGGCCTGAAGGGCTTCCCGATGCACCCCGGCTCCGAGCAGGCCGAGGGCTCCGCCGCCGAGCAGTGATCCACCGACCTTCGCCTCGGCCTTGATCCGGTGCTCTATGGTGAAGCCGTACGGCGCGGTCGCCGCGATCGCCTGTCCCAGGCGGTCCGGAACCGCGCGTGGATGGCTGCAACCCCGGAGGGACGGAAGCCGTGGAGGTCAAGATCGGCGTGCAGAACGCGCCGCGCGAGATCGTGATCGAGAGCTCGCAGACTGCCGATGAGGTCGAGAGCGCGATCGCCAAGGCGCTGGAGGGCACCTCGAAGCTCTTCGCGCTGACCGACGAGCACGGCCGCCGCGTCATCGTCCCGGCCGAGCGCCTGGCGTACGTGGAGATCGGCGAGCCGGCCGCCCGCAAGGTCGGGTTCGGCACGCTCTGAGCTGTACCGGGGGGGGGGGGGGGGGGGGGGGAGGGGGGGGGGGGGGGGGGGGGGGGGTGGGGGGGGGGTGGGGGGGG